>CAZKBY010000216.1:0-4486 GCA_964550915.1 uncultured Eubacteriales bacterium | reverse complement strand
AGGGTGGGCATCCCAGGGTCCTCAGAATGGCCTCCACCTGCGGGACAGCGACCTGGCTGACCGGGACGGCTGGGTGGTCCTGGGAGAAGCGATGGGAGGGCCCGGGCCTCCCAACCGGATTAAGGAGGTGCTCATCGACGTAGCCGCAGTTTATAAAACTTTCGATGACCTCGATTCGGTGCTCGCCCATGAGCTGGGCCACGCGGTGAACATCTGGCACCACGGCGAGATCGACCATGATGGTCTGGCCAGGCGAGGCGGGCTCTGGTCGGGCGACGTCTCCTGCGTCATGCGCTACTCCCGCCCATCGCAATATAGAGGAGTTGATGGAAAAAAGTATCCCTTTCCCATTGATGAGGGGGTAACCCCGAGGGTCGACTTCTGCTCCGCGAAGACAGGTACTGGAATCAACACACCCGGGGAGAGGCCCGGGCCGGAAGGCGCCTCGAAAAAGCTGGACGGTGTCGTTCTCGTTAGTTCTCCCGCAGTTGAAAGAGCCGCTCTCGGTCCCCGGGACACCCTCACGGCCTTGTACAGGCTCCCCACGGCTGAACTGCCGCCGCCCGGGACCCTCATCAGGGCGGAGATGAAGATGGACGGCGGGACTGTTGTCTCCGATCCCCTTCCGGTCCCCCGCGCTCCGGAATCGGAAAAAGGGATCCTTCTTAGAAAAGCGGAGATCCTGCTCAGGCTGGCGTCTCACTCCGAAGCCGGGCTCGCCGCCGAGGAGATCATGCGCCGATTCCCGGAGGAGCCAGCCGGATATTGGATTAAAGGACAGGTCTGCGAGGAGGAGGGATCTCCGGAGGAAGCCCTCCGTCTGTACCGGACAGCCCTGGAAAAATCCCTCGCCCTCAAGGAAGCCGACTCTCACGAGCCTCCCATGCCGATCATTTCAAAGATCCGGATACTCGAGGAACGGCTGGCTGGGAAAACGAAACGACGTTAGAGCATCAGAATTTGAACTTGTGGCCCTCAACGAACCCGGCGAAGATCCGGACCTTCCTGGCGTCTTCCGGCTTGTAGAGAAACGGCGCGACCACTCTCCGGCCGAAACGCACCGCGGCTACCTTAGGGGCACGGACGGAGACCGTCCGAAAGAAGCGCTCCTTATCGATGCGCAGACTTTCGAAATCCGGGCGGCTCCGAACACTTGGGTTGGGGCAAAGGAAATCCAGGACGGCCTTCTCCGAGCAGGCGGTCTTGACGCGCTTGCCGCGGGTGGGCACGAGCTCGTAGCCGAAAAAAAGCCCTGGCTTGACCGTCCGGAAGCGGAACCCTGCCAATCCGGTCGTGAATCAATGGATGCTTCAGGTCGAAACGGAGATCACACCGAAAACGCTTTCCGGGATAAGCCGGTAATAAGACAATGCGGACTCAAGGGGAACATAAGAGGGCTTGTAGATCCGATTGGCGATCTCGAAGAGGACCAATCCATCGAGAGGAAGACCGGAGAAAATATGAAATCCCTTGAGGACTTTGCGCTCGTCCGCGGTCGTCTCCTCGACACAGAGTTTTTTATCCTATTTATCATACAGTGAAGCCGATACAAATTCCCGGGTTATTTCTTTCCCATTCTCTCTTTCTCTCTCTTCTTTATGATGAGCAGAAGTCCTTTTTCTATTCCCCGCGCCGATTGACAATGAGTAACTCTTTGATTCATTATTCCAGCCACGGAGGGAGACGACAAATGAAGGAAAACTGGATTCAAAAACTGGAGGATCATTAAGGGCTGAAGTTTTAAGCACTTGTTGTAAAGGCATTGTTTGGGAGGGTACGGACCGTAGGGGAGATAAAAAAAATGACATATACCCGTTCTTCTCTTGACAAGAAAAGATTTAATCAAATCGTCCTCCTTTTCTCGGCCATTCTGTTTTTATGCGGCGGCTGTTCAAACAAAAAACCCGCAGCCGACACGATCTTGACAAACGCCCGGGTCTATACGATCGACGCCAACAAGTCCTGGGCGGAAGCTGTCGCCGTCCGGAATGAACGGATCCTTTTCGTGGGGTCAGCTAAAGCCGTCCTTCGACACCGCGGGCCAGACACCAAAATTATCGATGCAGGAGGACGGCTCCTCCTTCCCGGAATCGAGGACAGCCATGTTCATTTTGTCAGCGGCTCGGAGAGTTTGGCCAAGGTCGATCTCTCGGGCGCCCGGACCGTCGAGGAAGTCCAGGAACGGATCAGGAAATTCGCCGCAGAACATCCTCAGGCGGCCTGGGTTCAGGGCCGCGGCTGGATGTATGCCGCCTTTCCGGGCAACATGCCGCATAAGAAATTCCTCGATGAAGTTGTTCCGGACCGCCCCGCCGTCATGAGGTGCGCCGACGGTCACACGACATGGGTCAACAGCCAGGCGCTCTCCCTTGCCGGGATCGGCCGCGATACCAAAGACCCTGAAAACGGGAAGATTGTGCGCGAAGAAAACGGCGAACCGACAGGCGCTCTGCTGGAAGCAGCAGGATCCCTCGTCTCGAGAGTTATTCCCAAGCCTTCTCCCGAAGAAACTCTGGCGGCCCTTCGAGAGGGCTTGCGCGAGGCGGCGCGATACGGCGTTGTCCGGGTGCACGGAATGGGAGGGGAATTTGAGGCTCTTGATCTGTTCGACCGTCTCCGCCGGGAAGGAAGTCTGACGGTGAGGGTTTCGGCGGCAATGTGGGTCGATTCTCCGGGGCCGACGGATGAGGACTGGAAAGCCTATGAAGAAGCCCGCACGAAGTTCAATGACGAATGGATCTCAACAGGGGGCGCCAAGCTCATGCTCGATGGCGTCATCGACTCCGGGACCGCAGCGATGCTCGATCCCTATGAAACCCAGCGCGAAAACCGGGGGAAGCTTTTCTGGGAGCCGGAGGCTTTCAAAAAGGCTGTGGCCGAAATCAATTCCAGGGGCCTTCAGGTCTCAACACACGCCATCGGAGACGCGGCGATCCGCCTGGCGCTTGATGCCTATGAGGAAGCAGCCCGGGCCACGGGGAAATCCGACCTTCGCAATAAAATCGAGCACGCGGAAAACATCGCCGCAGATGATATCCCCCGCTTCGGCAGGCTCAGTGTCGTCGCCAGCTTCCAACCTCTCCATGCCAATCCCGACCCTACCTGGATGGGAACCTGGATCGCCAACGTTGGCCCCGAGCGCGAGCAAAGGGCCTTCCCCTGGAAAGCGATCCTCGACGCCGGCGGCCGCCTCGCCTTCGGCAGCGACTGGCCGGTTGTGACGATCAACCCCTGGCCCGGCATCCAACTCGGCGTGACGCGCCAGGATTTCGAGGGCCGGCCGGTCGGTGGATGGATTCCTCAACAGAAAATCCAGCTCGCCGATGCGGTTTTTGCCTACACCATGGGAGGAGCCTACGCCATGCACAGAGAGAAGGACGAAGGCTCCATCGAGGCCGGCAAGCTCGCCGACCTCATCCTGCTCTCACAGAACATTTTTGATGTCGATCCCCATAAGATTGCGGAGACAAAAGTCGTCATAACGATGGTGGGTGGCAAAATCGTCTATGACGCCCGCTGACCAGTTGAGAGCGCGCGGCGAGGCAGCGCAAACTTTATGGGGGAAATATTTATCCTTTCTGGGAAAGAACCCAGAAATGTCGAGCGGATGTATTGCCCGGAGTTCATCGCCCGGGCCGCCTCCCCCTTCCTGCTTCACGCACTCCCCCTGGCCAAAATCTCCATCGCGTCGTGCAGGTCTCCGTCCCCAATCGGGCCGTGCGCCAGGCACCTCGGATTCATAAAAACTTGCTTCGGCGCAGAAACTGGCGGCTAATCGGATGATCTTTTTCTTTGAAGCGGAAATGATATGAAGGGATTATTTCTGTCGCTTCCGGGTAGTGTCTTCGCCGGATAGGTGACCAGGATCTTTCTTCGGCTGCCGGAGCAGTTACATGAAACCCACTGGTTCTGGTTTTTGCTTGTATGATTTTCGCTAGATCCATCTTCTGCCCAGATTTCAACGCCGCCGTATTTAGTGCTGAATGGAAACATTTTAAAAGTGGTTGAATAACCGGATAGTTTTGCCTTTAGAGTGATGTTGTAGGTATTCGCATTGACGCTGTTCACCTTGTATCGAGCGTTCCTGCCCATGAGCAGAGGTGCATGATAAATCAACCGGGCCATTCCATAGTGGTTTCCGCCTATCGAAGCAGTGAATCTAATCATCCCGTCATTGTCCGCCAGATCGACAGGACTGATGGAGAAGTTTTTCGTCTCGAATCGTTCAAGCGGTCCGGCAACATTGTGCGAGTGTCCGCTCAAGGTCATCTGAAAATCGTCTGTGGTATCGGTTGTTCTCGTCCGCTTAATGCTGAAGTAGGATACGTCATACTCGGTTGGGTCAACAAAATCCAGGATTCCCTGGATAAACCAGGCATTTGCGTTATTAGGAACCGTGAATGTGCCGGTCACCGTTTCGTAGTTGCTTCCGAAATTATGGGAAAATACCAGGCTCGAACTGCCGGAAAGCGTGCTGTATTGAGAC
>CAZKBY010000215.1:0-4488 GCA_964550915.1 uncultured Eubacteriales bacterium | reverse complement strand
CTCTTATGCTGTCTGGTGGATCAGGCAGGCCGTTATCCACGCCTTAACCCACTCAGCTCGTATGTGCAGCCTTCCCCAGAAGCTTTCTGACCAGATATCCCAGATGAAAAAGAAAGTGGCTCAGCTCAAAATTGAATTAGGTCGGGAGCCGAGCCGGGAGGAAGTCGCCAGGAGCATGGGGATCAGCGATCAGGACGTCGAAGACCTGGAAATTTTGGCCGAGAGAGACGTCTCCTTGAGTGACAAGTTAGCTTCGAGCGAGCTCGACGTCGAGGGAAAGATCGAGGACAGCGCCTCTCCGTCGGTTGAATACCAAATCGTTAAGTCTTCTATCCACCAGCAAATCCGCGATCTCTTGGGCGAGCTGGATGATAAAGAAGCTCTTGTGCTAAAATTAAGATTCGGGCTGGATGATGATCAACCGCAGACGCTCCAGGAAATTGGAAACCAGCTGAACCTGACCAGGGAAAGGATCCGGCAGATTGAGCAGAAAGCGATGAGGAAGCTATCGCGGTCTCATCATCTCCAGCAACTGAGAGGGTACTTGAACTGATGGCGGAAAAAAACTGTCCAGAGTGCGAGGGAACGGGCTGGGTCCTGGTTGACGTGGATGGCCGGCAGGTGGCCCGGAGGTGTGTCTGTTTTCATGACCGGCGCGTCCAGACGCTCTGGGAACAGGCCCGGATACCGAGACGATACCAGAACTGCTCGCTACAGAATTTCGAGGTTCACAATGACTCTCACCGGGACGCCCTGAAAATTTCAAGGCAGTTTGTTAAGAATTTTCCTGCCCAGGAGGTAGGCCTGTTGTTTATCGGGCCCTGCGGAGTGGGAAAGACGCACTTGGCCGTGGCCATCATCCGGGAGCTCATCGAGAAAAAAAATGCAGCCTGTTCTTTTTACGATTTCCGTGAGCTCATCCGCGACATCCAGAGCACCTTCACACCAGACTCAAACCTCACTGAATCCGAGGTCCTGACGCCTGTATTCGAGCACGAGGTGCTCGTGCTGGATGAGCTGGGAGCCAAACGAACGACTGCCTGGGTCGAGGAGACAGTTTTCTACATCATCAATCAGCGTTACAACCAGAAGAAGCTGACCATTTTAACTTCGAATTATCTCGACACCGAGGAAGAAGAAGACACGCGCGATTCTTTCTATAAAAAAAGCGGGGATACGCTCGTCGACCGGATCGGCGTGCGGCTGAGATCGAGACTCTACGAGATGTGCAAGATCATCGAGATGTGGGGCGACGACTACCGCAAGATTGCCAAGCAGGCGGGCTACCGCTTTTAAATCAATCCGCCGACATTGAATTCCTCCTCTATTCATGCTAAATTATGAGCGCCTGCTCCTCGGTAGCTCAATCGGCAGAGCGGGTGGCTGTGTTAAAGCAGCTTCCACGAGAAATCGTGGCCGAAAAATCGGGTGAATTCAGGGAAGCCTGCCTTCCTCATGATGAGGAAAATGGTAACCCTGAGCCAAGCCCTGACCGTGACAAGGCAGTCAGGGAAGGTGCAGAGACTAGAGCTTATGCTCGTACCTCGAACAAAATTCGAGGGAAGCGCCCGACACCCTTATCTCATTATGATGAGCCGGGTGAAGAGATAGTCCAAGCCCAAAAGAAATTTTGGGGCACTTGTAACCACTAGGTTCCAGGTTCGAGTCCTGGCCGAGGAGCCACTTCTCTTATTGATAATCTGAGTTTTCCTTTTTATTGACCCGTTCGAGTGATTGTCTTTAGGTCAGTTTTCTCAATTTGTCTTTTTAAGGCTGCCTGACTTTGTAGCCAGAAGAGTTGCCCGAGACCAGTTTGACTCTCCTTAGTCTGGGGAAACCCTTGAATATCAAGAAAAGATAGATAAAGAAGATTTCGATTAAAAAAAATAAAAAAGGGAGGGGGAAACTCCCTCTCCCTTGAGATCCGACTCGGCGAGCTTAGAACGTGTAACGGAGTGAGAACTTGAACTGTCTTGTCCCTTGAACTCCGGTGATGACTTTGTAGGATGCGCTGGGTGTAAAGTAGTTGGCATCGTCTGTGCCGGGCTTGGTCGGCTTCCAGGTTCCGGCGGGATTCTGATTGATCTGGACTTGGCTATAACCGAGGATGTTGAAGGCATCCAAAAAGATACCGAGCTTCCCGTAACTTCCGAGACTAATCGTCTTTTCCAGCCTGAGATCGAGGATGTCAGTGCCCTGCAACCTGCGGACTCCGGCTGTCTCAACGTTGATCCCATAGGAATAGCGAGTGTCGACGTTGTTTTCTGCTGCCCAGGCAGCCGGCGGATAGACCGTGACTGTCCTTTGGAAGGGAGCTCCGTCGTAGTGGTTGAAGAAGAAAGAGGCAAGGATTTTGTACGGAAGCTCGAACGTGCCAAAGAGCTTGATGACAACGGGTCTGTCGAAATCCAGCCGCCCATAGTTGTTGACGAGATAGTTAGCGTTGTTGAACGCCCCTGACCATCCCCAGGAAGCTCCATATCCGCCGCCGATATTTCCCTCCATTTTGCTCAGGACAACCGATCCCCCCAGTTGCCAGCCGTTGGACATCCGCTTGTTGAAGCTGAGCTCAAACGCCTGATATTTCCGCTTCGCTTCAGGGACATTCGTCATCGTCAGCCAGAGGGCGGGCGCGCTCTTGGAGAGGAAGTACATTGTGACTTCTCGTTCGGGGTAAATATCGTGGGCCGGAACGACGGTCGTGAAGGGGACCCACCAGTTACTAGCCAGGTCATAGGTGTACCAGAATAGGTCGGAAGCAGGGTCATAAAGAGCGTCCTCGACGATATTTTTCTTGCTCTTATAGATATAACCGATGGAAAGTGAGAAGTCCTTCATCACTTCGTGCTGGAATTGGACAATCAATTCGTCCGAAATCGGAGACTTGGTATCGGGGTCCAGCTTTTTGGCACTGTATTCAAACTTCATGATCTCGGGTGTTGTCCCGAAATGGACATACTTGTCGACTGGCGGAGAATCGGGAATGAGATTGCTGTTCTCATCAAACCAGTAGAAGCCGAAGCTGTTCGGGTAGAACGGATGCAGGACCGAAAAATACTGGAGCATGAGGTACTCGGTGTAGCGGCCGAAAGAGACTTTCAGGGCGGTCTTGCCGTTGCCAAAAACATCGTACGTGATGCCAACCCTGGGCGAGAAAGTTGTCCACTTGATGATGTCTTTCCATTCGGGTGTCTCGAGCTCCGCATAGGGGTTGATGCCGTAAGCCGGAACGAGGTAATAGTTGCCAATATTGTAGGCTAACTGACTCGATTGGCCTTTGGTGGCTGCTGGTTTAAACCCGTAGGAATAATCGACCCGCAATCCCGCATTGATCGTCAGCCGATTTTTGATGGTCAGCGAATCCTGAAGGAATCCTCCGATTCTCTGGGCCTTATCGGCGATCACGGACTTGTCCTTTTCAGTCGCGCAGATGAAAAAGGCCAGGTTTCCGTCTCCATAAGTTGTTCTGGAGAGTCCGCGGGCCCTGCTCCAGTAAGGGCTGTTATTCCAGTAATTCCAGATCATGTTGTTGGCCCGCCACCAGTTCCAGTCTCCGTAAGCGTCTTCGAATTCTACCCCCGCCTTGAACTCGTGGCTTCCGCCGAGGAAATTGTCCTGGAACCTTGTGACATAGGCTGATGCTTGAAATCTTTTCCTCAGGTATGTCTCGTTAAACCGGGCCGATCCCCAGGTATAAGCCGTCGAGCCATCGGCGTAAACAGGATTATCTGCGGCGTCAGGCTGCAGCGGGACAGGGAAATACCGGCGAACGTATCCTGCTCTTAAGTCGAGAAAAGTATAGGGGTTCAGGAGCCAGGTGATGATCGTATTGGCCGTGTATCCTTTCTCATGGTCCCATCTCCTCATGGCCTCGGGAGCGACATTCCACGCCTTATCCAGCTTGAAGTAGGGTTCATAAATGTCCGTGTAGTTGAACATCCCCATGAATTTCGTCTTGGAAGAAAGCTGGGCAGTGAGCTTGCCAAATCCCATCATTTCGGTGTGGTCCATGTCCGGAGCAGGCCCAAAATCGGTCCCGGCGATTGTGGCCGGCCTGAAGGGAGAAGTGTAGGAGTTAAAAAGATACCGGGCGTTGCTGAAAAACCATAATTTGTCCCTGATGATGGGGCCGCCCAGCGATCCAGAGACGTCCAGGTCTGAAATGGCATATTCTGGTGCTTTGACGCCCATCGCTTTAAGCTGAGTATCAGGGAAGAGGACTCTGGTAATATCCTTGGAAGAGTAATAAAGATTTGCAGCGCCTGAGAGCGAATTTCCGCCCGATTTAGTGACGACGTTGATGTATCCTCCATCCGTGTACCCGACTTCAGCCGGGTGTCCTCCTGTAACCATCTCTACTTCCTGAATGACGTCAAAATTGATGTTTGTCAACGGATACATGACAACCGGGTCGTTCATGTTGACGCCGTCAAAGGCATAGGTGTTTCCCCGGACCGTCGCTCCATGGATGATCGAGGTTATTCTGTA
>CAZKBY010000214.1:0-4518 GCA_964550915.1 uncultured Eubacteriales bacterium | reverse complement strand
GATGAACCCCCATCTGATCGTTGGGCTGCCGGCCTTTCTGACAAAGGGAGCTGGGATGTTCTCGGGGATGATGCTTTCTCAGTACACGGCCGGCGCGCTCGTCTGCGAAAACCGCGTCCTCTCCCACCCGGCGGCCACTGGCTCCATTCCGGCCGCGGCCGACCAGGAGGATTTTGTCAGCATGGGCTGGACGACGGCCCTCAAAACGCGCGATATCATCGACAACGCCCAGGCCGTGGTGGCCATCGAGATGATGGCCGCTGCGCAGGCCATCGATTTCCGGGCACCCCTGAAACCCAGCCAGGGGGTTCGGGCAGCTTATGATGTCATTCGAAAACACGTTGCCCATCTCGAGGAGGACAGGCCCCTTTATGATGACATCAACAAGCTCAAGGAAGTCGTCCAGAGCGGGGAGATCCTCGAAGCCGTAGAGAAAGCCATCGGCGAGCTCAAGTAGAACTTGCGATTGTCCCAACGTTAAAAAACTCTTTCTGAGCCATCATCCGCTATTCTTTTTCCTGCCGGGCTTAAATTCAACCCAGCTTTCAAGGAAGCGGCGGCTTCCGGGCTCCTTGCTTTCGGTGAGAAGCGATTCAAAGATGGCCTTGAGGTGGGGGTAGGGAAGGGTGCCGATGACCATTCGGTTGTTGATGATCATTGTTGGAGTTGAGCGGATGCCATGGGCATAACGGTCTGAGGTCTTCTCGTACTCCGCACCCGTGTTGATAATCCTGTGCACCAGTTCCTTGGTCGCGGAATCGTCGAGAGCAGCCTCGACGCCGTATTTTTTCGCCAGTTGCTCCCGCCACTCGGGATTCTTGGCTTTGGCGAAGTTCTCGAAGATTTCGTCATGGATGGCATTGAACTTGGCCGGGTCGTATGCAGCTATGTAGGAAAGGTCGCAAGCGCCGGGATGGAGGTTTTTTTCGACCACTTGGTTGCATCGGGCATCGAGAGGAAAAAACTGGAAGGCAATACTGATCTTGCCCTTGTACTCATTCTTGAGGAGCTTGAGCTGCTTATAAAGGAAGAGGCAGTCGGAACAGAGAAAGTCCGCATACTCAATGACCCGGATGGGAGCATCCTCAAAGCGGTCGGCAGACCTGGCAATCCAGAAGGGGGAAATCAGGCTCGGGTTCGGGACATCAGCCAGGCTGTAGTATTCCTTGACGACCTTGAGGCTGACACCACCGAGCTGGGCGTCTTTTTTTGCCTCATAAAACGCATGAAAGCCGTAGGCCCCGGCTACAAGAACGACAGCGGAGACAACCATGTATTTAAGGGGAGAAGAGAGAAAGGAGCGGGCTCTCTGCCAGAGACCCTGGCCCTCGGTCCTAAGGCCATACTTCCAAAAGAGGAAAAAGCTGAAAAGGGAGAAGAGATAATAACCCCCGCAAAGCAGGCAGAGGCTTTTTAAAAAGAACAGGGAATAGACAAAGAGGCCGATAACCCCCAGAACATTCAGGAGAGAGAGCGATTTGTTTGTCCGCTCGAAAGCAGCGGAAGGGAATAGCGCTCCCAGAGCGACGAGAGCGCCGACAAAGAGTCCGAAATAACCCATCGGAACTCCCCAGAAATGGGCGATGGAAGAATAAGCAGAGCTGTCGCAGTTGAGGAAGGCGCTGATGTCGCAAAAAGACCCCGCAAAGATCGATTCGGGGAAATTGGCCAGGAAGAAGTGCCGGATGGTTAAGAATGCAGAAACGATCATTCCGGCGCCAGCCACAAAACTCCAGAAGCGGCGCCAGGGGTGTCCGAAAAGGGTCAGCGGGTGCTCCATGCCATGCCTCCTTCAC
Organism: uncultured Eubacteriales bacterium; assembly: GCA_964550915.1. Classification (GTDB taxonomy): domain Bacteria; phylum Acidobacteriota; class Aminicenantia; order Aminicenantales; family UBA8522; genus JARYMI01. Next base: position 2,722 of record CAZKBY010000214.1, on the reverse strand, counting down.
CAGGTAGGAAGCATTTTACCACAGATGAATTCCGGCGTCTCTCCTCTTTTACTATTGGGCAGCATTTGTGGTAACCTTCCTGAGCCTTGAAGGAGAAAAGAACAGGGAGGCAGACGATTGGGCAGCCATGTAGGCAACGAGCAATGGCCGACATCAGCCGCTGAAGTGACGACGCTCGCCAAGGGCGCCGGGATTTTCTTTGCCGGGACCATCCTTGGATCCGGACTCCGCTATCTTTTTGAACTCATCCTGGCCCGCCGACTCGGGCCGTCCCTTTTCGGGATTTTTTTCCTGGGATTTTCTATCTTCAAGCTGTTGGAGAAAGTTGCCACGCTCGAGCTCGGCAGCGGCATGCTGAGGTTTGTCTCCCTGCACAAGGGTGAAGACACTCAGGAGAAAGTGAAAGGGACGATCCTGGGAGGGCTGAGATTGTCTGTTTGGGGAGGCCTGGCCACAGCATTTGTCCTCTTTATTCTATCCTCTACTCTCTCCCGGGACGTCTTTCATGAGGCCCGGCTTCTTTCTGCCCTGAGAATCCTATCGCTGGGAGTAGTCTTTACGGCAGCGACGGAAATTCTTGTCTGTAGTCTTCAAGCCCTGGGGGCGGTCCAGTACAGAGTCTGGGTGAGGATGATCTTCGAACCCGGGTTGAGCATCCTGTTGACCCTTCTGTTCCTCGGGCTGGGTTGGGGTCTTTCGGGAGCGATGGTGGCGTTTCTCTTGCCCATCGTCCTGGCGGTCTTTCTTGCCTTTTTGTTTTTAATAAGAGTCTTTCCGCTGCTCATCCAGAAAGATATCATTCCTTCCTTTGATGTCAAAAGGCTGGTGGGGTTTTCCGCGCCGCTTTTTTTTGCCGGATTGCTCTATATTTTTGTGCGGTACTTCAATCCGCTGATGTTGGGATATTTCAGACCCGCCCGTGAGGTTGGTATCTTCGCGGCGGCCCTTCGAACCTCGATCCTGTTGGTTGTAGTCCTTGACTCCTTTAGTGCCATTTTTGCGCCGATGATCGCTGACCTGACGAATAGGCGGGAGGTTGAAAAACTGGCCGCCCTCTTCAAGTTGGTGACAAAATGGATTTTTGCTCTGGTCATGCCTCTTTTCTTAACCTTCCTTTTCTTCGGGAGGGAGGTGCTGGGATTATGGGGAAAAGGTTACGAGCAGGGCCTGACCTCACTCGTTGTTCTGTCTATCGGCCAGTTCGTCAACTGCATCACAGGCCCCGTCGGTTACATGATCAGCATGAGCGGCAGGACCATGATCAGCCTGGCGAACACGTCGGGCGTTCTTGTCGTAAATATCGTCCTTAATTTTTTCCTTATTCCGCGCCATGGGGTCCTGGGTGCTGCCGCGGCGGCTTCTTTGGCCATGATTCTAGTAAACCTCATCAAACTGATCGAAGTGAGGGTGATTTTAAAGGTCCATCCTTACCGGCTGGATTTTTTAAGACCCGCGACAGCCGGGATTGTCAGCTCTCTTTTTCTTCTCCTCGTCAAATCACGGATTCTGTTGGCCGAGGGAACGTTGTTTCGCCTGGGCCTCGGGATGTTCATCCTTTTTTCCTCTTATGCCGGCATTCTCGCGATGCTGGGAATTAGCCAGGAAGAAAAACTCGTCCTCGGCAAGATCAAACTGAGGCTCTTTGGGAAAAGGGACGAGGTCCGGGAATGGAAATAGTTGGGAGACAAAAAGCTGGCTCGGGCAAGAAAGGGGACAAATCCAGATCAGGCGGTGAAGAGCGATAATATTTTGCTCCTGCGGCGCGAGTGGGTATAATGTCAATAAAGAGTCATGATCATCAACAATCGAAGCGAAAAAATGCGAGTGCCCGACTTTCTGATCGTCGGCGCGGCGAGGTCGGGTACGTCAACTCTCCATGATCTTCTCTCCCGTCATCCGCGGATCTTCGTCCCCTTGGAAAAGGAGCCGACGTTTTTTTCTGTTTATGGCCAGGACTGGTCATACATCGACATCAGGAATGGGAGGAAGGTTGAATATATTGCTGAGGACCTCGAGGCCTATTTGAAACTCTTTTCTTTGGCCCGTCATGATCAACTGATCGGCGAAGCGTCGACCTGGTATCTTTATTTTTACGAGAAGACGATCGAGAACATCAAGAAGATTTATGGCGACAGGGCAGAGAGCCTGCGCATCATCATCCTTCTGAGAAACCCCGTGGAGAGGGCATGGTCTCACTACTGGCTGAAAAAGAGAAATGGCGAGGAGAGGCTGACTTTTGAGGAGGCCATCGAGCCTGCCGTGATCAGGAAAAGGCTGGAGAAACGTTTTGTCCCCAGCTTTGACTATATTGGCTTTGGCAAGTATTGGATTCAGGTGAAGGCTTACCAGCGGGCTTTTAAGCGCGTCAAGGTTTTGCTGCTCGAAGACCTCGCTCGAAATCTATCCCGGGAAACGGCGGAAATCTTTGAATTTCTCGGCGTTGAGCCTTTCAATGTTTCCCATAGGGTGAGATATCTCAATGCTACCGGGCGCCCAAAAAACGTGTTTTATGGACGTCTTATAGGATTTATCTATCAACCTCATCCCTTGAAGTCTTCTTTTAGAAATCTCCTTCCCCGCCGCACCAGACGGAAATTGAAAAATGTTCTGGGAGAGTTCCTTTTACGGCGTGAACCCATGCCTAATCTATTGAGGAAGAGACTGCGGTAGATTTATCGGGAGGATATCCTGAGGCTGGGTGATCTGATCGGGCGCGACCTGA
>CAZKBY010000213.1:0-4571 GCA_964550915.1 uncultured Eubacteriales bacterium | reverse complement strand
GTCCCTGACCCCGAGCTCCCGCAGGACTGGCTCCTGTTCGTCTAACATGAAGACTCCGGCGATGACCAGAGGGCCGAAATAATCTCCCTTTCCCGATTCGTCAGTGCCAATGTGCCCTTTTTCTGCGGGGAAGAGGTCGGACTGGTCCATCGGGTGCCGGTTGCCCTATTTCAGAAGATTCCTGGCTTTGGCTTCGCGGATGAGGTCAGGCCGGAATTTGGGATGGGCGATGTTGATCAGGGCCTTGGTCCGCTCATGGAGGTTCTTTCCGAAAAGATAGGCGACACCATATTCAGTCACGACATACCTGACATCCCCCCGGGTTGTCACGACCCCGGCTCCCTTCTTGAGGAAAGGGACGATCCGCGACATCTCACCTTCTTTGGCGGTCGAAGGCAGGGCAATGATCGGTTTCCCTCCCCTGGAATGGGCGGCGCCGCGGATGAAGTCGACCTGGCCGCCGAAACCGCTGTAGATGTAGGTTCCGATCGAGTCGGAACAGACCTGACCGGTGATATCAACTTCGATGGCTGAGTTGATGGCCACCATGTTGTCGTTCCGGGCGACATTAAAGGGATGATTGACGTAATCCGTCGGGTGAGCTTCGAAGATCGGGTTGTTGTCGATGAAATCGTACAGCTTTGTGCTTCCCAGGGCAAAGGTGATGACAACTTTATAAGGATGGAATGTTTTCCTGGCTCCCGTAATAATGCCGGCCTCGATGGCCTCCATAACGCCGTCCGAGACCATCTCGGTATGGATTCCCAGGTCACGCCTGTTGGCCAGGGCGGCCAGCACGGCGTCGGGGATCCCGCCGATCCCGAGCTGCAGGGTGGACCCGTCCTCGATCAGCTCAGCGATATACTTGCCGATCATCCTCTCAACTTCGCTAAACGGACTTTTTTCCAGTTGGGGCAGGGGCTCGGAGACCTCGACGATTTTATGGAACCGGGAAACGTGCAGGAAAGAATCGCCCAGGACCCGGGGCATCTTGTCGTTGACCTGGGCGATAACGATCTTGGCCTTTTCGGCAGCCGCCTTGGAAGCCAAAACCTCTACTCCCAGGCTCATGAACCCATGCTCGTCCGGCGGGGAGACATGAAGCATGGCGACGTCGAGCGGCATCTGTTCTGAAAGGAAGAGGAGAGGAATCTGATGGAGAAAGATGGGAACATAATCAGCCCGGCCTTCGTTGATGGCCTTCCGGTCGGCTGGCCCGACAAAAAGCGAGTTGTGACGGAAATGTCCTTCCATTTCAGGCTTGCTCAGGGGGTCTTCTCCCATGAGAAGAACATGGACGAGCTCCACATCGTCGAGCTCATCCTTGCGGCCGGCCAGCGCTTTCATCAGGACATAGGGGGTAGCCGCGTTCCCGCTGATGTAAACCCGCTCTCCGCTCTTGACGACAGAAACAGCTTCTTCAGGGCTCGCCAGTTTCTTTTTATAAGCATCAACCCAGCTCATGGCAATCCTCCCTTATAAAACAGAGCCAGAGGTCTCATCTCTGGCCATCTTTCAGGTACTTATCGATCTCTTGGGCGGCCAGGCGGCCGTCTCCCATGGCCAGGATGACCGTGGCCCCTCCCCTGACGATATCCCCGCCGGCGTAAACTCCGGGAATGCTCGTGGCCATAGTCGTCCAGTCGACCTCGAGGTTTCCCCACTTGCCCACCTTGAGGTCGGGCGTCGTCTGGGCCATCAAGGGATTGGGGCTCTGACCGATGGCCACGACGACCATGTCCACCTCGGTCGTAAACTCAGAACCCTCGATCGGCACAGGACGCCGCCGGCCCGAGGAGTCCGGCTCGCCGAGTTCCATGCGCAGGCACTCCATGGCCTTGACTTTGTTGTCGCTGTCGCCGATATACCGGATGGGTGTCGTCAGGAAATGGAACTCGATTCCCTCTTCCTCGGCGTGCTTGACTTCTTCTTCCCTGGCCGGCATCTCGTGGCGGGAGCGGCGGTAGATAATGGCTGCGAGGTCAGCACCGAGCCTCTTGGCCGTCCGCACCGAGTCCATGGCCACGTTTCCGCCGCCGATAACAGCCACCCGTTTTCCCCGGAAAACGGGCGTGTCGTAGGCCGGGAAGTCATAGGCTCGCATGAGGTTCACCCGGGTCAGGTACTCGTTGGCTGAATAGACGCCAATGAGGTTTTCGCCGGGGATGCGCATGAAATTGGGCAGCCCGGCTCCGGTCCCGATAAAAAAGGCGTCATAGCCATCTTTCCTGAGGTCGTCGATGGTGGCAGTTTTTCCGACAACAAAGCTCATCTTCAGCTCGACGCCCAGCTTTTCGAGATAATCGACTTCGGCCTTGAGGATGCTCTTGGGCAGCCTGAACTCGGGAATGCCATAGACTAACACGCCGCCGGCGATGTGGAGGGCCTCGAAAATAGTCACCTTGTGGCCTTTCTTGGCCAATTCCCCGGCCACGGTCAGCCCGGCCGGCCCGGCTCCGATAACCGCCACCTTTTTCCCCGTGGAGGGCGGTATGGTCGGGACAAAGACCGTGCCTTGAGTGCGCTCAACGTCAGAGACAAACCGTTCCAAGTTGCCGATAGCCACCGGAACGCCCGTGGCCTTTTTTAGGTTGCAAACTTCTTCGCATTGGGTTTCCTGCGGGCAGACGCGGCCGCAAATGGCAGGGAGGCTGTTTGTCTCCTTGATCGTTCGAAGGCTGGCCACGAATTCGCCCTTCTCGATGAGCTTGACAAAAGAAGGGATGTCGATGGCCACAGGGCAGCCCGAGACACAAGAAGGGTTGGCGCAATCCAGGCAGCGCTGGGCTTCGCGCCGCGCCGCTTCAGCCTTGAGCCCCAGGTTAACTTCTCTAAAATTTCGGTCCCGTACTTCGGGCGCACGCTCCGGCATCTTCTGCCGCGGAATCTTCATCCTTTCCTTGACCGGAATAGCCTTCCGCAGCTCTTTCCGCCAGTCCTTGTCGTACTGGGCCTTTAGCCTTTCTTTGAGCTCGGGCGCCAGTTCCTGCTTCTCACTCATTTTCACTCTATCCTAAGGCGCGATGCTGATGCCACCCTTAAAGCCCCCCTAATAGAGGAGGGAACCGACAGGACTGGTTCCCCGGGGCGCGGGGGCTGAGGGCAGCATTGGCATCGCATCACTTTTGTCACTCCGCAATCCTCAGGCAAACCTGTCCTTCTCCCATTCGCCAAGGGACTTTATTTCGTCATCGAAGTAGGCTTTCCGCCTCGAAAAAAGCTCCTGCCAGTCGACAGTGTGGCCGTCGAAATCCGGGCCGTCCACACAGGCAAATTTCGTTTTGCCTCCGTCGGTCAGCCGGCAGGCGCCGCACATGCCCGTGCCGTCGACCATGATCGGGTTGAGACTGACGATCGTCTTCACTCCGGATGGCCGTGTCGCTTCGGCGCACGAATACATGAGATAAGTGCAGCCGATGGCGATTACTCGGTCTATGTTTTTTTCTTTTCCAAGGAGGGCCTGGACCTTTTTCGGGATGTAATCCCGGCAGTCGAAGGCGCTATCCCGGGCGGAAATATGAATCTCGTCGCTGACCTTCCTGAGCTTGTCCTCCCAATAAAGGAGGTAGTTGGCTTTGACGTCTAAGAGAGTGATCACCCGGTTTCCGCTTTTCTTGAGGGCCCGGGCAATCGGATGGATGGCCGCGATGCCGAAGCAGCCGCCCGCGCAGAGGACCGTCCCGAAATTCTTGATCTCAGACGGCCTGCCCAGAGGCCCGACATAGACGGGAATATCATCCCCTGCCTTGAGAAGGGAAAGCTTTTGGGTTGACGTGCCGACGATCATGACGATAGAGGTGACCGAGCCGCGGCTTTCATCCCAGTCAGCGATGGTCAAGGGAATCCGCTCTCCTCGCTCGTCGGGCATGACGATGACGAACTGCCCCGGCTGACACTTACGGGCAACTTCAGGAGCCTCGACTTCAAGAAGATGAATGTTGGGGACCAGGCGTTCCCGGCGAAGGATCTTGGCCATTATTTCTCTCCCCGTCCTCTGAGCTTTTTTAAGCCTTTGCTTTCCTCTATCAAGTTCAAGCTCCGGTAATAATCAAGGCCTGCTCCCGGAGTATCCGGCAAGGTCTGAGCCTCAGCACTGGGCGGGGCCGGCTCAGGAGATTCATCGAGAAAGAATTGAGCGGCGTCTTTCTTTTCTTCAAGGACAAAAGCAGCTTTGCTTTTTTTCTGCGGCCGGCCGGAGGCGGGCTCGAAGCCGGGCCTGCCACGGCAGAGCTCGGTCAGGACGTCGGCGGCGTTCTGGAAGTCAAATCCCTTGGCGCCTATTCTTTCGGCCAGCCGTGAGACGATCCACCAATCGGGCCTGGCCTCCCCCAGCGGCTCGATGATGTTCTTGAATTTCCGGATTCTTCCCTCGACGTTAACGAACGTCCCACCGCATTCGGCAAAAGTCGCGGCCGGGAGCACGGCGTCGGCCCGCTTCGCGTTCTCGCTCATGAAGCAATCCTGGACGACCAGGAAATCAACCGCCGCCCGAGGAAGCACTGGAATCGGACCGGCAAGATAAAGAAATTTATACTCTCCCCGGCTGATCTTGGAGACCGCTTCCTCAACCG
>CAZKBY010000212.1:0-4572 GCA_964550915.1 uncultured Eubacteriales bacterium | reverse complement strand
AGGGCGAGGAGCTTGAGCTCGGTCATCTCCTCAATGGCGTAGCGGATGCCCTCGCGGCCGAACCCGCTCTGCTTGACTCCTCCATAAGGCATATGGTCGATCCTGAATGTCGGAATGTCGTTGACGATGACGCCGCCGACATCGAGCTGTTCGTAGGCCTCGAATGTCTTGCGCAGGTCATTGGTGAAAACGCCCGCCTGTAAGCCGTAAACAGAATAGTTGACCCCCTCGAGGGCCTTGGCAAAATCCTCGTAAGGATAGACGACGACAACCGGCGCAAAAGCCTCGAGCCACGATATCCGGAGGTCGGGGATGACGTTCTCTAAGATCGTCGGCTCGAACATGGCTCCTTCCCGGCGGCCGCCGCAGGCGATACGGCCGCCCATCCCGACCGCCTCCTCGATCCACTCCTCTGTCTGCTTGGCCGCCTCGAGGGAAATCATCGGGCCGATGTCCGTTGTCTCCTCGAGCGGGTCGCCCATTTTGAGCTTCTTTGTGCGGGCGATAAAATCCCCCATGAAGCGGTCGTAAATCTTCTTATGGAGAAAAATGCGCTGGACCGAGATGCAGATCTGGCCGGAGTAAGCAAAAGAGCCGGTGACGATGCGGGGAAGGGCGTAATCGAGGTCGGCGTCTGGCTCGACCACGACTGCCGCGTTCCCGCCTAACTCGAGCGTGACTTTCTTCTGGTAGGCTTTCTTCTTGATCTCCCAGCCCACAGCCGGGCTACCGGTGAAGGTCACTTTCTTGACTACGTCGTCTGTGAGGAGGATTTCGGCCTCTCTGTAACCTGAAGGCAGCACATTCAAGCCGCCCGGAGGATAGCCGGCTTCGGTAACGATTTCCCCTAAGAGGAGCGACGTGATGGGAACCTGCGAGGCGGGGCGCAGGATGACGCTGTTCCCGCAGGCGAGGGCAGGGGCCACTTTGTGACTTACAAGGTTTATGGGAAAATTAAAAGGTGAGATGGCTGTGACGACACCGACCGGAAACCGGCGCACCAGTCCCCACCGTCTCGCCGTCGCCACGCTCAGGTCGAGCGGGATGAGCTCGCCGCCCAGCCGCTTGGCTTCTTCAGAGGCGTAGTCGAAGGTCATCACGGCCCGGTCCACTTCCGTGCGCGCTTCCCTGATGACCTTGCCCGCCTGGAGCGCGATCGAGCGGGCGAGTTCCTCCTTGCGCTTCTCGATCCCCCGGCAGATCTTCTCTAAGACTGCGGCTCGTTCGTAGCTTGAAAGCCGGCGCGTTTTCTCAAAGGCGTTCTGGGCTGCGGCCAGCGCCTCCTCGACCTGCTCTCTGGAAGCGAAATGGACTTTGCCGACTATGCTCTGGTCGTATGGCGATTTGATCTCCTTGATGCTTTTCGATTCTTTCCACTGCCCATTGATCAGGAGCTTATATTCCTGCATGACACCCTCCTTCATATGCGTGTCATTGCGAGCGAAGCGAAGCAATCTGACCTCTTGGTCATTGCGAGGAACTCTGTGACGAAGCAATCTCCAGGGATTACGCTGAGATCGCCACGTCGCTTTGCTCCTCGCGATGACAATCTTGTCCTCAGCCTTTCAATTTATAGGACTGATACAGGTTTTTCAGCATGATGGCGTCGGTCTCGAGGTTGGGGCTTTCGCAGATGACCATCCCGGCTGCGCCGCAGTCCTTGAGCGCCCGGACCCAGCTATCGTAGTGGAAATCCGAATTGCGGAGGTCAAGATGCTTGATTTCCCCTCTGTCGCCGTAAAGAACGCCGGAAACGTGGATATGAAGGTCTTTAAGGGCATCATTGCCGAGCTTCTTTGCCACTTTCTTCAGGATGCGCACGAAATCCCGGTAAGAATTCGCCCCTCCCTCCCGGGCATGGATATGAGAGAAATCGAGGCAGGGGAGAAGTCCTTCGACCTCGCGGCACAGGAACAAAACCTCATCCAAGGAGCCGAATTGGGCTTTCCGGCCCATCGTCTCAATACGCAGGGTCACGGCGTTTTTTTCCGCCCTCAAGATGGATAGGATTTCCCGAAGCCCGCCTTTTATGGTCTTGTAGGCGTATTCAGGAGAACTTTGTCCATAATACCCGCCGTGAAAGACGACGCTCTCCGCTCCGCACAGGGCAGCCATCCGGCAAGCTGCCGCCAGCCTTTCCTGACTGGCCAGCCTCTTCCCCTGTTCGGGCGAGTTGAGGTTAATAAAGTAGGGGGCGTGAGCGCTCAGCCGAACGTCCAGCGCTTCGGCTTTTTTCCTTATCTCTTCGGCCGTCTCGCTTCCCATTTTCACGCCTCTTACAAACTCTACCTCGAGGCACTCGAGCCCCATTTTCTTAACATGCTCGATGGCGGCAAGAGTCGTTGATGCCGGCGTTGAGAGAGGAACCCCCGCCGTCCCGAAGAGGAGCCTTTTGGCAGGTGTTTTAGAAGCAGAAGTCATCGGCCTTTCCATGGGAATTGAGGAACTTGCTGACGATGCGCATGGCGCAGTATTCGCCGCACATGGAACAGGCCTTTGTCCTTGATCTCCTTCGTTTCCGGATTTCCGCGAATTTATGGGGGTCGATGACGAGTTTCTGCTGGGTGCTCCAATCGAGTTTCTTACGGGCGCGCGAAAGCTTGAGGTCTCGCTCGAGCGCTCCCTTGACTCCCTTGACGATGTCGGCCACGTGGGCGGCGATCTTCGAGGCGATGAGGCCTTCGCGGACATCATCAACCGTGGGCAGGCCTAAGTGTTCGGCCGGCGTGACGTAACAGAGGAAGTCGGCGCCTGCAGCAGCCGCAATTGCGCCTCCGATGGCCGAGACAAGATGATCGTAGCCGGGAGCTATATCGGTGACGAGCGGGCCTAACACGTAAAAGGGCGCCTCGTGGCAGACGCGCTTCTGGAGCTTGACGTTCATCTCCACTTGGTTGAGGGGGATGTGGCCGGGGCCTTCGACCATGACCTGGACGCCGGCCTCGTGGGCTTGCTTGACGAGCTCGCCGAGCGTCAGGAGCTCTTCGATCTGGGGCCGGTCAGTGGCGTCTAAGATCGAGCCGGGACGGAGGCCGTCGCCGAGGCTCAAGGTGATATCGTAGCGGCGAGCGATATCTAAGAGCCGGCCGTAGTTCGCATAGAGCGGGTTTTCTTTGTCGTTGTGGAGCATCCAGGCTAAATGAAAAGCTCCTCCTCGCGAGACAATATCGGCGACGCGTCCCTGGTTGCGGAGGCGGCCGATGGCTTTCTGGGTGAGGCCGCAATGGATGGTCATGAAATCGACGCCCTCCTGAGCCTGGGTTTCGATTGTAGCGAAGAGGTCATCTTCGGTCATTTTGACGATCGAGCCGCGGCGGTCGATGGCCTCGATGGCTGCCTGGTAGACGGGCACCGTGCCTAAGGGGATGGGGGAGCGGCCGAGGATGCGGCGCCTGATTTTGCGGAGGTCACCGCCCGTGCTCAGGTCCATGATGGCATCGGCTCCGTACTTGAGGGAAACTGCAACTTTTTTGAGTTCGTCTTCAAGCTGTGGAAAATCGGCTGATGTCCCGATGTTGACATTGACCTTGGTACGGAGGGAAAAGCCGATACCGGCCGGGTTTTGGGGACCTCCCCTGACTCTGCCCGCTCTGCTCGCGCCACGCCCAAATGAAAAGTGTCTTGGATTAAAGGGAATAACGACTTTGCCCGAGGCGATGAGAGACAAAAGAGAATCCGGATCAATCCCTTCGTCTGCAGCCACCTTTTTCATGGCTGGCGTTAGCCTTCCCTTACGGGCATATTCTAACTGCGTCATTTTCTTTAGACATTATAGTTTACATCCCCCTGCCAATGATTACAACTGGATAACCGGGGACATGATCCTAATTTTCTTAAATTAGGTTCGTGTCCCCCTATCTGTTATCTGTAATTCTCTTGCGAATTTAGTGTATTACGTATGACGTCCCCCAATTACCGCGTCCCCCAGTTAATGGAATTAATCAATGAATATTCCTCTTTCCGGAACTCGATCGCCACCGGCATCCAGACCTTGACATTGATTCCCTTAATCGTGGCTGGCTCGAACCTCCATTGGGCCACTGCCCGCCGGGCAGCTGCTTCCAATTCGAGAGACCCCTTCACGCCCTTTATGACCTCGGTCTTAATGACAGCACCCGCTTCCGAAATGAGCGCATTGACCACAACCGTCCCTTCTATCCCTGCCCTCAGCGCTTCGGGTGGATATTTGGGCTGAATTCGCCTTATCGCCACTGGCTTCGTTTCGACCATCTCAAGGGGAATGAGATCTCCTTCCTTTATCTGGTCAAGGATAATCGGTTCTGCTTTTGCAGCCTCTTCTTGGGGAGTTTTAGTGGTTTGCTTTGCTTTCTTTTGCGGCGATTTCTCGGTAAGTACCGGATTTCCCTTCAGATCGCTGGGCTTTTCTTGCTTCTCCTGCGCTTGAGCCGGAGTTTCGATAGGAGTGGCCTGTTGCGCTGGCCTGATATTGAAAAATAGCAATAATTTATCAAGCTCAGGCAACGCCGATTCTGCTATCTCGAGAGAGGCAAACCCTTCTTCACCCATGAGCTCAGAAGCCTGGCGAAGGAAATCTTCGCTCTTGGCCATATT
>CAZKBY010000211.1:0-4588 GCA_964550915.1 uncultured Eubacteriales bacterium | reverse complement strand
TCCATGACATCCGTTACTTCTCTTTAAAGATCATTCAAGCTTTTGCCAACTAATCAGGAGATGAACCAAATTTTTTTAAGTTGAAATTTCTCCCGAATTCGATGAAAATAAAGGCAATTCTGGAACAGAGGAGGCGCGATGGAGGAAAAAAAAATCGATATCAAAGTGGATGAGCATATTGCTTTAGGTCACTATTCCAACCTGGCGGCCATCCGCCATACCAAGGAAGAATTCATTTTTGATTTCGCCTTCGTCTTTCCTGATGGCCCGATGGGCAAGCTCGTCTCCCGGACCATCCTGAGCCCAGCTCATGCCAAGAGATTCATGGAGGCCCTCCAGGCCAACGTCAGGAGGTACGAAGAAAATTTCGGCCCCATTATTCCGGCCGACCTTCCACCCTCGGTTGGGTTCATCCACTGAGAGGCTGACGAGGAGGGCGATCATGCCGTATTTCAAAAGCCAGGAAGAGATGTTTGATGTCTTCCGTTCTTTTTTCGAGGCTGTCGCTTCGAACCCGGCCATCGGTCCGGATTTTCAAAAGTCGAAACTCATTGTTCGTTTTCAGGTTCATGACCCTGATGGTCTGATGACAATCAACTGCCGGGATGTGCCGCCGGCGGGAAAGTACTTTTCTTTCACCGTGGGAGAAACCGGCGTGAAGCCGGATCTGATGCTCAGCAGTTCCGCCGACTTCAATCATGAGTTTTGGCTGGGCAAAGTGAATGTCATCCAGGCCCTTTTCGGCGGCAAGATCAGCGCCGATGGAAATGTCGCTCTGGCAGCCAGGATTGTTCCTTTCCTCAAGCCGGTGTTCGACCTCTACCCGAGGATTTTGCGACAGCTGGGCCGGGAGGATTTGATCATTTCTTAAAAAGAAAAAAGAAAATTGAGCTTGACAGAGGGTCCTTTTTTTTATAAATAGTTGGTCAAGATCGAGGAAAGGCGGATTCATAGGAGGTTTCTCATGGCATACGAATTCACCAACAAGAAAGGGGTGAAGTACTTTCTGCACTCTCGGACCGTCACTCTGAAGGGCGGCAGAAAACAGGTTATCTACTATTTCGCTCGCGACATCAGACCAGGCGCCCTCGATGCCGTCCCCGCCGGCTTCAAAGTCATCGAGACGGCCAAGACGGGAATGCCCATCCTGAAGAAGGCCTGAAGTCAGACCATTTCTCTGGGGACGGTCCTTCGCAAAGTCCCGTCCCCGTTCTCTTCGCCTTTGGCGTTTTTCTTTTACATTGACTGCGTTGTTCGGCCGGTGAAAAATTTCCTTCGTGCCAAGGTTTGCCTCTCGTCGTTGTCTAATACTAATGAAAAAAATGACAGGAGGTTTGTCATGAAGAAATCGCCGATTCTTTTAGGTTTCATTCTGATCGCTACGCTCATCAGTCTTGGGCCGTCTTTGGCCTTAAGCCAGCCGGCCCCGGCTCCGGAGAGATCGCTTCGGCCGTTCTGGGAGGATTACCTCGACCTGACGCCTGACCAGAAGGCCAAGCTCGAAGAATTCCGGAAATCCGGACGGGAAGAAAGACAGGCCTTTCTTGACCAGATGGGCAAACTCCGGGCCGACCTGAGGGAATTGAGAAAGGATCCCCAGGCCAACGAAAAAAAGATCGACGCCCTTATCGATGAGATGTTTAAGTTGAAGGCTAGCCGGATGAAGAGTTCTCTTAAACACCAGGCTGAGGTGAAAAAAATCTTCACTCCAGAGCAGCAAGAGAAGCTGGCCAGGCTCAAGGCGCGGATGGCTCCTCTTAGAGGAGGAAGACCGGGTGCCTTCTTCGGGAGAGGCGGCAGGTTCGGCTTGAGACAGCATCCCTTCCGGGGAAGAGTGTTCCTTCGTCACCGCCTCAGGGATATCTGGTGGTAAAAGACGAGTAAACCCGGGGCAAGCAACTGGGCGAGGGGTTTGATCTGTCAAACCCCTCTTTTTTTTTGCTTTTGAACAGCTTCCCGCAGTTGACCCTCCATATTACCAAATGTCCTTTATCCTGGACAGTAAGCGCTGGTCATTCAGGCTCCTTCAGGGTAGATCAGTTGGCATGAGATTTGCTCTTTAGGGCTTTGGGAAGGAGAAAGAAGATGAGAAAAGGAGCCATGATCATCTCGGCACTGGTCCTTTTCTTCCCGCTCATCGGCCAGGCTGATGATGAGGGATACGACAGGTACAGTCTCGCCCGTCTTTCTTTCGTCAAGGGCGACGTGGTTGTCGAAAGAGCGAATGAGATGGGAACAGAAGAAGGGATCGTCAACTCGGTTCTTGTCGAGGGGGATAAGCTCGCCACCCAGGCAGGCCGGGCAGAGGTTCAGTTTTTCAAGAAGAACTATCTCCGCCTTGATAACAGGACCCAGGTTGAGTTTGCTGTCTTGCCCAGAGAAGATGACAGCCAGGTGCGGCTGCATCTTTTGGCCGGCAATATCTATCTGCGGATCAGCTTCCTCCAGGAAGAAAAGGCTTTTGAAATCCACACTCCGGATGCTTCGTTTTACATCCTCGAAGAGGGGCTCTTTCGGTTTGATGTGCGGCCGGGCGGCGAGACAGAAATCGCAGTCCTGGAGGGGTCGGCTGAAGCCGCTGGCGAGAGCGGCTCTAAGCTCGTGAGAAGCCGGGAAAGCCTTATCGCCCGCTCCGGGCAGCTTGGCTCCGAGGCAGTCTTGTCTTCATTAAGAGACGAATTTTATTACTGGAATGAAGAGCGAGATTCCCTGCTCGGCCAGTACGCCTCCCGGCGTTATCTGCCCTCTGAGCTTGATGAATATGAATCTGAGCTCGATTCCCACGGACGTTGGGTTTATGAAAGGCCTTATGGATATGTCTGGGTCCCCTATATCGTCTATTCAGACTGGAGACCGTACTATTATGGGAGATGGAACTGGTACCCGTCGTTCGGCTGGACCTGGATTTCTTATGAGCCCTGGGGCTGGTGTGTCTATCATTATGGAAGGTGGCATTGGAGGCTTGGCCTGGGCTGGTACTGGATTCCTACCCGCCATTGGGGCCCAGCCTGGGTTCACTGGTATTGGGGGTATGATTATATTGGTTGGTGTCCGCTGGGCTGGTACAACCGGCCCATCGTCATCGTCAATAATTATTTCTATGATCGCTACCACCATTCTTATTATCCAGCGGATTCCCGGGCGCTCACGGTCGTCCGCAAAACCCAGTTGCAGTCTCCCAATGTGGCCCATGTCGCTCTGAGCCGTGTGGAAGCGTCCCGTCTCGGTCAAATAACGCTTCAGGCGCGGCAGCCTGACGTCAAACCGGCTATCAGCCGGTCTTCTCTGGCCGGATCATCTGGAGCAAGAAAGCTTTCGTCTCCTCAAGTCAGGCTGGCTGGGAAGACCTCAGCCGTCACAAGCGGGGATTCAGGCGGGCGAATCCTTAGGAGCACAGCCCGAGACGAGAATCGGCCGACCTTGGGGAAGGACCGCCTCGAACCAACGGCCAAAAAAGCATCGAGGAGCATCTCCGAGAACCGCAGGGTGGCCGGTTATCCGTCGGCTTCGCCAGGAACTTCGTCCAGGGACAACAGGATTTCTTCGTTCAGCCGAAAGACGCCGAGAGCATACGCCCCAGACCCGGTTATCTCAGGGCCTGGCTTGTCCAGAAGCCCGTCTCGCAACCTGACATCGTTCAACAACAACCGGCCTGGGGAGACAAGGCAAAAAATACCTTCGTTTTCTTCAACCTGGAGGCGGGAAAGCTCTGCACTGCGAAGATCCCCTTCTTCATCCTCGGGTTCCACTTTTTCAGCCCCCCGTTCCTATTCTGCCCCTCGCTATTCGGCTCCTTCATCTTTTTCCGCTCCCCGAAGCTCCGGAAAATCTTCGCCGTCTTTTTCCAGGTCCTCGCTGAGAAGCTCTTCCCCCGCCAGGTCCGCTCCCAGCAGGTCTTCCTCTTCTCGTTCAACCTCAGGCAGGGTCGCCAAAAAAAATAACTGAGCTTGACTTCTGGCGGCAATTTTCTTCTTTACTTTTGCATTTCACGGTGGTATAAAATATCCTCTTTTCATGGGTTCTTGTGTTTGATTCAAGATTGGAGGTATAAGCGATGATTTTTAGAGATAAGATTTCGAAGTTTGCCGTCTATCCGCTCGCCTTGCTGGTGGCCATGGCTGGCTTGGCTCTTGCCCAAGAAGCTCAAGAATCCGCTCCTCAAAAAGCCACTCAAGCTGCCGCAGCGGGAATAATGGAGTTCGAAGGAACGGTCAAAGTTGGGCTGGGGAAATATTTCTATCTTCCTTCGGCCAAGGGGTTTGACATTGTTGTCCAAGGAAAAATCCAGGGCCAGGATTCTGGCTCGCTGGTAGGAAAAGAAGTGAAGGTCAAAGGATCGCTCCTTAAGGATGAGCCCTCTGTGCTTGTGGCCGACAGCATCGAGATAAAAGAGGGCGGACAGTACAGTCCTGTTTTTACTCGAGCCGAAGAGGCGACATTAGAGGATCATCTCGACCTCAAAAAAAGGGCTGAATTCCAGGCGATAAAGATCACGGCTTTCAATAAAAGCGAAGAATGGGAAGGCAAGGGAAAAGTCAAAGTCTTTGGCAAGCTGGTTTTGCAAGACCGGGTCACTGACCCGTTGCAA
>CAZKBY010000210.1:0-4599 GCA_964550915.1 uncultured Eubacteriales bacterium | reverse complement strand
CTTGAATGTTCCTTTGATAACGACCTTTGCCGTCTCGGGCACCTCAAACCAGGTCCTTCCGGTCCGGAAGGCAAAGGTCATATCGACATCGCCCATGCCCTGGCCAAAGCTTCCGACAGCTCCCAGGATGTTCATGTGGCTATCCGTGCCGGCGACCGTGCTATTGGGCTGGGCCAGACCCTGTTCCATCAGGACATGAGTTCCGATGCCCTGGTCGACGTCATAAACCGTTATTCCGTGTTTCAGGGCAAAATCACGGCAGGTCTGCTGATTATCCGCGTAGCGGAGAAGGCAAGCCGGAGCGCACAAGTCGAAGGTAAAAAAGGTCTTTGTCCTGTCGGCCAGCGGCGAATCGTCGTATTCCAGTTCATATTTTTTAACCACGTTGGGGCCGCCGAAATCGCGGGCCGAGCGGATGTCGAGGTCCATCCAGACAATCCGGCCAGCCCGGACTTCGTCCCAGGAGTGCGCCTGGATGATTTTCTCAACAATAGTCTTTCCCACGACCCCGATTCTCCCTTAAAGCCTTTCGGCGACCGCCCGGGCAACGTCAAGGGATGAGGATGTCCCGCCCATATCGTATGTCCTGGCCTTTCCTTTCTCGATGACACTAGCGATCGCCGTTTCCAGACATCTTGCTCTCTCCGCTTCTCCCAGCCAGTCCAACATCAGCTTGGCCGCGAGAAACGTGGCGATCGGGTTGACCCTGTACTGTCCGGCGTACTTCGGCGCCGATCCGTGGGTGGGCTCAAAAACAGCGTAGTCATCGCCGATATTCCCGGCCGAGGCAAAGCCCAGGCCGCCGACGAGCTGAGCGCCGAGGTCAGAGATGATGTCTCCGAACAGGTTTTCTGCGACCAGGACGTCGTAATCGTGAGGGTTCTTGACCAGCCACATGCACATGGCGTCAACGTTGGCTTCCTTAAAGGATATCTCCGGATATTCTCTGGCGATCTCTCGGGCCACGCCGAGCATCAGCCCGCCCGTCTCGCGGAGGACATTGGGTTTCTCAACCACAGTTACCGACCGGCGGCCGTGATTGCGGGCATACTCAAAGGCTGCTCTGACGATCCGGGAACAGCCCTTTTTCGTCATGATCCGGGTGGACAGGGCGATCTCCTCAAGTGGAGTGTCCTTAAAAGCCTTCATCTTGGGATGGACAAGCAGCGCCTCCCGGACGGGCTGAGGAAGAGGAAAGAATTCCACGCCGGCGTACATGCCTTCGGTATTTTCCCTGAAGATGACGAGGTCGATGTTGTCACGGTAGTTGAGGGGATTACCGGGATAAGCTTTGCACGGCCTGAGGTTGGTGTAAAGGTCGAACTCCTGGCGGAGCCGGACGATCGGGCTGAAGTAAGAAAGCCCCCGGCCGCGGAGAGCAGGGTTGAGCTCGGCCGCCGCCTCCTCCTTCGGCTTTGAGGTGATGGCGCCGAAAAGACAGGCGTCTGTTTCTTTAAGCAGCTTGATTGTGCGGTCAGGAAGGGCGTTTCCTTCCTTGCACCAGAACTCCCAGCCGATTTCTCCATAAACATACTCGGCGTCGACCGCCAGCTTGTCGAGGACGATCATGGCTGCATCCATGACGTCTCTACCGACTCCATCTCCTGGCAACACCGCAATTTTAAACTTCGCCATGTTGCGCTCTTGCTCCTTTCCTTAAATGATGATAATTTAGCATATTTGTCTGAAAAGAAAAAGAAAAGACAGTCCGAAAAGCGGGAATGAAAAGAGGATCTGATTTCGATATAATAAGCATCGGCCATAAATCATTCAGGAGGTTTGATAACGCCATGAAAAATTTTGCCACCCACGTTTTTATCCTTTGCTCGATGATCGCCATCGGCGGTTTTTCGCTTCCATCTCCGGCAGCCGTCGAGCAGACACAGCCTGCCCCTGCTCCGGCCGACAATCCTTTCTTCAAGCCTTACCAGACGCCCTTCAATGTGCCTCCCTTCCATCTCATCAAAAACGAGCACTTTTTGCCCGCCATCGAGGAGGGAATCAAGCGCGAAGATGCGGAAGTCGAGGCCATTGTCAATAATCCAGAGCCGCCGACCTTCGAGAACACCGTCGCTGCTCTCGACCACACCGGCATTTTCCTCCAGGAGGTGACGTCTGTATTCTTCTCCCTGCAGAGCGCTCACACGAACAAAGAGCTTCAGGCTCTGGCTCGAAAGACAGCGCCGATGCTAGCCGCCCACAGAGATAACATTTCGCTCAACGAGAAGCTTTTCCAACGCGTTAAGGCAGTCTATGACCAACGCCAGGGCTTAAAACTCGACCGGGAACAGCTCTATCTTCTCGAAAACACCTACCGCGACTTCGTCCGCGCCGGCGCCCTACTCAACGAGAAGCAGAAGGCACGGCTGAGAGAACTCAACCAGGAGCTCTCGCTCCTCACGGTTAAGTTTGGGGATAACGTCCTGGCCGAGACAAACGCTTTCAAGCTCGTCATCGACAACCAGGCCGACCTGGCCGGGCTTCCTCCATCTGTCGTGGCCATGGCCGCGGAGTCAGCCAAGCGGGCAGGACTCGAGGAAAAATGGCTCTTCTCCATCCAGGTCCCGAGCCTCATCCCGTTCCTGCAGTACTCGGAGAGACGGGATCTCCGGGAGAAGCTTTTCCGGGCTTATATCATGAAAGGCGACAACGGAAATGAGAACGACAACAAGGAAAATGTTAAGAAGATCATCGCCCTCCGCCAGGAGAGGGCCAAGCTCTTAGGCTATGAAACGCATGCCCACTTTGTCCTCGAAAAAAACATGGCCAAGAACCCGGATACGGTGAATGCTTTCCTGAAGAAGCTGTGGGAGCCGACCCTGGCCAAAGCCAAATCCGAAGCTGCAGCGCTTCAGGCATTAATCGACCAGGAAGGAGGCGGGTTCAAACTTGAGCCCTGGGACTGGTGGTATTACACAGAGAAGCTGCGCCAGAAAAAGTATGCCTTAGACGACTCCGCCCTGCGGCCCTACTTCAAGCTGGAAAACGTGCGCCACGGCATCTTCACCCTGTGCAACAAGCTCTATGGCCTGAAGTTCGTGGAGAAGCCCGACCTGCCTCGCTACCACCCCGAAGTTCAGGCTTTTGAGGTGCTGGAGGCTGACGGCAGCCACCTGGGCCTCCTCTACCTGGATTTCCATCCCCGCGAAAGCAAACGGGGAGGCGCCTGGTCGGGCGGTTTCCGGCGGTCCTATTACGAACGCGGAAAACGCGTTCCGCCCGTGGCCACGATCGTCTGCAACTTCACCCGGCCGACGGCTGACACGCCCTCTCTTCTCAGCGCAGACGAGGTGACAACCTTTTTCCATGAATTCGGCCACGCCCTGGCGACTCTCTTTTCTCAGAGCCGCTACCGCAACAGGTCCGTGGCCCGGGATTCGGTGGAGCTTCCCTCCCAGATCATGGAACATTGGGCCTTCGAGCCGGCGCTTCTGGCCGAATACGCCAAGCACTATAAAACCGGTGAGGTTATCCCGGCGGAGCTCGTCGAAAAGATCGAGAAAAGCAAACTCTTCAATCAGGGGTTCATCACCGGCGAATACCTGGCGGCCTCGATTTTAGACATGGCCTGGCATACGCTTTTGGAGACCGCGGATGTGGACGTGAACGCCTATGAGAAGAAAGTCCTCGACGGCATCGGGCTCATCCCGGAGATCGTTTCCCGTTACCGCAGCACGTATTTTAACCACATCTTCAGCGGCGGGTACGCGGCGGGTTACTACGCCTATATCTGGTCAGAGGTCCTGGATTCAGACGCCTACGAGGCCTTCAAGGAAAAGGGGATCTTTGACCGGGCTACGGCCCTTTCGTTCCGCAAGAACGTGTTGGAGCCTTTCGGCACCGAGGACATTGAGGTCCAGTACCGGCGCTTCCGCGGCGCCGACCCGAAGATCGAGCCTCTGCTCCGCAACCGCGGCCTGGAATTAGGGGGACGCCATACGTAATACACTAATTCCAGCCTAAATGCCCTTTCCGTCCGACCAGGGAGACCAGGTCATATCCAAGACATTGGCCCGTTTCTAGAATTTCTTCTCCTGCCATGGCCGGAGTGTATCGTCCCCAGCATCCCGAACGCACTGTCCTCTTCCGGGTGCTGTTCCATTATTCCGACCGGTTCCCGACAGAGTACGAGAGCCGTTTCAAGATAGAGTACGGCTTTTTCCGGCGCTGTTGGGTTGAGATGATCCGTAAGGTCTATGAAGTTGACCCGATGGTTTGCCTCGAGTGCGGCGGCACGATGAAAGTCATCGCCTTTATTACAAACTATTCTGTGGTCGATAAAACCATCAACCGCCTCAAGCTGAGCTTTGTCGCTGAGAGACCCCCTCCGCTCCAGATCGTCAATCAGGAAGTCCTGATGGCCATCGAGGCCTCGACTGAACATCTATCATGACCTTTTCTTTGCTCAAGAGCAGACGCCTGTCGGATTTCTCGCGCTTTTAGGTTTGTCCGCGCCTTCCCAGCCCCTTTCCGCTTGGTGCGAACTCACTTTGACATCCGACGACTCTCCGATCTAAAATCCCCAACGCTGGGGTGAGGCAAAACCGGCGTGTAAACGCTCTTTTAGCCGGCGCAGCAGAAAAAGAAATTATTATCAAT
>CAZKBY010000209.1:0-4620 GCA_964550915.1 uncultured Eubacteriales bacterium | reverse complement strand
GTCTGGAACTATTTAGGTGTTGCCTACTACCATAAAGGCTCTTACGATTACGCCCTCAAGGCCTACGATCAAGCCCTTGCCCTCGATGATAACTATCCCGTCGTCTTCAATAACCTGGGTTCCCTCCACTTCGCGATCTTTCTGAAAACAAAGGAAAAAGCTTCTTACGACAGGGCCGTCGCCAACTTTAGGCGAGCCATTGAGCTTGACCCAAATTATCCTTCTGCTTACAACGGGCTTGGAGTGGCCTTACGGCAAGCAGGAGACTTCGATGGTGCCATTCAGAACTGGAAAAAGGCTGTGGAGATTAAGCCCGACTATGGATTTGCTTTATATAATCTTGGCTTGGCCTACGCGATCAAAGGGGACAAAATGAAGGCGCTCCAGCATCTCACAAAATACAAACAAGGATTCTATTCACTCCTGACAGCCCAGGAGCAGGCGAAATTAGACAAGCTGATAGCCAGCTTGAGGTAAACAGGGAAGTCGGATGAAGAGGAGATTTTGGCTCCTGCTGATTCTTCCTGTCATGGTTTTCGCGCCGGTTTATGCGACCGCCGAACGCGCCAAAGAAAAGGGTCTCGCGCTTAAATACCAGGAATGGCTAAACCTGACGAGCTACATCATTCTCCAAAAAGAAAAAGACGTCTTCCTGCAGCTGACCACAGACCGAGATCGGGACATTTTCATAGATTCCTTCTGGAAGCAGCGTGATCCGACCCCTGGCACACCTCAGAATGAGTTTATGGAAGAGCATATCAGGCGTTTCAATTACGCCAACACCTATTTCCGCCGGGGGACTCCCCGGCAGGGCTGGCAGACTGACATGGGACGGATCTATATCATCCTTGGACCCCCCTCCAGCATCGAACGCTTCGACAGCGTGGCCGGCCTCTATCCCGCCCAAGTTTGGTATTACTATGGAGACCAAACCAAGGGGCTGCCGACTTATTTTGCAATTGTGTTTTTCCAGCGGAGCGGTGCGGGTGAGTTCAAGATTTATAATCCGACCTCAGACGGCCCCCTGAGCTTGATCATCGATACCCGGGGCATCGACATTACCGATTATCGTGCTCAGTACGAGAAAATCAAGGAACTGGCACCCACACTTGCAGGTGTCGCGATCTCTATGATTCCGGGCGAGTATCCTTACAATTTCCAACCCTCACCTCAGACGAATATTATCCTGGCGGACATCTTCGAATCGCCTAAAAAGAACATCAGCCCTTCTTACGCTACCCATTTCCTCGATTATAAGGGCCTCGTGAGCACGGAGTATTTAACGAACTATGTCGAAAGCTCAGCCGTCGCGACTGTCATCGAGGAGCCGATCCTGGGTATCTCGTTCTGCCATTTCTCGGTAGCGCCGAAAAAAATCTCGGTGGACTATTTCGAGCCGAAAGACCAGTATTACTGTAACTTCAAGCTGGACGTCAGCTTGCGTCGGGACGACAGAATCATATATCAATATACGAAGGATTTTCCGTTTTACTTCGAGCCGGACAGGCTGGCGGCCGTCGAAGCTAACGGCGTCGCTCTGCAGGACGTCTTTCCAGTCATCGAAGGGAGGTACGAGCTGACTGTGCTCTTGCAGAACTCGGTCGGCAAAGAATTCACCATCTATGAAAAGACTATCAACCCGCCGGCGTTTTCTGTTTCGCCGAAGATTTTGGGCCCAATCCTGGGTTATAGCGTTCAGAATGTGCCTAGCCAGGCTCAGATGGCCTTCAAGTTCATGGACAAGCAGTATCAGGTGGATCCCGGTAGTACGTTCACGCTAAAAGACAGCCTGGCGATGTTTATTATCCTTGTCGACCTGAGCGAGGAGGTCTGGCGGGAGGGTGTAGTGGAGATCATCATCAGCGGCCTCAAGGATAAAGATCCGGTGCAAAAGTCGCTCTCCATCAAAACTCGGGATTTCCCGTTCAACAGGGTGATCGGAATCTCCCGGGTACTCCCCCTCAATGAGCTCGTCCCAGATTATTATGAGCTCAAGCTGGTCTTAAAGGGAAGTCAGGGAGAAACGATCGCCGAGGCGTCCTCCCCGTTCATTATTTCCCCGCAAGCCGCTCTCTCCCGGCCGGTCATCTTATCCAAGAGCTTTTCACTGGAGAACATCTTTTTTTATTACCATATCCTGGCCGAGCAGTATGACCGGGTCGGTGAAGCCGAGAAGGCGGAGGCCAATTTCGAAAGAGCCCTGGCTCTTGATCCGGGCTATAAGCCCGGAATCGTTGCCTATGCCAATTTTCTATTGAAGACGGGCAAGTTCGACCGTGCGCTGGAGATGATCGAGCGAGTGAGCGGAGACGAATCTCTAAAATTTGATTACTTCCTCACAACGGGCCGAGCGCTCCAGGGCAAGGGAGAATATGGAGCGGCCATCGAGAGATTGCTCGAGGGCAATAAAATTTACAATAGCGATACACGCCTCCTCAACTCCCTGGGGCTTTGTTATTATAAGACCGGGCAGAAGAGAGCAGCCCTGGATGCCCTCAATGCCTCTTTACGCCTGAATGCCGAACAGAGCGAGATCAGAGAGCTGCTTGCCCGCGTCGAAAAAGAGCTCAAATAATCTACAACTTGATCAACCCCGAGTAGACGTCCGATTGGTTGGACACTCGGTCAACGGCCTGGATGATGATGAAATACGTGCCCGGCTTCAGCCAATTGAGATTCAGCGAGATATGGGTTTCGTCCTTGAAAAGGTCCAGGGTTTTTCCTTCGTCGAAAGCCTTGTTTGAGCCTTCGTCGAAGATCGTAATTTTCACGTCGGCCAAGCCCCGGCGCTTGCCGTCGATCTGCGTCATTTGATAGCGGCTGAGAGTGAAGCTGATGATCTTGCCGGCGACTTTGAAATCCTTCACGGCGACCTGGAGCGACCCGGCCGCAAGGTAGTTTTTGAGATAGACGACGTCGACACCGCTGCGTCTCACCTTGACCTCAATATTTCTCTTCTTCCCGCCCGAAGTTTCCCTGGGCGAGTAAACAAGAAGATAATGAAAGTCTTCAAGCTCGGCCGCTTCTTGCAGCGCTGCCACCGGCTGATTGGAAAGGGCTAAATAGCCGCCCGTAAGGCGGCTGATCTTGGTCAGCGATTCCTCAAAGTCCTGGCCGACCTCCTTGAGCTCGAGATCCTGGGAAAATATTGTTCTGGATGATTTCATCAGAATGAGATGAAAAGTGAAGTCGGCACTGAGGAAAATGTCGCTCAGGGCCTCAGCGTTGATCGTCCCCGAAAAATCAAAAGCTCTCTGAAGCTCTTGCTGACGGGCCAGGACCATCCTGGCATCGACCTGCTGCTGCGGCTCCACTTGAGAATCAACCCAGTTTCTGATTTCATTGTCCAGGCGTGAGGCACTCTTGATTTGGGGAAACATTTCCCGCTGCTGAAAGGCAATGGCCCACTTATCTCCTTCGATGCTCTTCAGTCTTTTGATCAAGCTCTGGTAAAAATGCGCATCCTGCTCCAGGAATTGACGGCGGTAATCTGCCCAGATCCGTTGATAATTTTCGAAAAAACGGATCATGTAAGGGGCGATAGACATTCTCTCTGCCGATTGACCTCGAAGCACGCTGAGGAGGCGGTCTGCCTCGTAGCTGATGTCCCGGAAGTTCTTGAGCGCGGCCGCCGTGGACAGGGCCTTAAACTTGTGAAGCGAATCCTTAACCGCAGCAGTGATCTCTTCGACTCCTTTTCCGCTCTGAATGTTCAGAACTCGGCCCTCGGTCAGGACGACGAACTGGTCTCCCGGCCGGAAAATTTCCCGGAAAAAGTAATCGACCGCCGCTCCGACCGCTTCATCGTAGTCGAAGATATTTAAAATGAGGAGGAAGAGCCTTTTCTGTATTCCAGCTTTCTGATCAGGGAGTGGAGTGGCGGGCACAGACGGCCGGGCAATTTTTCTGGAGATGACTTCAAAATGGGTGATCTCCTGTTTGACGCTGTTCTCGTAGACATTGAAGTCCTCTTTGGTCAAACCACGGACGGCATTACCTTTGAGTAGCACCCGGACGGGGACTTCGACTGCCGTAACCGTCACCTCTTCTTGGGGTCTCTCCTGGACGTCGAACCAGGCTTGTGATAGCCCAGGAAGCATAGCAAGAAAAAACACAAATAAAACATATGACCATTTACTGAAACCTGGGGATATTCTAAACGTAATCATAGCTTCCTCCTGGAACTTAGAAATAAAATATCACCCTCAGTTCTTCCTGTCAAAAAATGATGCTTCCGGATGATATGATTCTGTCGTAGACTCCCAGGAGGAGTTGATTTTTGCGAGATTCGAGCTAAAATGGCTAATAGATGTCGTGGAGGGGAAAATGCAAAAAATAATAAGTTTTTGTCTTTGCTTTGGCCTCATTTTTTCTTCATGTGCTGTCTCCAAAAAGCCGGAACCAGCCGGTTCACTCATCGAAGGCAAGGATTATAATTTTTATTTCAATCAGGGCGCTTTGTTTCTGAGGGACGGCGATTACGACGAGGCTATAGACAGTTTTTCTAAAGCCTTGTCCCTGAACCCCAAATCCGCCCGGGCGTTGAACCTGAGAGGAATCGCTTACTTCCATCAAAAGAATTACCGGATGGCCGAGGAGCAATTTAAGCAGGCTCTGGCC
>CAZKBY010000208.1:0-4625 GCA_964550915.1 uncultured Eubacteriales bacterium | reverse complement strand
GTCAAGGCAGCATCGTGGCGCGTCTTGCAAAGAACATGTCTTTGGGATGATCTCTCAAGACGCGCCACCGCGGGGGAGTTTGAGGGGGACGGCTGGTTCGAAGCCGGCTCATCTGATATAATTCAATTTGGACCCGGAAATGGAAAAGAAGGAGGTCCATACGCCGCTCGCCGAGAGGATGAGGCCGAAGTCTTTTGATCATTTCTACGGCCAGGAACACCTCCTCGGACGCGGGAAGATCCTCTCTGAATTGATCGAATCCGGGCATCTTGTTTCCCTGATTTTCTGGGGACCTCCGGGGTCCGGGAAGACAACCCTGGGCACGATGCTGGCCCGGCATTTTGACCTTCCCTGCCTGTTTTTTTCGGCTGTGCTGTCGGGAATCAAAGAAGTCAAGGACGTCATGGCCCAAGCGGAAAGTCACAGAAAAATGTTCGGGAAGCCGAGCATTATCTTTATCGATGAAATCCACCGCTTCAACAAAGCCCAGCAGGGAGCTTTTCTGCCGTATGTGGAAAGAGGGGATATCATCCTGTTCGGGTCAACGACCGAAAATCCCTCGTTTGAAGTCATCGCCCCCCTTCTTTCCCGGACTAAAGTCCTCATCCTCCAC
The DNA here is from genome assembly GCA_964550915.1 of uncultured Eubacteriales bacterium. Lineage (GTDB taxonomy): Bacteria > Acidobacteriota > Aminicenantia > Aminicenantales > UBA8522 > JARYMI01. The sequence goes on along the minus strand of CAZKBY010000208.1, from coordinate 4,012 downwards.
CCCCTCAATGAAGAGGCGCTCAGCCGGATCATCGACGATGCGCTGACCGATTCGGAGCGAGGGCTGGGGGACTTTAAGTTGAGGCTCGACCCACAGGCCCGGCAGCTCATCATCGATTATGCCAACGGCGATGCCCGGCGGGCCCTCAATACTCTGGAGATCGCTGCCAGCCTGGCGCGGAGCTCCTCCCTCGGCCTGGCTGAAATTCAGGAGGCCCTGCAGCAAAGAACGCTCCTTTATGACAAGAGCGGGGAGGAACATTTTAACCTCATCTCTGCCCTCCATAAGAGCTTGCGCAACAGCGACGCTGACGCCTCGCTCTACTGGTTGGCCAGAATGATTTTGGCGGGAGAAGACCCTCTCTACATCGCTCGCCGGCTGGTCAGGTTTGCCAGCGAGGACGTCGGGCTGGCTGACCCCCAGGCTCTGTCCATCGCTCTCATGGCCAAAGACGCGTATGATTTCTTGGGCTCACCCGAGGGAGAGCTGGCCCTGGCCGAGGCCGTGATTTACCTGGCTTCTGCGCCCAAGAGCAACCGGGCCTATGTCGCCTTCTCTAAGGCCATGAAGGAAGTCGAGGACAGCCCCTATGAGCCTGTGCCTCTTCACCTCCGTAACCCAGTCACGCCGCTGATGAGAGAGGTTGGCTACGGCAAAGACTACACCTACGCTCATGATTTCGAATTCAGCACAACGGATATGGAGACGTTTCCGGAAAGGCTCAAAGGCCGAAAATATTACCAGCCCGGAGACCTGGGGCTGGAAAAAGAAATAAAGAAACGGTTGGAATGGTGGGAAAGCGTCAAAGAGAAAATCCGGTCAGGAAAATAGCTTCAGCCCTCTTTCTCTTTTTCCTTGAGGAGGTAATAGATTTCCCAGCTGATGTCATCGGCCAGGCAGCCCAGGCATGACGTCTTGGTTGTGGCGAGCTCTCCGTCAGTAATTTTGTCTTTGATGATTTTTTTTACCTTTTTCCTGATTCTATAGAGCAACACATAATTGACCATCAGGCTGATCCCGACCGCATGATATCAGCTTCCCTTCTCTATGTAAAGATTGATTGAAGATTGAGCAATGAGGGGCAAAATGATATGATGAGTTCCCCAAAATGATGAGAAGAGCGAACCCGGCCCTCCTTTTGGCGCTGTTTTTTCTCGGCCTTTCCTGTTCTGTTTCGGGGACAAAAACAACCCTCTATCCGGGCGGGGTAAGGTTTCCGCTTGTGGAGGCCTGCCGGGTGGCGGTTGAGGGCAGAATCATGCCCATGCTTCTCGAGGATGGAGGAAGGATTTATTTGACCACGGATAAAGGCAAGCTCTACTCGCTCGACGCTAAGGACCGGCAAGTCTTATGGACATATGACTCTGGGGCTGCCTTTGGAGGCCCTCCGGCACTCGGCAAAGAACGTCTTTTTGTTTTTAATCAGGAAGGTCAAATCGCCTGCCTCGACAAAAACGGGAACGTTTGCTGGAAAAGCAAGATCGAGGGGAACACCCCGACTGGCCTCAGCCCGGATCAAAGCGGGCTCTATATCGGGACCACGGAAGGGATCGTCCTGGCCCTGAGCGCCGATTCGGGAGAAAAACTCTGGCAGTTTTCGGCCGGTGGCCCCATCGTCTCCAGGGCCCTTTTCTGGCAAGGGAGGATTGTTTATGCCTCCCAGGACGGGAACGTCTACTTTCTTTCTCCGCGGGGCCGGCTACGAAACGTCATTAAGGTAGGAAGCCCGATCCTCATCACGCCTCTTATCGAGAAAGACTACCTGTATTTAGGGACAGATGATTCAATTTTCCAATGTTTTGACTTGAGGCAGATGACGAGGAGATGGAAGATTCAATTGGGCGGCAAGATATTTGCTCCGCCTCTGGCGGACGAAAAACGTGTCTTTTTCGTTGCCTCAAATTGCGTCCTTTTCTGCTTGGACAAGAAGAGTGGAGAGATCAAGTGGTGGCGGGCCCTGCCTTCGCTTGGCCGGTATGATCTTGAATCGAGTGAAGGCAGGCTCATCGTCTCTTCGTCTTCTCCCATGCTCATCTGTTTGGACAGAAAGAGCGGGGAGGAGGCGGGATCTTATGATGCCGGCTCAGAGCTGAGGTCAAACCCGTTGTGGCTGGATCCCTATCTCGTTGCGGCGCTCTACGACCAGATAGAGGACAGGGGAGCTGTGATCTTTCTTCAACAGGAGGTCAGAGTCCAGCTTGGAGCCTCGCCGCCTTCCCCCCAGCCCGTTGGCACAGAGATAAGCATTGCCGCCTCGGCTGTCGGCTTTTATCTCCCTAGGTATGAATTTTTCCTCCGCCGTGACCGAGAGAGAACGGTCGTCCAGAAAGAATCGTCCAGAAATACGTGGGCTTGGTTTCCCGACAAGGAAGGAGCCTACACTGTCGGCGTCAGAGTGAGAGATGCCAGGAAGGAGAGAGAAACCGAGATTCCGTTTGAGATCGTCAAAGGAAAATAAAAGGACTTGCGGCATCCCTTGAAAGGAGGAACCCGATGAATAGAGAAGAAGCTTTGGAACTTGTCAGGCAACACCTAAAAAACAGGAATCTGGTAAAACACAGCCTGGCCGTGGAGGCCTGCATGAGGGCTGTTGCGGCGAGGCTCGGCCAGGCAGAAACGAAATGGGCCTTAGCCGGAATCCTCCACGACCTCGACTACGAGCTCACTGAAAAAAGTCCCGAGCTCCACACAACTGAAACGGTCAGGATTCTTGGTGGGCTGGGGATCGATTCCGATATCATCCAGGCCATCCAGGCTCACGCCGGCAGGGTCTCTTGCCAGAGTCCCATGGACTGGGCCATCTTTTCTATCGATCCCTTGACCGGATTGATCATCGCTGCGACCCTCATGCACCCGACGCGGAAACTCAAGGATGTCGATCTCGAGTTCGTTAAAAGGCGGTACAAGGAAAAGAGCTTCGCCCGCGGCGCTAGAAGAGAGGAAATCGAGGAATGCCGCCACCTCGGCCTTGACCTGGATGAATTCCTCTCGATCTGCCTTGCGGCCATGCAGGGCATATCGAGCGACCTGGGACTTTAGCGGGGTGGCCGGCTGCGGTCTTCATGACCTTCCGATAAGGTCTGCTCTAAACCCGACCTCAAGAGTCCGGCCCGGGCAGGGGAAGCCTGGCTCGGTGAAGTAATCCTCATTCAGGACATTGGAAATTTTCAAGAAAATCTCGCCTCGGGAAAAAACGTAAGAAAGCACCGTTTCAAAACTGCAAAAACTGGGAATCTGGAGAAGGGATTGGCTGGCCAGGTCATACCAGGAAGAGGACGAAACCGAGTTACCCACAAGGCTCACCTTCAGTCTCCGAAGAAAAGAAAAGGAGACATCGACCGACAGGCTGTGCTGGGGGAGGGCATCCAGAGGACGGTCTTCGGTCTTGTTACGGTGATTGAGATAGGTATAGCTCAGACCCGCCTCCAGGTTTTTCAACGATTTCTGGGCCTGAATCTCCAGCCCGTCGATCGAGGCCTGACCGATGTTATAAAACCTCCGGCTGCCGTCAGGGAGCCTGATACTCTCGATCATGTTGCCGAACCGGTTGAAAAAGACGGCGCCGGAAAGGAAGACAGGTCCGGTCCAGGTCGACCCAACCTCCCACAGATTCCCCGACTCGCTGAGCAAACTCGGGTTGCCGGAGGAAGGCGAATAGAGCGAGCGCATGGACGGGAACCGGGATTTCCTGGAGAAGGAGAAATGGACTTCCCAGTCCTCCCGGGGTGAAAACTTGAGCCCGGCCAGGGGGTTGACCCTCGATGTGGCCGGCCCTTCGAACTTGCGCAGGTGATCGAGGCTCAGACCGGCCATTAGCGTCCAGTGCGGAGAAAGCTCGAAAAGGCTCTCAGCCCCAAGCGACGTTATTCCCTGGCTGCATTCCTGCCAGGGTTCACCCGCATCGTCCTGCGTGCGGGCACTCTCTTGCTGAAAAGTCAGGCTTGTCTTGACGGTAAAGAGACGGCTGACCGGAAGCTCGGCCAGGGCAAAGACGCCGTAGACGGTGTCGGTG
>CAZKBY010000207.1:0-4647 GCA_964550915.1 uncultured Eubacteriales bacterium | reverse complement strand
GCCCCGGCCTTCTTGAAGTCTCCCACGGAGCTGAGGAATATGTTCGAGTCTCCGATATTCTGAATTGCGCCAAAATTTATTCCCTGAGAGCCGCCCGGCTTCTGACATAAAATCATAGGTGTCGTTTTCTGAATTTCATTCTTCCTGTTGACAGCTTTTTTCTTCTACTGTATATTACAGAGCCTTTAGTAATGTAAGCCTAAGCAATAAGGGAAATGGTTGTTGGAGAAAAAAGTTTATAACTTCCTTTTTAGGAAGTTTGAATGCATATTCTGGCCCAAAGTGGCCGCTGATTCTGGTCCAATCCGGCCACTGATTCTGGTCGAAAGTGGCCACCCATTCTGGTTGATTCCGGCCACTTTTTTCGCTTCTCCAGAATCTAGGAAGGATGAAGCGGCGCTGGATAACTTAGGCGAAATGAGCCATCTTGTGTCTTCTGAACAAAGGAGGACAAGATGGCTCAAAAGAGGTTATCCGTGCGTAAGATTAAAGAGATTCTCCGTTTGAAATGGGAATCAGGGCTTTCTAACCGGGCAATAGCCAGGGCCTGTTCCATCGGGAGAGAGACGGTGCGGGAGTATCTGGAGCGGGCTGCGGAGGCTGGGGTGAGCTGGCCTCTGCCGGAAGGATTGACTGAGGAGGAGCTGGAGCATCGGCTTTTTCCCTTTGAGATTCGACTGGGTGGGGAGCGAGAACTCCCGGATTGGTCGGAGGTCCATCGGGAGCTGAAGAGGAAGGGGGTTACACGCAGGCTTTTGTGGCTGGAATACTGCGAGGAGAGGGAGGCGCCTTACAGTTATCCTCAGTTTTGCGAGCTCTACAATCGTTGGGCAAAAAAGCTTGATCCTGTGATGCGGTTGACGCACAAGGCGGGGGAAAAACTTTTTATTGATTATGCGGGGCTTGTCATTCCCTATGTCTGGCAGGCGATAGGGGAAGAGCGTGAGGCTCATGTGTTTGTCGCGACTCTGGGGGCAAGCTCTTATATCTATGCCGAGGCTCAGCCCTCCCAGGCTATGGACTCTTGGATAGGAGCCCATGTGCGGGCTTTTGAGTTTTTTGGCGGTGTGCCCGAGATCCTTGTCCCGGATAATACCAAGACAGGGATCACATCTCCTTGCCGGTATGAACCGGATATAAACCCCACCTACCAGGAGATGGCGGAACATTATGGGGCCGCGGTCATTCCTGCCAGAGTCCGACATCCCAGAGACAAAGCCAAAGTGGAGTCGGGTGTGCAGGTTGTCGAATACTGGGTCATAGCCCCTTTAAGAAAACGACAGTTCTTCAGCATCGAAGAGATTAACCAGGCCCTTTGGGAAAAACTTTCTGAGCTCAACACGAGAGAGATGCGCCATCTGGGGAAAAGTCGCCAAGAGCTCTTTGAGGAGCTGGACAAGCCGGCGTTAAAGCCCTTACCCGAAAGAGCTTATGAACTGGCTGAATGGAAGCGGGCCAAAGTCAGCATCGATTATCATCTGGAGTATGCCGGCCATTACTACAGCGTTCCTTATCTGCTCATTCATAAAGACGTTAACATCAGAGCCACAGAAAACGTGATTGAGGTCTTCTCTAAGGGAAAGAGAGTGGCCTCGCATAAAAGGGATGACTCAAAAGGACGACATTCCACTCTGGCGGAGCATATGCCGGAGTCTCATCGTCTGTATGGCGAATGGAATCCGGAGCGTTTCATCCGCTGGGCGGAGCGAAGTGGCTCGGCTACAGCCGAGATGGTCCGCGCTCTTCTCTGCGCCCGCCGCCATCCCGAGCAAGGGTATCGTTCCTCGCTCGGTCTCCTGCGGCTGGAGAGTCGTTACGGGAAAGAACGACTGGAGGCGGCTTGCCAACGGGCGCTTTCCTTTGGTCTTCATTCCTACAAGGGGGTGAAGAATATCCTGGAAGCAGGGCTTGATAAAGTCACGCGGGAAGAGCCGCTCTCTGTGTCCGCGAAAGCTCACCTCAACATTCGCGGGACAAAATATTACTCCTGAAACGAAGGGTTAGATATGGCTCAACTCGAGATCGTCGATTGTAGAGCATCTGAGAGCCTCGTTTTTCGCCCGCTGAGGCCTTTAAGCGCAAAAAGAGGAAAACTCTTATCGTGTGAGATGGATCCATGAGGAGGAAATAATGCTTAGACAGCCTCTCATCGACAAAGTCGCCTCGATGAAACTGAGGGGTATGCTGGAAGGCCTGCAAGAGCAGATGGAAAACCCGCAATACAAGAAACTGTCTTTCGAAGAGCGTCTGGGACTGCTCTTGGATCGAGAGTGGAACCTGCGAGAAGACAGAGCGCTCAGACGCCGTCTTCAGGTGGCCCGTCTGAGAGAAGAAGCTGTCATGGAAGACCTGGAGATGTCCTCCAAGCGAGGCCTGGAGAGAAGTCTGGTGCTTTATCTTGCCGAGGACGAGTGGATCCGGCAAAAGCTCAATGTCATCATCACCGGTCCCACGGGAGCAGGAAAGACTTACCTGGCCTGTGCTTTAGGCCATGCGGCCTGCCGGAATAACTTTTCCGTTCGCTATTTTCAGATGTCTCGCTTGCTACAGAAACTCATCCTGTCTCATGCCGATGGCTCCTCGCCCAAGTTCCTGAACTCTCTGGCCAAGGCTCATCTGTTGATCATAGACGATTGGCTGCGAAGTCCTGTATCTAAGACACAAACAAACGACATCCTGGAGATCATAGATGATCGCTACAAACGAAGCTCAACGCTTCTGGCCACACAGATTCCTGTGGCAGAATGGCACGAGAGAATGGGAGATCCAACCCTTTCGGATGCAATAATGGACAGAATCGTCCATAACTCTTACAGACTTGAACTGAAAGGAGAGTCGATGAGGAAACGACATTCAAACTTGACTCATTCCGGCCACAAGGAGTTATAATGATCACCCAGCGTCGCTTCGCTCCGATAAGTGGCCGGATTGCTCCAGAATCGGTGGCCAGATTCATCAGAATATGCATATAAAGAAGCCAAATACGCCACAAAGGCACCATAATGGCGCCAAATAGAGATGCAAAAAGCTCTAATTATAGATAGATGTTTCAGGTCGTCACGAAATTCTAACTCATTTTAAATGAATAGGTTACAAGTCGTCAATCTTGTCTTTTCCTAAACCGTCCCAATTTATTTATATTCAATAAGTTAGAAACAAGTTTTTCTTAAAAAATGAACATTTCAACCCTTTTTTAGGCCAAAAAATAAGCGGTTTAGGAAAGGCGATTTTTGTGACAGCCTTAATTTTCGTGCTTAAAATCTTTTTGTTATGAATAGCTTAATTTTCCTAAACTCTCGTTTTTTGATACCCTCGATTTGGTCATTTTTTGATGACCGTCACGAAAATCGAGGGGATTATGAAAAACGTATCTTTATTCAAGCCAGAAGACCTGCCTCCCAAAATTCGTTATGAAAAACTCTTTCGAAATCTTGTCTCCTTATCTGAGGTTCAATCTCGGAAAGGGCGACCTCCATTTTCAAAAGATTCACTTCTGCGTGCGCTTATTTACAAAAACCTTCGTGGACTGCCTTCTTTGACAGAACTTGCCTTTGAACTTGAAAATAACCCCGTGGTGACTGAAGTCCTTGGTTTCCCTACCTTGAAACCACCTCCATCGAAAGAACGATTTTCTCATTTCCTCAGGTGCACGCCCAATGAAGAACTTCAAGTTCTCCGTCTCTTTCTGGTTCATCAACTCATCCAGGAAGGCGTGATTACAGGAAAATATACGGCCATCGATTCCTGCGCAATCAAAGCCAACGTCAAGGAAAATAATTTTAAGACCTCAGCTCCAGGTAGATACGATAAAGTTCATATTCCATCAGGAGATCCAGAAGCCAGAATGGGAATGATCGTTCATTATGGAGAATCTTTTGAAAAGAAAGTCAACTGTTTCTGGGGGTACAGAAACCATATTCTGAATGATGCCTTCACAGAACTCCCGATTCACGAAGTAACTTGGCCTGCAGATAAAGATGAGAAAAAACAGGCCATTCCACTTCTTAAGGAAGCTCGTGAGTATTTTGCACTCCCTACAGAATGTGTCATCGGCGATGCTAATTATGATACGGAAGAAATCCTTTCTTATATCTTCTATGAAATGAAGGCGATGCCTGTCATTCCAAAAAATCCAAGAAGGTTACAAGCAGACGCCTTCCAAATCAAGAGAGGCGTTGTCCTCTGTCCAGCAAATCTCCAGATGCATAGAAAAGGGCGAATGACTGTCAAGGGGAAGACTTATCTTCAATACACCTGTCCTCTCTATTGGGGAAATAGATATCAGGGCAAATATCTCCTCTGTCCAGCCGGACATCCAAAATTTATCTCTCAGAAAGGATGTAATTATCTTCTTCGACTTACTCCAAGCGTCAGAGAGCACATCGCTTATGGCACCAAAAGATTTAGGCTGAGATACAATCGAAGAACCTCAGCCGAAAGAGTTTTTTCACGCCTTTTGTCGATAACAATGCAAAGGCCAACAGTCATTGGTTTGCTGGCTACAAAAAATCATTGTACAATAGCACATATGACCGTGTTGCTTATAGCTCTAACTGCGCATCGCATGGGGTATGAGAATAAAATCCGTTATGTGAAATCGTTTCTACCCAAGTTTTGTTTGTAAAACTATTTTTGTGACGCCCTAAT
>CAZKBY010000206.1:0-4680 GCA_964550915.1 uncultured Eubacteriales bacterium | reverse complement strand
GCCGTGGCCGTGGGACTTGACCTGGACATCCCCCCGAAGATGATCCTCAGGGGTCTCCATGATTACTCGGGCACAGGACGGCGGTTTGAGCTGAAGAAGGAAATTAACGGCCTCATGATCATCGAAGACTACGGGCATCATCCGACCGAGATCAGGGCAACACTCGAGGCGGCCAAGCGGGGCTGGGCTCGCCGCCTCGTGGCCGTCTTTCAGCCCCACCGCTACACCCGCTTGTCGCTGCTGATGAAAAGTTTTGCCGCGGCCTTCTCTCAGGCCGACGTGCTCGTCACAACCGAAGTCTATCCCGCCGGCGAGCAGCCGATCCCGGGCGCGACGGGAAAGGCGCTTTTCGAGGAAATCAAGCTCTTCGGCCACAAGAATATCTATTTTGAACCCAACATGAGGAGGATCCCTTTACTGTTGAAAAAAATCGTCCAACCCCAAGACATGATCCTGGTCCTGGGTGCGGGCAATATTTACAAAATCATCCCCGACATCATCAGCCGTCTGGAGGAAAAGGCATAACCATGGCCACTCTCAACCCGACGCTCAAGTACAGGCCAGCCCCTGCTTACAGCGCAGCCGGCCGCTTCCAGCGCGGGCTGGAAAAAATCCCGGTTAAGAAAGTCCAGCGGAAGCTGACTCTCAAGCTCAAGCACATCATCTTCTTTTTCCTTCTCTTTGTCGGCCTGTTCTTCCTGCTGATGAAGGCCTACCTTTTTTTGATCACTTGGGAGGAGCTTAACGTCAAGAGGACAGACATCTTCTGCCGGCTCGACTTTATCGCCCTCGACTTTGCTCCGCTTCTCGATGCGTCCCGGCTGGGGAATCTGCTTGTCCTTGACATGGCCAGCCTTCAGAACCGCATCGAAGCTCATCGCTGGGTCAAACAGGCTCGCCTGCGCAAGGTCTTCCCCTCGACCTTAAGAATCGAGATTGAAGAACGGAGGCCGGCTGCTGTCTTAAGGGTTGGCCAGGCTAACTTGCTCATCGACGAGCAAGGCGTCCTGTTAGAGCAACTCAATTCTCGGGAAGAAAGCCCTCTTCCCCTGTTTGTGGATGCATCAGAGTTCCAGGATCACTACCAGGAAAAACTCAACCTGGCCTGGACTTGCTTGAACTCATTACCCGCCGAGATTCGGGAGGAAGTGGAATCCCTGGACCTCTCCCAGATGGACAGTTTGAGCCTGACCTTCAAGGACCGACCGACTCGCCTGATCCTCGGTGCCGAGCGGTTTCTGGAAAAAATTCAGTTTTTCCTGGACACCGCCGACAGGCTGGAAAGTGAGAACGGGCCTCTGGAATATGTTGACCTGCGCTTTGACGACAGGATTTACTTCAAGCCGCTGGCGATCTTAGGGCAGGCCGCTCCTTTGAACTCTCCTGAGGAGGTGAGATAATGCCAAGAAATAGCTACCTTGTCGGTCTTGACATCGGGACAAAAAAAGTCGCCGCCATCATCGGCGAAATCACTCCGGAGAGAAAAATCGAGATCATCGGGATCGGCACAGCCGACTCCAAGGGGCTGAGGAAGGGCGTCGTCGTCAACCTGGAGGCGACGACCGCGGCCATCAAAAAGGCCCAGGAAGAGGCCGAGTTGATGGCTGGCGTTGAGATCGAGTCGGCCTTCGTCGGCATTTCCGGAGCCCACATCAAGAGCTTCAACAGTCGGGGGGTCATCGCCGTCTCCGGGAAAAACCGGGAGATTGCCCGGGAGGATATCCGCCGGGTCATCGACCAGTCGAAAGCCGTGTCCATCCCGCCCGACCGGGAGATCATCCACGTCATCCCGCAGGAATTCATCGTCGATGAGCAGGACGGAATCAAGGCCCCGCTGGGGATGAGCGGCATCAAATTAGAGGTCAACGTCCATATCGTCACTTCGGCCATCACCTCGATCCAGAACCTGAGAACCTGCGTCGAACGGGCTGAAATCGAGATTGAACAGGTCGTTCTCAATCAGATCGCCACCTCGGCCTCGGTCCTCACCCATGACGAAAAGGAGCTGGGCGTCGGTCTCATCGACATCGGTGGCGGCACGACCGAGGTGGCTATCTTCGAAAGAGGCAGCCTCTGGTACACCTCGATCGTTCCCATCGGCGGAGACAATTTCACAAACGATATTGCAGTCGGGTTGCGCACGCCCATCCCGGAAGCAGAAAAAATAAAGAAGAAGTTCGGTTGCGTCGCCAGCCCTACCCTGGATGAGCAGGAGGCGATCGAGGTCGCCTCGGTCGGCCGCGGAAGAAAACCGCGCGTCCTGTCGCGCCAGATTCTGGCCGACATCATCCAGCCCCGCGCTGAAGAAATCTTCCGCCTGGTTGACGGCGACATTAAGAGGATGGGCTACGAAAAATCGTTGAACTCGGGCATCGTCCTCACCGGCGGGACGGCCTTGCTCGAAGGGTTGGAGGAAGTGGCTGAGGAAATCTTTGACCTTCCGGTCCGGCGCGGCGAGCCGACCGGGGTCGGCGGGCTGGTGGACAGAGTCAGCACTCCAGACTATGCCACTGCCGTCGGCCTGATCCTTTACGGGTTCGGCTTGTGGCAGGAACGCGGCATGGCACAGGATAAAAAGAAAGGACTATGGGCCAAGCTCCGAGACTGGCTCAAAGAATAAGGAGGAGGCATCATGAGCGACGAAATCATCGGCAAACTGAAATTTCATTTAGTCGAAGAATGCATCGGCGCCAAGATCAAAGTCATCGGCATCGGCGGCGGCGGAGGAAACGCCGTCAACCGGATGATCGAGACCGGCATCGAAGGCGTTGAGTTTATCGCCGTCAACACGGATGTTCAGGCCCTGAGCAACAACCGGGCCGGCACCAAGCTTCAGATCGGAAGCCAGGTGACCAAGGGGCTGGGCTCGGGCGGCAGGCCCGAGACCGGAAAACAGGCGGCCGTGGAAGACACCGAAAAGCTGATCGAGCTCATCCAGGGCGCCGACATGGTCTTCCTGACAACGGGCCTGGGCGGGGGAACCGGGACGGGAGCAACGCCGATCCTGGCCAACCTCGCCTCGGAGATGGACATCCTGGCCATTGCCATCGTCACCCTCCCCTTTGAGTTCGAGGGCCGGGTCAGGGCCAAGCAAGCCGAAGAGGGCCTTAAGGAGCTGAGAGGGTCCGTGGCTACGGTGATCTCCATCCCCAACGAGCGCCTTCTCCAGACGGTCAACTTAGACACGTCCATCCAGGACGCTTTCAAGATGGCTGACGACATCCTGCGCCAGGCGGTCCAGGGCATCTCCGACCTTATCACCAAGCCCGGACTCATCAACCTCGACTTCGCCGACGTCAAGTCGATCATGAAGGGAATGGGCATGGCTTTCATGGGAACGGGCATGGCTTCGGGCGAAAACCGGGCCGTGGACGCTGCCCAGAAAGCCATCTCGAGCCCCTTGCTCGTCGACACCTCCATCGAGGGAGCGCGGGGCGTGCTCATCAACATCACGGGCGGCAAAGACCTGACCCTTCACGAGGTCTCCAAGGCTTCTCAACTCATCCACAGGCTCGCTCACCCCGACGCCAACATCATTTTTGGCACGGTTATCGACAGCGCCATGAAAGAGATGGTCAAAGTCACGGTCATCGCCACAGGCTTCGACACAAAGCCGGAAAAAGAGGTCAAAGCAGCCGAAGAATACATCAGGCCGCGCCGGCCGACGCCGCTGCCCTTCCAGGTCGAGACGGATACCCCGACGTTTCTCTTCGAGCCGAAGCAGAGTCCTTCTTTGTGGGAGCCGCCGGCTTGGGAAAAACAGTACGAGCCGTATGAAACTCCGACCTTTATCCGGAGAAGCCGCCAGTCCTCCCTGAGAAAACATCCCCATGACCTCGGCTGACCTCGTCGTCGCGAACTGCGCGCAGCTTCTAACTCTGGCCGGGCCTATTCCAAGACGAAAACGAAGCCTTCAAGAAGTGGGGCTTCTGGAGAAGGCCTGGCTTGCCTCTTGCCAGGGCCGGATCGTCTTCATCGGCCAAGAAAAGAACTTTAAGGCCAGAGTCAGGATTAGAAAGAACGCGGTTCGTCTCGACGCCGACGGCCTGGTCGGGCTGCCGGGATTCGTCGATTCTCATACTCATCTTCCTTTTGCCGGGAGCCGGGTGGATGAATTCAAGCTGAGGCTCAAAGGGTACACCTATGAGGAACTGGCCAAGAAGGGCCTGGGTATTCAGACGACTGTCAAGGCCACGCGCCGGGCCACAAGAAGCGAACTCGTCCGCCTTTGCCTCTCCCGTCTTGACACGATGCTCCTTAACGGCGCGACAACAGTCGAGGCCAAAAGCGGCTACGGGCTTAACCTCAAGGACGAAATCAAACAGCTCGAAGCCTTGCGAGAAGCCGGCCGGAGACATCCTGTGGATATCGTGCCCACGTTCATGGGCGCGCATGAAGTCCCCAAGGAATACAGGGGCCGGAAAAACGATTACCTGAATTTTCTCCTGAAACGTGTCCTTCCTGAGGTTAAAAGAAGAAACCTGGCGGAATTCTTCGACGTCTTCTGTGAAAAGGGCGTCTTCTCGCTCGAGGAAACGCGGCGACTGGCTATCGGCGCGAAGCAGGCCAGTCTTAAAGTCCGCATCCATGCCGATGAATTCACTCCTTTGGGCGGTGCCGAGCTGGCTTCGGAAATCAGGGCTTTCTCGGCCGACCACCTGATCAACATCACTCCTGAGG
>CAZKBY010000205.1:0-4703 GCA_964550915.1 uncultured Eubacteriales bacterium | reverse complement strand
CTGGGCGGTCGGGTCCTCCCGGAGCCGGGAAATGTGGTAAAGCTCTCGGACGTTGACCTTGAGAAGCACCCGCCTTCTGTGGGAGTTGGTCAGAACATAGGTCCCTGCTTCTCCGACCTCTTTTTTCAGCCGGTCATACGTCTCGTTTGTCTGCTTGACGACGGCCAGGAATTCGTCAGCGGCACCAATGTCCTCGAAAGAAGGGGGAATCGTCACTCCAAGCTCAGGATTATAGCTCTGCTTTGTCAGGGTGGCCATACGGTGGCGCTTGAGCTGGGCAAAACAGGCAGCGGAGACGATGAGGGCAAAGGTTAGGTCGGCGTGCTCGAACTCCCGGAGCGGAAAATCATAGAACTCCATGTGCTCAAGAGCGGCTTTGAAGAACTCGCTTTTTTGAGTTCCGGACATTTTCCGGATTCGCTCATAGCAGGACTCATAAGATGCCGACAAGACCGTATGGAGGAGCGCAGCCAGGATGCGGTCGTCGCCGTCGGGTGTACAGGCAACGAGGCGGACAATCCGGCGGTCGTCAGCCGGCCGAGAAAGGTCGCTTCCCTTCGGCCGAGGAAGCCTCTGGGCCGCTTCTTCCAGGCCAAGGTAAGTCTTGGAGTCAAAATCTGTCGGCTCGGTGAAAAGAATGATCGAGGGCGCGGCCTCTTTTGCCAGGGCGTAGATTCTCGCGTTGAGCTCTCGAAGCTCGGCCAGCTTTTGGGCGGCGAAGCGGCGGATGAGGAGCTCCAGGTTGCGGGCATTGATGGTCATCCCCGCCTGCCCTTGAGTGGCCAGGCTGACCGCATACCGGGCGTCTTCCTTGGCCCAACCGTCAAGGATAGGATGATTCCTGGTGTCCTGGGCAATGTCCCTGTATCTGTCAAAAACGTAGGGCTTGAGTCTCTCGTAGAGACTGTGGTAAAGGGCATTCTGTGTCCTGATCGTCTTGAGGAAAATGTTCTCCAGGCCGGCCTTCCTTATTTCCTCTGGGATGACAAAATCGTCTCCCAAGGTAATATAGCGCTGGGACTTTTCTGTGAAGGAACAAAGGCGGAACTTTTCCACCTCCTCGAGCGCCAAGCGGCTGAGGCCGATGAGGTCGAAGTTGAAGACGGCATGCTCGGCGACCGAGTGATGGCCCATCTTGAAGATGATAGTCTGGTTAGAACGCCGCGCCTTTTCCACTTCTCGCCGCGCCGCAGCCCTGAGCTCATCGATGGGCCGGGGGTCCCGGGAGATGCGAGCATAGGAAGCAGAGAGTGTTTCGGGCGTCACATCATCCCTGGCCGGAGAACGCCGCTTGAGGTCGGCGATGACGTCGCTATCGATGTTGTATCCGGCAAGGATGACCTTCACGGTTTTTTACGATAAAAGGAGGCGACTAAAATGTCAACCCACGATCCCAGCGGCTTCGCTTTTGTGACTCCGTTTGGCGCGGATCGATTTGTCTTTAAGGCAGGTGGGGTATATAATAAAAACAAAGGAAGGAGATATGAGGATCGTTCGGACGATCTGGGTTTTGCTGCCGGTTGTCATGTTCTCAAGCTGCGCCACGTCTTCCACCGAGAAGCCGAGCCTAGACCCGGCGAGCGAACGGTTTCTTGATCAGATCAGGTACATTATTACACCCCAGGAGGAAAAGATCTTTAAGGAGATGCCCCCTCAAGACAGGGGGGAGTTCATCGCCGACTTCTGGAAAAGAAGAGACCCCACTCCGGACACGGACGTCAATGAATTTCGGGAACAGTACTACACCCGTCTGGCCGTAGCCGACAAGGCCTTTCAAGCCGGAATTCCTGGCTGGAAGACAGATAGAGGGAGGATTTACATCCTCTTGGGCCCGCCCACCGACGTCATCAAAAAGACGATGGGCGATACTCCGACAGAATTCGGCGAAAGCAAGAGGGAGCTCAGTCAGAACCTGCTCGAAGAAGGAACGATCACGGAAAGAGCCTCAGAGACTTGGGTCTATAACCAGTATCCCGATTACTTCTCCGGGCCTCTCCGCCTGGTTTTCGTCGCCTACGAGAACACCAGAGACTACAAACTGATCACTGATGTGGAAGTCAAGCCCTTCTCCATGCTGACCTATCATCAGAGTGATCCAAACATGACGAAGTACCAATGGGTGGGCGAAATCGTCCAGGACGAGTCCTCGGCCGGCGTTGTCCCCTTTCTCGATTATGAAGTCGGTCTTGGCCGGGTTGAGAAAGACAAGGCAGGAAATGCCGCCATCGTTTGTTCTGTAAAAATTCCCTTCCGGAACATCACTTACGGAGTCGGTCCCGGCGGATACTCCTATAACCTGGCATTGCTTTTTGAAGTCTATCATTCCGCCGCCAAGAGTTCCTGGCGGGAGAACCGAGAACTCACGGGCTTTTTAGCGGAGCAAGACCTTAAAGTAAAAATAAAACAGGGACAACAGATAGACCAGGAAGTCGTCATGCCGCTTCTTGAGGGCAGTAACGATATCCTGGTTTGCCTTCAGGACTGTGTCCAGCAAAAAAGGCTCCGCAAGTTTAAAGTCGTTTCGGTCCGGTAGCTCGCCCGTTTTTTCATTGATGAATTTGCCGGAGCAAGGTAGGGTGGCGGTTGAAAGGAGCATGACATGGTTAGCATCGCCAGAGAGCCTGTGAAAAGACTCTTGGGTTACGCTGTCCGGGCTGAGATCGACTCAAACAGGATTTACACCCGGCTCTCCAAGCAGGTCAAGAATGCTCTCCTCAAGGAGAAATTTTTCGTCCTGGCTCGGGAAGAGAAGAAACACAAGAAAGTCCTGGAAACCCTGTTCGCCAACCTTTATCGCGGAGAGAAGATCGAGGTCCCTCAGGCCGTTGACGCAGAACTCCTGCCGGCGGTCCGGGTGCTGCCTTCTTCTTCTCTTGTAGATATCCTCTACCAGGCCATGAAAGCGGAGAAGTCAGCTCAGAATTTCTATCTGGGATTGGCGAATAAGGTAAAGCCCCCCCAGCGGAGAATCCTCAACTACCTGAGTCAGGTGGAAAAAAGTCACTACTTCATGCTGCGGAGCGAATATGCCATGGCTCAGCAGTATGACGACTATGGGGAAAGAGACATCGACAAGGTCATAACCTGAGTGTTCAGGCTTGGGATGGGGATTCGCCCAAGAGCGGGAGATACTTTTTCCCCTGCCCATGGGGATTTAGAGCTTCATCGATGCTGAGGTTCTTCTCCTGACACAGGTCAATCCTTTCTCTCTGGTTCTCCGGGATGATGATGTCAACGGTCGGCCTGAAGACGTCCTGTTCATGGACTTCCCTGACAACGGCAATCCTCCCATCGCTCAGAGAGACGAGTGTCCCGACTGGCCAAACTCCCAAAAATTGGAAAAACTTGTCCAGAAGGAAGGGATCGAACATCTTCCCCCTCTCCATCATCATCATTTCGTAGATTTTGTCGGGAGGATAATTTCTCTTGTAAGAGCGTTTGAGAGCTAGGGCATCATAGACGTCGCAGATGGAGACCAAGAGGGAGGCGAGGTGGGGCTGATGACGGCAGTCCAGCTTCGGATAGCCGCCTAGGTCATAGCGGAGGTGGTGTTCAAAGGCGACGACAAGGGGAAGAATGCCCATCGAGTTCTTGTAGGCGTCGAGAATTTTGGCTCCCAAGAGCGGATGATCTCTGATCTGGATGAATTCCTGCTCGGCCAGTTTTGTTTTTTTCTGAATGATCTTCTGGGAAATGTAAAGTTTGCCGATGTCATGATAGAGAGCCGCAATGCCGAGGTCCAGGATGTCTTCCTTGGAGAACCCAAGCTTGGAGGCGAAAAACATGGCCAGCAGCGAGACGTTGAGGAGATGAACAAAAGTCAACAAATCTTTGTGTTTGACCGAAATCAAGTTGAGCAGTTCTTGATGCCGGCCGACAAAATCTTCCATGATGTTGAGCACATTGAACCTCAGGTCCAGATAATCGATCTCCTCTTCATCGAGGACAAGGTTAAGGGAATGGGAAACGGCTTGGAGCGAGTTTTCATATTTCATCTGAAGTTCTGTTTTTTCCGCTTCCAGCCCCTCGCTTTTAACCATGACCCGAAGCCGGCCGGCCCGGATATTCTGTATCCCGTGGAGAGCAAAATATTCTTTCTCATCGACCTGCTGAAGCTTTCTTGTTCGAGCCAGGAAGATGATGAACTTGTGCAAATCTTCATACCTCAAACCCTGCTCCAAGACGATCCTTTCGATCCCGCTCTCTTCCAGAAAATTGATGAGCGCCCCCAGCTTCGTACTCAGGTTGAAAAAAATCTCGTCCTCCCAGGCCAGCTCGCCGTTGACGATCCCCAAAGTCAATTCCTTCCGCTCTTGAAGAATCTCCTGGAGAAGAGCGTGCAGCCTGTCCAAGAAGTCTTTGAACTTGGGATGATCCGTGGAGTAGATTTTGCCGGCCTGGATGGCATTCATCAGATAAATAAAACAAGTCATGACTTTATCCCTCATGCCATTTCTCCAAAACGCGGGCTGCTTCTCTCCTGACTTTTCGGTTCCAAAAGTCTTTTCGCAGGGCCAAGGACTTGAGGAAAGGCCCAGCCTCAAGCAGCCTCTTTTCCTCGACGATCCGGATATGACGGATGAGCTTCTTGTTCCGGATGCCGTAAGGGGACTGGAGGCAGAGAAGCTTGGTAAAGGCGACGTGTTTGGTCCTTTCGTAGCGCATGAGGATGGCTAAAGCCTCGGCCTTAAGCAGCTTGTCCC
>CAZKBY010000204.1:0-4726 GCA_964550915.1 uncultured Eubacteriales bacterium | reverse complement strand
CGAGTAGAGATAGACTCTCCGCATTGATTCGACCTCCGGTTTATCGTAGGCAATCCAGCGGCTGTCCGGCGACCAGCAGTACTGACGGATCTCGCCGATCTCGGCTTTGGCCACTTCGAAGATGGTTTTCTTATTTATATCGACGTAGTTCAGCCGGAGAAGCTTATCGCTCCAGACGATTTTCTGGCTGTCCGGCGACCAAAGGAGATGATATTTATAGGTGTCAGCGTTCGAGGTTATTTGCCGGGCCTCCCCCTGACCGTCCTGGGGCATGATGAAAATTTCGTCCTCACCGGTCTTATCGGAGATAAAAGCGATCCATTTGCCATCCGGCGACCATTTCGAATCCCGCTCATGGACGCCCGGGCTGCTCGTCAGGTTCCTCGTGTTCCCGTGTTTTATCGGGACAGTGAAGACATCGCCCCTGGCGCCGAAGAGAGCGCGCTTGCCGTCCGGTGATATCTCATAGTTTGTGATTCTGTCGCTGACCTTGATGAGCTTTGACCGGCCGCTGACCATGTCATCGGCGACGATGACCGGTACTTTCTCTGTTTTTTCTCTGGCCAAATCGAACCTGTAGAGATACCCGCCGTTCTCAAAGACGATCGCGCCGGGTCCGAGCGAAGGGAACTTGATGTCGAAGTCGTCAAAGGCGGTAAGTTTTTTCGCCTCCTTGGTGGCCAGGCTGTAAACGTAAAGGTTCATCCTCTTGTGGTCATCGCGGTCGGAAAGAAAATAAATCTTGTCGCCGCTCCACATCGGGATGATGTCCTGTGCGGGATGGTTGGTGATGTTTTCAACTTTCTTGCTTTCGAAGTCGTAAACCCAAATATCGTCGGCCATTCCGCCGCGGTAACGCTTCCAGGTCCTGAATTCCCGGAAAACGCGGTTATAAGCCATCTTCTTGTCATCAGGAGAGAAAGAACAGAATCCGCCCCTGGGCACCGGGATTTGAGAAAAAGAGCCGCCTTCCTTGGAGACGAGGTAGAGCTGGCCCAGGAAATCATCCCATTCTCTCATCCGCGAACGGAAGATGACCCTCTGGCCGTCGCTTGTCCAGCCCATAACGATGTTGTTCGGCCCCATGCGGTCGGAGATGTCGTCCCGGCCCAAAGACGGAGTAAAGGTAAGGCGCGTGGGCACGCCGCCTTCAGCCGGCATGATGTAGACCTCGCGGTTGCCGTCGTATTCTGCCGTGAAGGCAATGGACTTTCCGTCCGGCGAGAACCTGGGGAATGCTTCGTACCCTTCATCAGAGGTTAGTTTCCTGGCGACCCCGCCTTCGACTGGCACACCATAGAGGTCGCCGGCGTAGCTGAAAACGATCTGGCCGCCGTGGATGGCCGGAAACCTGAAAACCCGGGCTTCCTGAGGTGCATAGGAGCTTGCAGCTAATAGAAAAAGAACGAAAAGCGCCGCTGTTCCGAGCTTAAGAATGGCTTTCATTTGTCCTCCCCGAATAAAAAGCAAGATGAAAGATTCATGGCTGAATGATGATCGAATATACCACAGGCGATTTCCCTAAGACAAGGGTTGTTCGGGGGGCGCGGCTATTCTGGCTTCGTGGCCTCGAGGATGCTTTTTCTTTTCCTGTCTTCGAACCGTTCGATGGCATAGCGCAAGGTTGTGCGGGGGATGCGGCGGCCGTTGTCAAGAAGAAATTTTTCCAGCCTCTTTATGTCCGTTTTGCCGGCTTCGCGGAGAAGCCAGCCTGTGGCCTTCTGAACGAGGTCATCGGAGTCTGAAAAAAGCGAGTCGGCAATGTCATAGATCGTATCGAGATACTGCCCCTTCCGGGCCAGCCTGATGAATGAGACAGCAGAGGCTCGTCTGACCCACCGGTTGGAGGAGTGTGTCCAGCTCGTGATGTTGGTCACGAGCCCGGGGTATTTCTCGAGGAGAGAGGCGACTGAGTCTGGACAAAGAGAGTCAACCAGCGCCCAGTTGTCGCAGAGGTCTCGAGCTAACCAGCCTTTGATCGTGGAGAAAAGAGGTCTGGGAAAATCTTTTTTGAAGTTTCCCAGGACAAGAATGCCCAGGCTTCTCGCTTCGAAATAGGATTCCTGAAGCATGATCTCGCAAAAGTCGGCGGCCTCTTCCGCCGTCCAATCGTTCTTGATCATCGAATAAACGCTCAGAGCCAATTCCTTTTGCTGGGCAGCTGTGAGCCCATAAGATTTAACTTCTTCCTTGAAATACTTCTGGACCCCTCTGGCTCTGACCGGATTCCTTTTTTCCCGCAGAAGCCTGAGGCCAATTCTGGCAAGCTGGGCGGGTGTCATATCTTATCCTGGTGAGCGGATCAATAATCGAAGGTGATGAGCCCGATCTTACTTTTAATCTGCTCCCGGATGGCCTCTTTAGTGATCTTTTTCTCTTTCTCGGCCTTGATGGCCTTGAAAAGCTCGTAGGTCGTAAGCAACCCGTTAGCATCTTTTGCGGCCTCGTCGATCTGAGTCTCGGTAAACGGGAGTTCTCGCAGCTTAGCTTCGGTTCGGCAGTAGTAGTTCCCCAGCAAGAGTGCTTTCATCTTCGTGTTATCGAATTCCTGCATTCGCCTGCCTTTATACCTCTGGAGAAGGAGGCAATCGTCGTCTGCAGCCCCGCTTTCGCTACTCCTCACCATCAAAAGAATGAGCTCGCCGCCCCGGATGAGCTGTTCGACGGATTTTTCGTCTTCATCGATCAGCCAGATATCTTCTTCTTTAACCCTGATGACGTGTCTCCAATATTCGTCGACATCGATGACGTTGAGCCATTCTAAGCATTTGAATGCCCGGATCACGGCCTGCTTGAGGTTCAGACCTTCTGCGGTCAGCAGTTTGTTAAAGGGCTCTTGCTCGGTTATCCTGATCTCTTTGATCTTCTCTTCCAGGCCAAGCATGGCCTGGCGGTGGCGTTCTCTCTCCTCTTCTATTTGCTTGTGGACTTCCAGGAGGCCAGGAAAAACATAGTCAGAGGAGTTGAGCCAGTCTGATGCTTCTTCGGCCTGAGGAACCGGCCGCGAGGAGACCTCCCCCAAAAGCTCCTTCAGCACCAGCCTGGCGACATCCAGATTTTTCTCTCCGAACCAGGGAAAAAGAAGGTAAAATCCTTTGCCCTTGCGGAGGAGGAAAGACACAGGATAATTCCTGTAACTTTCAGCCAGGACTTTGAGCTCGCCGTTGTAAGGGGGATCCCATTCTTTCAGGTTGAGGCTTTTGCCCAGGCTGTTTTGGGTTGGAAAGAGCTCGTAAGCATGAGAAATGAATGGCCCAAATTGGGTGAAAATTGTGTTGTAGGGCTCGTCGGCGACTTCGTAGATCTTGTTGGGAAGTCTGTTTTCTTCAAATTTCAGATGAGGGATTCCCCCGATGACATTGGTTAGGTGGTACTCCTGGCAGTTTCCGATAAAGCAGACGATGACGCCACCTTCATCGACGATTTTTTCAAAGTTTTCAGAATCGCCCGTATGAAGCCCGCTGGCATAACCACTTAAGTTGGCCTGATAAAAAACGATCCGACAATCCTGAGCCGGGGAAAGGCTTTCCACCTTGCCCGACTTCCAGTTTGTTGCTTTGAGCTCGACGTCGAATTTCTCATCCAAAAGGCGCCGGTAATCTCCTTCTTCGAAATCCAAAAGCAATATTTTGGCCATGGCCGTCTTCCCCTTTATTTAGTCGGAAATTGACCGAACATGACAGGTATAAACCTTTGCGAAAACCAGGTCGAAACAATATATATCGAAAAGACAGAAAAGTGTCAATACAGGCTAGTGTTTAACCTTGATGCCCCTGCTGGTCGCCTTTTATCTTTCTCAATAAAACAATCTCGAGAGGAAGACCGTCTCACAACAGGGAAGAAATTCAATGGCAATGACGTCAAAATTGTAGTATTGTGCAAATCTTCTCCGGAGGCCACATCAATTTTTCTGAAAGGAGGTTTGATGACATGAAACGCACATGTCTGGCAATTCTTCTTTTTCTGGCCTTGGTCTCGATTATCTTTGCGGCAGAGTTTTCTCTCGACGTCAAAGAGCATGTTCTCGGAAATGGAATGAAAATTCTGATGGTCCAGAAACCCGGCGTGCCGCGGGTCGTCTGCCATGTCTACTACAAAGTGGGTTCGATCAACGAGCGCCCGGGCATCACCGGGATCGCCCATCTCCACGAACACATGATGTTCAAGGGCACGAAGATAATGGGCGTCATCGATTACGAGGCTGACGCCGCTATCGACCGGCAGATCGACGGGCTTGTTGACAAGATTTATCGGGAAAAATTCTGGAAGGCTGACGGCGGCGACAAGGAAAAAGTTGCCCAGTGGCAGAAGGAAGTGGACGAACTCATCAAAGCGGAAAAGACGTATATCATCAAGGACCAATTGTGGGAGCTCTATATGAAGAACGGAGGGACCGGGCTCAATGCATCAACATCAAACGAGGTGACTGGCTATTACGTCACATTGCCCTCAAATAAAGTCGAGCTCCAGATGCTCCTCGAATCGGACCGGATGATGAATGCCTATTTCCGGGAGTTCTACTCTGAAAAGGACGTCGTCATGGAAGAACGGCGGCTGAGCGAAAACAGGCCCGGCTTTCTCTTTAACGAACAGGTCAACGCGGCATTTTACGCCGCTTCGCCCTATCACTGGGAAGTCCTCGGCTGGATGGATGACCTGAGAAAAATCACTAAGAAGGACATGGAGGAATTCCATAACACCTATTATGTCCCCAATAACGCGGTCG
>CAZKBY010000203.1:0-4775 GCA_964550915.1 uncultured Eubacteriales bacterium | reverse complement strand
AAAAACTGGGAGGTGGCACTGTGGATCTCGGGCGTGCGAGCCATGGCGATCGTCCCCCTTTCGTTCTTGAGGCCGTTGTCGGCCTCGTTCTGGATCGGCGGCTTGGAAGGCTTTTCCTCGAAGTCGGCCGTCAGGCCGCCTCCCTGGATCATGAAGCCTTTGATGACGCGATGGAAGATCGTCCCTTCATAGAATTTCTCATCCACATAGGAAAGGAAATTCCGGACTGTGATGGGGGCTTTGTCCTCGTAGAGCTCGATCGTGATGTCGCCCTTGCTCGTTTTCATCAGCACTTTGGGGTTGGCGGCCGCGACTGCTTGCGGGCCGACCGCCACCAAGAACAGCCCAGCCACGAAGAAAATAAAGACTATTCTTGCCATTTTTACCTCCACCTGGATTTACGAAGATGGAAAAATATCAGAAATCGAGGCCCGATTCAACCAAGTATTGACTTTTCTCCCGCCAAAACAGAGGAAATATTTAATCTGACAAGGCATGAGCACCGCCCGTTTATGGCCATTTTGTCTGTTTCGCTTATGATAATTCGACTAATAATATTGAATGTTTTTGCGACCTGTGATAAATAGCTTGAAACATCATTATCAGGAGTATAAAAATGAAAAAAATCTCTTCAGCCCTGTTGGCCGCCGTCTTCTGTTTTGTTTTGGGGGCGCAAGCACCTCCTGCTCAAGCTCAAGGGCATTTTGAGCTCGGGTTCCATTACTCAAGATGGAGCATTAACCTCTTGAGGTCGTTCATCGAGGGAGGCATCAGCGACGCCCTGGAGACAGATTTGAAAAACAGCATCCTCGAGGACATCCAGGCGGACTACCCCAGCCTTGAGGAGATGGCCTACGACCAGGAGGTCGCCTTTGACTCGAGCGGAGATAACTTCGGACTTGAAGTTAGATGGTATCCGGGCGGGGCTAATGGCTCTTTCAGTCTGGGACTGTCGATCGAGAAGACGAGCATAAGAATCGCCGTTCCTGAAATCAGTGCCTCTCTGAGTCTTCGTGATTCCATCACCGGCGAGGAGGGACATTTTGCCGCCTCTTCGGCCGGAGAATTCCTGATCAAACCCCTGTCCTTTCACGTGAGCTTCCGATGGGATATCATTCCTTCTTCGGTTGTTCATCCGTATATAACCTTCGGGCTTGGAGTGGCCACGGGGACAGCACTCGAAGGAGCTCAGGTGACCTATGCTTACTCCGGCGACCTCACCCTTCCCGACGAGTCCCAAGAACACTACGAAGATTCGCTGAGCAAGACTTTAAAAGAATTGAAAGAGGAACTAGAAGAGGAGGGTGAGGATTTCTTCCTGCCCGGGTTTATTCCCTTTATCCAGTTGAACCTGGGTCTCAAGGCCAAGCTTTCCCAGAACATTCATCTCCTGATCGACGCAGGGATCTGGAACGGTTTCTTGCTCAGGGGAGGCGTTGCGATCCGGCTGTAGGCCTCCGAAAGGGTTCGTCAGGGGCGAATACTCAATAGCTTTAGTTCGAAATTTTCTTCATGATCTGGAGAATTTCTGAGTTTTCTGGATTAAGCTCCAGAGCTCTTTTGTAGCTTTCAACGGCCGCTGCTCTATTTCCCATCCACAGATAGAGGTCTCCGAGTCGCTTGTGGCCCTCCAAAGAGTTGGGGAATTCCTGGGTGTACAATTTACAAACTTCAAGCATTTCTTTAGCTCTTCCTTTGATCCGCAATGAAAAAATCAAGGCATCCAGCTCTCCGGCGAGAGGAGAAGACTCGCTCTTAGCATCGCGGAATTTCTTGATCGCAGCCTCCAGTCCCTCTTTTTCAATGGTTTTGAAAAGGACAGCCGAGAGCTTTTTTCCCTGGGCATCTTCGAAGCTCCTCTGCGCATGAATCTTTCGCGGAAAAAGGGAGAGTATTTCGTAGGAATGCTCGCCTTTTTTGAATTCTTCTTCCAGGTTGAATTTCACCGCTTCTTCATAATGATGAAAATTGTAAAGGTATATTTCCTTGTTTGTGAGGTCACAGATGTTTGAATAGATCGTTGGATTGGTACCTTCTTGGTGGGTGGCCGCCAGGATTTTTCTAAAATAATCAACTGTCAGCTCAGTCATGCTGGCGAGCATTTCGGTGGCGATTTCAAAACGGCTGCAAGGATAGGTGATTGACCCGAACTCGGGGTTGGCCAGGCTGAAGTTGGTGGAGACCTGATAATTGCCTTCCTTTCGGACAATCGATAAATCGCCATTTTTATCCGCGCCGATAACCGCTGAGACGCCTGTTGCATCTGCGTACATGACCTGATTGGGGCCCCACCAGGCTAAATTGTGATTCCTAAGAAGGTTGATCACATCTTCCACCGTGGCACATTCACTCATGATCTTGTCCACGAATCCCCTCCAGCTCTTGATGCCCGGTTTATCGGGGCTCGGGTTCATCCGGGCAAACTTGAGCGCATTGTAGTCAAAGAACAAGCCCCGGTCATTCATGCCACCCTGAATGCCGTAGGAATCGAACCCGACATAGACATAGCCGTACTTCCCCTCGTTCGGCGGATAGAACCAGATCCGGGAATCAGTCGAGTTCAGGTCCTCGTTGTTTCCCGCCAGGACTCTTCCGTTTTTTGAGGCGTTGAAGATTGTGCAGGGGAGTATAGGAAGCTCGGTTAAGAAAAGGAGCAACAGAACCGTCCCCAAGATTACCTTTTTCATCTACTTTCTCCCTTCAGCCAGCCAGGCCGTTTATATGCCGGATGTGGATATTTATAAAAGCCTTCGCCGGATTTTATCCCCAGTTTTCCCCGGGCGATCATATCTTCCAAGAACGGAGGCGGTCGGTCGGAGGGATCGCCCGAGGCTCTAAAATAGTTGAGCTCAATATCCCTGACGACATCCAGACCGATATAATCCATTGCGCCGCAAGGGCCGATGCTCGATCCCCACTCGAGCATCCACCCTCGGTCGATATCCTCGGGGCTCATGTAGCCTCCCTCAATAAGAAAAAGCACCTCTTTCTTGACTTCTCTCCAGACCCGGTTGCAGCAGTATCCCATGATCTCGCGTTTGACCTGGAGCGGAATGAGCCCCAGTTTCCTCAGGAAAGCAATTACGGCATTAATGGTCTCGGCCGCTGTCCCTGGATGGCCCATGACCTCGACGCGAATATCTTCGGGTTTTCCCCAGTTGAAGTTGAAAAATTTGTCGGGTCTGCTCGTGACACCAGCGATCAAGGAGCCGGGGATGGATGAGGTATTTGTCCCGAGCAATGTGTCTTCGTCGATCATGCGGTCAATCTGGGCAAACACACTTCTTTTGAGTTCGACATTTTCGGGCACATTTTCAATGACCAGATCCACACCGGAGACGCAGTCTTTGAGCGTGGGGCAAATAGATACCAGTGGCATGGCTGTGTCGACGGTCCCTTTTTCGAGGCGACCGTCAACCTCGCGCTCTTCGATCAGCGCTCTGATCGCCCCTCCTGCCTCTCGAGCAGCTTCTAGCATCACGTCGAAGAGCCGGACGTTTACCCCCTTGATGACACATCCGAAGGCGATGCGCCTTCCCATTGTCCCGGCTCCAACAATTCCAACGGTTTTGATTTCCTTCATCTTGGTTCACTCCTTGGTCTTGTCTTCAGTGCTCGCCAATTGGTCATCCTTAGGGCTTTTTCAGGCCTTACTCCCTGAATTGCACAAAATTTCCGCCCGGAACGACGATGATCTTGAGATCGGGTGATGCTGCGATCCGGTCATTTAGATAAGACTGAAGAGAGGCGATTTTGACAAAACCGAGCCGTTCGGTTTCCTCTTTGCTAAAAGATGAATAAAGCCGCACCTTGGCCTTAGTCAAAAATCTGGAAATGGCGACAGCCTTGTGTCCCCCCAGAACGAATTCCTCCCTGATTCGTTTATCGAGTTTCTCATAGTTCTTGACATGGGCCATCCACTCCTGAAAAACCTTCTCTCCATATCCCTCCTCGCAGCTGGCCACGAAAATGATCTCACCTCCCTCCTTGACGATGCCCTTGACATTGTCCAGCGCCTTCTGAGCTTGGTAAACGTTGATGTCTTTAGGATAGCCGCCTGGCGAGGTGATGACGATGTCGGCTTTGGCATTGATCGTTCTCTTGAATATTACATCATAAATTTTTATGGCTCTCAAATACGCCTCGTTGTTCTTGCCAGCCACAGCCGAGATGATTCTCTTTTTTTCATTCAGGATGACGTTAAAAAGAAAATCTATTCCGACTCTTTGCCCTGCCTCTTCGATGTCCTGGCGAACGGGATTGGTGATGAAATTTCCGGTCAACGCTCTGTCGTCGAGCATCAAGCTATGGTTGGCCCGAATAGCTTTTCTTGAGCAAATGCCTGGCAGAACAGCCTTTGCTCCGCCACTATAGCCCGCGAAATAGTGGTATTCAACATTTCCGGTGGCGATTAAGATATCACAAGTCAGGGCTTCCCTGCAGACCTCGATCGGGGTTCTGGCTTTGGTGTATCCGATGAGAATAAATTCTGCTTCGTCCGAATCGATAAGCTCCTTCGCTTTTCCGGCGACATATTCGCCAACCAACTTGCATTTCTCCTTCTTGCTTTGTCGCCGGTGGATGCCCAATCCGAATATAATCTTGATATCCGATACCCCGGCTGCTTCCAAATCATCGATGATAAACGGCAAAAACCTGTAGGATGGACATGGCCTGGTCATGTCACTGACAAGGATGAGGGCGCTCTTTTTTCCTTTTGCTAGCCTGATTAATTCATAAATTTCCAAAAAACGCAAGGTTGGGCTCATGAAACA
>CAZKBY010000202.1:0-4803 GCA_964550915.1 uncultured Eubacteriales bacterium | reverse complement strand
GGCCAGAACGATATCGACCCCGGGAATGTTCTCGGCGATGCGCACGCCCTGGCTGAACCAGCCGTGAGAAACGACGACGATCAGATCTGTCTGGCCGTCGAGTGCCGGAATATAGGACTTGAGCGTGGGAATGATGGGCTCGACAGCCAGCCCTTCGACCTTTTCCTGTTGAACCTCGCTCAAAAAATGCTCTTCCATCACCGCGATCACCCCGATCTTGAATTGACCGACATTGAAGATGTGGTAGGGCTGCGCAGCGAAAAGCTCGCCACTCTCCTTATAGATTATGTTGGCCATGACAGTGGGGAATTTGGCCAATTTTGAAAGGGAGATCGCGTTTCTCTGCCCCTTGTCAAAATCATGATTCCCGAAACACCAGACGTCATAACCGAGTTGGTTAAGAAACTCTATCATCGCGCCGCCGCTGGCGCCCCCGTATTCAATTTCTGCGGCGAGGGTCCCCGTCATGACGTCCCCTGCTTCGATGAGAAGGACATTCTTCTCCCTGGATCTGATCTCGTTTAGGTAGTGACTCGCCGCCTCCATGCCGCCGACCAATCGCCCGCCGTTTTCCTGGTTTAGGTTGTATGGCTTGAAGGTCCCGTGAGTGTCATGGGAGAAAAGAATGACACTCCGCTCTGGCTGCGGTTTGCAGGCTGACGCTGAAGTCAAGGCCACAGCCATGACCAGGGCTAAAATAGTTTGGCTGTGTTTCTTCATGAGACTGAAGCGTCTCTTCTGGCTCCTCCCCGTCTCTTGCGGTTATGCACGTCCTCACCGCCACGCGGCTCGCCTGAGCCAACCAGCCAAAAAGAGAGCATGTCGCTCAAAGATAATAAGGATCAATTTAATTGACTTAATCGATATAAACGATAGAATTGATAGAAATGATAGAAAAACATCCTCTAATCTTTAAGGGCCTGGTCGAGGTCGGAGATGATATCGTCGGAGTCTTCCGCGCCCACGCACAGCCGGATGAGTTGCGGCGGGATGTCAGCCATGCGCCTGGCCTCCTCCCCCTGTTGTTGATGCGTCGAGATGGCCGGGATGGTGGCCACGCTCTTGACCCGTCCCAGGTCAGTCGCCCGGAAAATGATCCTAAACTTATCGAACACTCTTCGAGCATTCTCCGGCGGTCCTTCGACCCTGAAGCTCATCAAGTGGCCGTACCGGCTGACTTCATTCCCCGCCCCATCGTCTGAATCCACAAGCTTCATGTACCGTCTCGCCAGCTTGTGATAGCGGAAGCTGGGCAGGCCCAGATAATCAACCTGATAGACCCGGGGATGCCGGCTTAAAAAATCCGCCACTTTCTGGCAATTCTGGCTGACCAGGTCCATCCTGGAGCGCAGGGTGCGGATGTCGTTCAAGGCGAAAAGTGCGTTCATCGGCGAGGGCGAAGGCCCTTGATCCCGGAAGGGCAGGAACTGGATGTACTCGGCAAAACTCTCCTTGAAAAGCGGGTTGTCGTTCTTGACTTTGGTGACGATGGGCTTCCGGCTGATTAGGGCGCCGCCGATGGCCAGGCCACCGGCCGTGATCGATTTTGTGAGCGAATGGATGACGATGTCGGCGCCGTAGGCGATCGGCCTCATCAAGGCGGGCGTGGCGCAGGTGGCGTCGATAATGAAAGGGATCTCCCAGGAGTGGGCGAGATCCGCCAGGGCGTTGAGGTCGGCAAACGACTGCTGCGGGTTACTGGGAGCTTCCATGTAGACCAAGCGGGTGTCCTCGTCGATGCGGGATTTCCATTCTCCGAGGTCGTCGGGGTTGAGGACCCAGCGGACTTCAATCCCCCGTTCTTGCCTCTTCCTGATGTTGAAATTCTGGAACGTTCCCCCGTAAAGCTGGACCGACGAGACGAAGTTGATTTTTTCAGGGTCGCTTTTCTGCTTGACCAGGAAAGCGTCTGTGGCCAGGGCGATGGCGGACATGCCCGAGGCTGTCACAACGCAAGATGTGTCCACGCCCGTCCTGTAGCCCTCTAACAGGGCGAGGACATCTTGAAGATAGTATGTTGTCGGGTTGGCGATCCGGGTGTAACACCAGGTCGGGATCAGATAGGCCAGGGCAGCCTCGAGCTCATCTGAATCCCGGTAAGCCTGGGATGTGGCAAAATAGACAGGCTCGATGATGGCACCTTGATTCTGGTCGAGGGCCTCTTCGACAGAATAAAGGCCATGGACGGCGATGGTGTCGAACCTGTATTTTTTTGCCCTTTCGATGAGGGCCTGCCGCCGGGCGAGGAGCTTTTTGGATTCCTCGATATAACGCCTGATCCCAGGGTCGTACATTGGACCGTCACTCATGATTCCTCCCAAGATAAAAATAACATGATTTTATCCCTTTATTATCTTTTTTGGGGGCTTTCGTCAACTCTGAAATTCCCACTTCTGAAATTCCAGTGAGGACCTCTTGTCTAGGGGAAAAATTGTTTATCCGGTAAATTCAGCCGGTCAGCTTCTGTTTTGCCTTGCTCAGGATTTCCAGGTCGATTTTGTCCTCGACCCGCCGCGACAGCCGTTTGCTTTTGATCAAATCATCAAGTCCCAAAAAATAGGCTTTTTCCCGGCCATACATTCCTTCAGCCCTGTTTTTCCAGATGCTCTCAAAGTTGAATCCTTCCACGGAGGTCAGGATATCAATCCGGACCGGTTCATAGCCTAACTGGATGATCCTCCTTTTTTGGGTGAAATCCGATACAGACAGGGTGAGTTCTTTAAAGCCGAATTCGTCCAGTGCTTTTTTGATTTTTCTCGCGTTCAGGGGGCTGGCTTCGATGAGAATATCGATATCCTTGGTGTATCTAGGCTTGGCGTGAAAGGCGACAGCATAGGAGCCGATGATGCAGTATTTCGCCTTATGCTTGTTGAGTAATCTTAAAAACTCTTCGTAGTCTTTTTCGACCCGCATGAGCGTTCTTCTTGTTCACCTTGAGAACCATTTCTCGCAGGAACTGGACGGTTTCGATCCTCTCCTGCTGACTCATATCAAGATAATAATTATCGTCGAAGTTCCTGGCCTCAGCGAAAGACTCTGATCTGTGAACCCAGATTTTTTTCCGCATCGACCATCTTTCTCCCGGCGACTTTTTAAATTATAGCGGAAAACGTGTTAATAGAAAAGGCTTCCCCTTTGGAAAGAGACAGGCGAGCCAAGTACACCCTTCGCTCGCTTATCGGCGCAGGCGGCTGTGGATAGCCAGGATGTCGGAGAGGATGGAATAGCCGGTCTCGATTTTTCCGGCGCCGGCGCCCTGGATGGTGATCTTCCCCATCAAATCGAGGTCGAAGGTGAGGGCGTTGTGGGCGCCCATGATCCCGGCCAGAGGGTCAGAAAAAGGAAGCTTTTCCGGCGCTACGGAGGCTTCGATTCGACCGCCGGCTTTCCTGGCCTGGGCAATAAGCTTGTATCGGAATCCTTCAGCCTTTGCCGCCAGCACCTGGTCTTTGCTCAGAGCCGTGATCCCTTCTCTCCGGACGTCGGCGGGCGAGAGATTCCCTCGGAGAAGGACGTTTGACAGGATGACGATCTTGGCCACGGCGTCGTAGCCCTCGACGTCGGCCGTGGGGTCGGCTTCGGCGTAGCCCAGTTCCTGCGCCAACTTGAGAGCATCGGCATAATCCATGTTCTCCTGCTCCATCTTGGTCAGAATAAAATTGGTCGTGCCGTTAAGGATGCCCTTTACCTCGCGAATGTCGTTTCCGGCCAGGCCGGTCTCGAACAGGCTGAACACGGGCGTTCCGCTCATCACGGTTCCCTCGATCCGGAAAAAAAGATTGTTGTTGTCGGCCATTTTCTTGAGCTCGTGGTAGTGGAGGGCCGCGGGTCCTTTGTTGGACGTGACGACATGCTTTCCAGACCGGAAGGCCTTCTTGATGTAGCTCGTGGCCGGCTCGCCGGTCTTGATGTCCGTGTAGGTCAGCTCAGCGATGATGTCGGCCTCGGATTTTTCGATCAGGTCCAAGGGATCGAGGGTTTCAACCGGGACGCCTCCTTCTAAATACTCGTCAATTCTCTTTCCTTCGTGGAGGAGCCCCAGAAGATTGGGGATATCGATTCCCTCCGGGATACAGAGCGACCCCTTGAGCTTTTCGGTCACGGCGACAAGCCTGGCTTCAAAATCGAAGCTGTCCCTCAGGTACTCGCTCTTTTTGTCCAGGATTTCAAGCAACCCCGTAGCGACCGTGCCGCAGCCGATTAGACCAATTTTAATTTCCATGGCCCTGACCTCCAGCTCTTATGACCGAAATCATTTACGATACGTTGTCTTGGCGAGCGACGTTTTCACTCTGGTCTTCGTTATGACTCATTATACAGCCTGAGCCGTTTATACATAAAGCGAAAAAACAAACCCCATGAGTGCGTTGTCAAAAAATATACCACAAAATTGCATGGATTACGACTCTTGTTGCAGGAAGAAGGGACGACCCTCAGCGAGGGCCATCCCTGATCATCAGTCTTTCGGTCTGTTGGTTACTGTTTTGGTGCTGCAGCTGCTTTGATCTGTGCCTCGATCCACTCGGTTGTGATGCTCTTGGGTCTTTCGATCGGAAGTCCGAGAGCGCGACTCCAGATGAGCTGGGCCAGGACGCCCATGGCTCGAGAGACGCCGAAGAAAACGGTGTAGAAGTCGTACTCGGTGACTCCATAGTGCCAGAGGAGGCAGCCGGAATGAGCATCGACGTTCGGCCACGGGTTCTTGGCTTTGCCGTGCTTCATCAGGATGTCGGGGGTGACTTCATAGACCATGCTCACGACCTTGAAAATGGGGTCATCGGGAAGGTGCTTGAGGGCGAACTC
>CAZKBY010000201.1:0-4816 GCA_964550915.1 uncultured Eubacteriales bacterium | reverse complement strand
TCTCCAGAGTCTCCTCAAAACAGCGCTCCAGAAAAGCCGACTCCGCCGTCGTCAGATTCTTTCTTTTGAGCTCGACAAGCTGGGGAATCCTGAAGATGTTGTCAACGGAGACAGAAAACTCCTTTCCCAAGCGGCGAGATGCCTGCCCCAAGGAGTCGAGGATTTTGCCAAGCAAGCCTTCATTGATCAAGACGTCCCAGGCTGAGGGGTCCAGAAAGGTCACTTCCATGGAAGCTTCAACCCGCCCGCGCCGCAGCTTCTTCTGGGCCGCCGACCTCAGCTTGTTCTCGAGCTCGCCGAGCGGGGTTCCTTTGTAGTTCCAGTCGAAAAACCGATGATTCAGGCTTTTGATGCTGATCTTGGCCCGCAATCCGGGCGCCTCAAAATCCCTTTCACCAAAGCCCGTCATGCTTCTCAAGAGTTTTCCTCCGCCTCTTCCGGGAACTGAAGATCATAGAGCTTTCTGTAGATCCCGTTTTTCGCATACAGGTCGTCATGGGCGCCTGCTTCGACGATGCGGCCGCTGTCGATGACGAAAATATGATCGGCGTTCCTGATGGTCGAAATCCGGTGGGCGATGACCAGAGTGGTCCTATCTCTCATGGCGTTATCCAGAGCGACCTGGATAAGCCTCTCCGATTCCGTGTCCAGAGCCGAAGTGGCCTCATCGAGAATGAGGATCGGCGGGTTTTTCAAAAGCGCCCGGGCGATGGCCAGGCGCTGACGCTGCCCGCTTGAAAGAAGCCCTCCCTTTTCTCCAATCCGGGTGTCATACTGCTGGGGCAGGGCCATGATAAATTCATGAGCCTTGGCTGCCTTGGCTGCCTCGATGATCCTCTCCTTGGAGACAGAATCAAGGCCGTAAGCGATGTTGTTCCGGACAGTGTCATCGAAAAGAATGACATCCTGAGTCACGAGCCCGATCTGAGATCGGAGCGAGCTCAGCGTGACTTCTCGGATATTGATATCATCGATCGTGATCTCTCCCGAGGTCGGATCGTAAAACCGGGAGAGGAGGTTGACGACGGTCGTCTTGCCCGCGCCGCTGAGCCCGACAAAAGCTGCGGTCTTGTTGGGTTCGACTTCGAAACTGACATCGACAAGAGTCGGCCGCGACTCATTATAGCAGAAAGAGACGTTCTTGAACTTGACCTTGCCTCTGACCGGAGGGAGCGGATAGGCATCCGGACGTTCTTTAATCTGGGGCGAGCTCCGCAGAATCTCCTTGATCCGTTCATGGCAGGCCACCGCCTGCTGGATGACGTTGTTCGCCCGGTTAAGTCTGTTGATGGGCGTGTACATCATGAAAATGGCCATGACAAAGGCGCCAAAATCGCCCGGGCTGATGGCCCCTTGAGCGATCCGTCTGGAGCCAACATAAAGGATGAAGGCTCCAACGACGCCACCGATGAATTCCATGAACGGCGAAGACAGGCTGCCGATCCAGGCTAGCTTCATGCTCGTCTTGAAGTAACTGGCCGTGGCCTGGAAGAACTTCTTGATCTCGAACTCTTCCGAGGTGAATGCCTTGACGATCTTGTTGCCGGTGACGGTTTCGTGGATAAGGCTGTAGATTTGAGCCATTTTTCTCTGGCCGACCAGGCTCTTCTTCTTGAGCTGCCGGCTGAAGGCGGCCAGGGGAATGACAGCCAGCGGCGTGATGACAAAAGACACGACGGCCAGGCGGAAGTCGATGATAAACACGCCCACCAGGAGGGCCAGGAGGATGAAAATTTCTTCGATGAAGTCGGCCATGCTTCCGGAGATAGCCTGATGGATCTTGTCAACATCGCTGGTCAACCGCGACATCAGCTCACCCGTGGACGTCCTGTCGTAAAAGCTCGACGACTGGTAAAGAACATGACGGTAGAGGTCATCCCGGAGCCGCTTGACGACCCGATGCCCAATGCCTTTCATAAAGAAAGACGAAAGGAAGGTGAAAAGACCTTTCCCGAAGATGACGACGAGCACGACAAGCGGCAAGAACTTGACCAGCTCGTCTTCGCTGATCCTCAGCTCCCTGAAGACAAAATCCATGAACCGAGCCTTCTCCGGCGCAGCCCCGGCCGAAAGCTGGAAAAGTTTGTCCATGATCGGCTGGACGAGGTTGACGAAAACATAGGTAAAAAAGGCAACGAAGAGAGAGGCAAGGAAAGAAAGAGAGAGGAGCTTTTTTTCCCGGAAAGCCAGCCTGAAGAGCTCGACGATTTCTTTCATGGGGAAGCGGACTGTTGCGCCTTGGAAGCAAAGATGATCTTGGCCATCTCCAGCGCGTTCAGGGCAGAGCCGCGGGTGAGGTTATCGGTTACTGTCCAGATCCAGAAGGCGTTCGGAAAGGCTTCTTCTTTTTTCATCCGGCCGATGAAAATCTGCTCTTTCCCGGCAACAGAGATGGAAGAGACAGGACAGGACGCGGACGGAGCACTGAGCTTGAAAAATGGACTTCCCTTGTAGACGTCTTCAAGGTCTTTCACCTGCGCTTCACCTTCGAGCTCAACGTAAGCCATGATTGAATACGTATGGAACACGGGCGCCTGGATGATCGAGAGAGATATAGGGAAGTCGGGCTTAGCAAGGACTCTTTTAATCTCGGCGATGACCTGCTTTTCGCCGGCTGAGAAACCATCGGCGCCGAGTGCGCCGGTATGGGAGAGAATATTGAAGGCGATCTGCTCTTTGAAAACGCTCTTTTTGAGAGAAGCGCTCGAAAGGAGGGCGGCGCTCTGGCTGGCCAGCTCCTCGATCCCCGACTCATCAAAAGCCGAAACCGGCTGGAGGATGAAAGCCACTGCTTTAGATATGCCGAACTTGGCTATCAGACAATGGAGAAGGGAAGATAGGACAATCGTCGCCGGGTGAGGGTTGGCGATGACGGGGAATTTCTTCCGGGAGAGCAGTTTATCATTTACGCCGGCGACGATAAGAGGAACATCTTTCTGGCCAGAGAACGTTTCTCCCAGGTCAATGGCCTGGAAGTTCATCTCCCGGGCGAGACGACCGCAGGCGAGGTTCGTCTCATTGTCAGCTGCCAAGAAGACCAAGTCAAGGCCTTCCAGCAACTCCGGGGTGAGATGATGGATGACCTTGGGCTCGTCCTGAAACTCTGTCAGTTTACTGTATTCCGCTTCAACATCCGGGTCAAAAAATTCAATGTGAGTGAGGGGAAATCTCTTGACGCTGAGGATGGTTTTTATTTCCCGGCCGCGGAGAGAATCTGTACCGACAAGTCCAACCCGGAACGTCTTTTTTGCTTTCATCAAGCTCAGCTGGTCGTCTTTGTCGATTTCCGGAACTCGGCCATGATCAGGTACATCCTATCCTTGAGGGCGAGTTTGCGTTTCTTGAGTTCTTTGACCTCGAGCTCGTCTTCTGCTGTCAAAAAGCTCTTGGCCATGAGGGCTTCGAGTCTTTTGTCGCAGGATTGATGTTCTTGATGGAGCTTTTTAAAGCCCTCGTTATCTTGAAGCAAGCGCTCCTTTAGTTCTTTTTCGTCCATGCCGACTTCCTCCAGCGCCAAGGATAGCACAACAGAGAGGCTATTTCAATTTGCCCAGGACCGGCTGGCGGCTTGCTTCCTTAACGCAAAACCGAGGCGAAAATGGCCTCGAGCTTCTGGGCCAGTGCCCCCCAGGTGAACTGTTTAATCTTCTCGTGTCCGGCCTCAGCCAGGCGGCGGCGAAGGTCAGGGGCGAGGATTAGCCTTCTTATCTGGCGGGAAATGAAAAAGGGATGGGCAAAAGGAACGACGAGAGCCGTCTTCTCGTGGAAAGCAAAATCCCGGCTACCGCTGGCCGTGCAGACGACCGGCAGACCGCAGGCCATGGCCTCGGCCGCGGTGTTGGCCCAGCCGGCGCGCTTTTCGGCGCTAACGAAAACGTCAGCCTGAGCAAGCAGCCAGGCCATCCGGTTCTGAGGAAGGTTGAGATGGAACTCGTACGGGACTGCAGTTTTTATGAGGGAGCGAGGGTCACGTTTTTCTGCGCCCACCAGACTATCAAACAAGACCAAGCGAATACCCGGGAAGTCCCGCTGAAGTTTCTCTGCGGCCTTGATGACGTGGTGGACGCCTTTCCTTTTCTTGTAAATGCGCCCATAGCTCAGGATTTTGAACTCGTGCCTCTCTGGTGCCGTATTGGGGGCGTCTGTTTGATAAGCCTGTCTTTGGGTCTGCGGCCAGGGATAAAAAATTTCGGGGTTGATGCCTCCAGGCGCTCTGAAACAGCGGATTTTATATTTTCGCTCCACTCGCCGCGAGATCCCCTCTGAGCTTCCGAGAAAAAAGTAGCCGCGCCTGACGGCTTCTCTTTCCTGCTTGTGCCCCTCAAGAACAAAATAAAAAAACTTGGCTTTAGCATCAAGCCGGTCAAAATAGGGCATGATAGAATACTCACTGCACAGGCCAATGTCGAACCTGACCTCCTCATTCAGGGCTTCGAACGGGCGGCAAGCGCCCTTGAATTCGAGCCAGTCGGGCCTCTCCCCTGTGGGAGTAAAAAGAATATAATCATGTCCCCTTTTGATGAGTTCATTCCCGATTTCGATATAGCGCCTGACTCCTCCGAAGATTTCCACGTGGGGGAGCAGGGCCGCAATCCTCATCTTGCGTTGAACCTACCACGACTCCTCAACCCGGTCAAGTCTAAGCGCTTTGCGGGGCAGAGCGATCAACGGCGACGGACGAAGATTGACTTTCAGTGGGGAGAAAAATATACTAATAGTCGATTCGAGCCGAAAGACAATGGCGAGGTAGCTCAGTCGGTAGAGCGAGGGACTGAAAATCCCTGCGTCGGCGGTTCGATTCCGTCCCTCGCCATTT
>CAZKBY010000200.1:0-4823 GCA_964550915.1 uncultured Eubacteriales bacterium | reverse complement strand
GCCCCAAACCGGCGCCGCCGAATTTTCGGGAACGGGACCTGTCGACAACATAAAACCTCTCGAAGATGCGTTTTTGGTTTTCTTCCGGAATTCCGATTCCCGTGTCGCACACTTCCAAGACGAGGCTGTTTTGCTTTTTTCTTAGGTAAACCCGGACTTCTCCGTTATCCGTGTATTTTAGGGCATTATCAACGAGGTTGATGACCATCTGCTCTATCCTGAAGGAATCTCCCCTAATAGACGGAAGATTATCATCGGCCTCAAAGTTCAGACTCAAGTTTTTTTCCCGAGCTCTGGCCTCAAATATCTTCAAGGTATTTTCGACAAGCTTCCGCAGGTCGACGTCTTCTCTCTCCAGATGAGTCCCCTTCTCTTCGAG
The DNA here is from genome assembly GCA_964550915.1 of uncultured Eubacteriales bacterium. Lineage (GTDB taxonomy): Bacteria > Acidobacteriota > Aminicenantia > Aminicenantales > UBA8522 > JARYMI01. The sequence continues at coordinate 4,444 of CAZKBY010000200.1, read as the reverse complement.
CTCAGAGAGAACGAGTAAATTCTCGACGATTCTGATCAGCCGGTCAGTGTTGCGCAGAATTGGCAGGACATGTGCCCTGTCCTTTTCCCCAACCTCTGCGGCAAGAGTTTCAGCATACCCTTTGATCGCTGTCAACGGCGTGCGAAGCTCGTGGGAGACACTCAGAACGAGGTCCTTTTTCATCCGGGCCAGGTTCTGCATTTCCGTCATATCGCTCAGCGTGATGATGACCTGCTCCTGAGAGGGCAAGAACGCTGCGCTCGACAGGAAATATTTCTCGCCCAGAGTGATCTCACCGACGCAGTCTTTCTTTTCTTTCCTGACCTTATCCAGAAGCTCGGTAAAAGAGGTGGCTCTGACGACTTCCCAGTAATATTTTCCCTCCAAGGACCCCTGCCCGACGATCTTGCGCGCGCTTTCATTACTGGAGACGATCTTCCCGTTTTTCGCCAGGACGAGGAGCCCCTCCCGCATCGAGGCGAGAATATTATCCAGTTCTTCCTTTTTGTTCCTGAGGTTCGCAAACAACGTTTTGATCTCTTCCGTCATGGCGTTAAAGCTCGTTGCCACTTCCCTCCACTCATCCCGGGATTTAAAGCTTACCTTGGCATCGAAATCTCCGCCGGCAACACGCCGGAAAGCCAAGGCCAGGTGGCGGATCGGTTGGGTCAGGTTCCTGGAGAAGACAAAGGCGACTCCAACGGAGAAGACCAAAATGATGATCACGGCGCGGGCGATATCAGTTCTCAAAACAGACAAAAGGACATTGATGTCCTTGATAAACAAGCTCGTCCTGGCCGCTCCGATAATTTTTCCCTCTTTTTCAAGGGGCAGAGCAACGTAGAGCATCTCTTCTTTGACCGTACTGCTGTAACGGAGGGCACGGCCGCTTTTTCCCTGGAGGGCATCATGGACCTCGGGTCTGAACCTGTGGTTCTCCATTTTCCGGGGATTTTCTTCGGAATCCGCCAGGACAATTCCCTCAGAATCAACAACCGTGAGGCGGATGTTGATCTTTCTGCCCAGTTGCTTCAAAAACGTGTCAAGCTCGCTGAAGCGCTTCTCCTCGACCAAGGAAAGAATGGAAGCGTTAAGTCCCTGGCTGAGGTTTCCCAGGTCACGGGCTAAAATGTTCAGGTAATGGCTCTTGATGGTCTCGAAGGAAAAAAGGAGGACCAAGGCAGTCAATGAAAACAGGAGGAGGACATAGCTGCCAAAGACTTTAAAAAAAACCGATCTTTTCATTCCTCCAGCTTGTAGCCAACTCCCCGGACATTTTTTATGAGCCTGGCCGCCCGGCCGAGTTTTTGCCTCAGATTCCGGATGTGAACATCGACCGTCCTGTCCAGGACGACTTTCTCATGACCCCAGAGATGATCGAGAATCTGATCCCTCGTGAAAACCCTGCCTTGCTTCGAAGCAAGAAGGCTCAAGACTTTAAACTCAGTCGACGTCACCTCGACTTTCTTGCCCTCCGCTAGAACCTCATGTTTTTCCGGATCGATCGCCAGGAGCCCTCCAACCTCGATTTTTCTTATCTCCTCGCCAGGGGTCTGCCTGCGGAGGACGGCCTTAATGCGAGCTACGAGTTCTCTCGGCGAGAAAGGCTTCGTGACATAGTCATCGGCCCCCAGTTCGAGCCCCACAATCCTGTCCGCTTCATCTCCTTTGGCTGTGACGATGATGACGGGAATAGACGCCCACTCCCTTTTACGCCGCAGATAGGCACAGACATCCAGACCGTCGGCATCCGGTAACATTAGGTCGAGAAGGATGAGGTCAGGAACGTGCTTTTCCAGGAATTTGAGAAAGCTATGCGAATCACAGAAACCTTCAACCCGAAAACCAGCCTTTCTCAGGTGCAGACTGATGAGTTCGACAATGTCGGGTTCGTCATCGACAACGGCAATGAGACTACCCATCTTCTTTCATATTGTACTTCGACATCACCGAAGATGCCAACCTGGAAAGATAAAGCGAGGCCAGAACTTATTTCTTCTCCGGAGCGAGAGAAGCGAGTTTGGCCTCGAGGTCGTGGACCTTCTTCTCCAACTCTTCTTTCCTCCCCCTCCTCTTCATCGAGAGGGTCCGCGACAAAAGACCAGCAGCCGAAAGAAGGATCAGCAAACTGATCAGGGAGGCGTTCAGGAAAGGAACTCTGACGCTCTGCAAAGAAAGAACCTCAACATCAGAAAGATAAGATAGGATGCTTAAGAAAGCCAGCGCCAAAACCCACCAAACCATTTTCCAACCTCCTTATGAGAATCAAGGGTAATTCCCCTTCAAGCAAAATTCAACCGCTCCGCGCCATGACCAAACTGCTTCTTATATAACAGAAAACTTCACAAAGAGCAATGTTGTCATGAAAATCCGTTTTACTCCCGAAACACCCCCCTTATTCGATAATTTTTTTTCATCGTTGTTTTTTTCCGTTCCCGGCACTCCGGTGAATAAAATATTCATGGCCCTTCTGGCTCTCGACCTATTTCCTCAATATGATGTTTTATCGTTTTCCCCAGGACAAGATAGATGACATCTTCACCGATGTTCGTGGCATGATCAGCAATCCTCTCAAGGTGCCGGCCTACGAGAATCAAGCCAACAGCCCGGTTAATGGTTGACGGATCGCTGATCATGTAGGTTAAGAGCTCACGGAAAATCTGGTCATTCAGGGAATCGACTTCATCATCCCGCTTGCACACCGCCCGGGCCAGCTTCTCATCGCGGTTGACAAAGGCAGTGAGCGAGTCCGTAACCATACTCTGGGCCACAGCGGCCATGCGGGGAATGTCGATCAGCGGCTTGAGGAGCGGGACCTTGAGCAATTCGAGAGAAACCTCGGCGATGTTGACCGCCAGATCGCCGATCCTCTCCAGCTCGCCGGCGATTTTCATGGCTGACGTGATGAACCTGAGGTCGCTGGCGACCGGTTGCCGCAAGGCCAAAAGCTTCATACAGAGCTCGTCGATCTCGATCTCCTGGATGTTGATATTTCCCTCTCGGTTAAGAACCTCGTGAGCGTATTCTTCTTGTCTTTCTTTAAGGCCCTTCACCGCCAAGGCCACTGATTCTTCAACGAGCCTCGCCATATGGAGGAGTTTCTCGTTCAGCTTGATTAATTCTTCGTCGAAATGACGTTCCATATTAGCCTCCTCGCTTCTCGTCTATTTTTCTACCCAAGATCCGGCTCTTATCCAAACCTGCCGGTGATGTAGTCCTCTGTCAGCCTGTGGGCCGGGTTTGTGAATATTTTCTCTGTTTTGTCAAACTCAATCAAGTCGCCAAGCATCAGGAAGGCCGTGTAATCCGAGACGCGCGCGGCCTGCTGCATGTTGTGGGTGACGATGACAACCGTGTACTCCTGTTTAAGCTCGATGATCAGGTCTTCAATCTTGGCCGTGGCGATGGGGTCGATGGCCGAGCAGGGCTCGTCGAAAAGGATGACTTCCGGCTCGACCGCCAGGGCTCGCGCGATGCAGAGACGCTGTTGCTGGCCTCCCGAAAGGGCGAAAGCGTTCTCGCCCAGCCTTCCCTTGACTTCATCCCACAAGGCCGCCTTTCTAAGGCTTTTTTCGACAGTGACCTCGATCATGGCGCGGTCCTTAATACCGTTTATTCTAAGCCCGTACGCGATATTGTCAAATACGGACTTCGGAAATGGGTTCGGTTTCTGGAAAACCATGCCCACCCTTCGCCGCAGCTCCACGACATCGACCGAGGGCGAGTTGACGTCCTCTCCATCAAGCAAGACCCGGCCCTCGCTGCGGGCGCCAAGAATGACATCGTTCATCCGGTTGAGCGTCCGGATGAAGGTGGATTTGCCGCAGCCGGAGGGCCCGATGATCGCTGTGACACGATGCTCCAAACAGACAAGGTTGATGTTCTTCAAAACGCGGGTCTTTCCGTAATAGAAATTCAGGTTGTGTGTTTCGATTTTAGGCCTAATGTCCATTTATTACCACCTGCTCTTCCGCCGGAGGCGATAGCGGGCGAGGATTGCACCCATGTTTATCCCCAAGACTAATATAATTAAAACAAGCGCCGTTCCATAGGCTAAGGGCCTCACTTGCTGAATCGCGTGATGCTGAGTGGCCATGATGTACAGATGATAGGGCAATGCCATGAACTGGTCGCTCAGCGATTTCGGCAAATAAGGCAGATAAAAGGCCGCTCCGGTAAACATGATGGGGGCGGTTTCCCCGGCCGCCCTGGCTAGCCCTAACACCGTGCCCGTGAGCATCCCCGGGATAGCGTAGGGAAGAACATTAGTCCGGATGGCCTGCCACTTGGTAGCTCCCAAGGCCAGGGCGCCCTCCCGGTAGGAATTAGGAATCGTCTTGAGCGCTTCTTCGCTGGCGGTGATGGTCCAGGGTAACGTCAGCAGACCCAGAGTTAAGCCGGCCGAAAGAATAGAAGTACCGAAACGAAATACATTCACGAATAG
>CAZKBY010000199.1:0-4875 GCA_964550915.1 uncultured Eubacteriales bacterium | reverse complement strand
ATATTACACCGGAGATAGAGATAGAAAGAGCTATAAATTTCGGCGGGCTTGACTACATCGAAGAAGTCCAAGAGAAGTATGGCAGGGACAGATTTCTGGATGTTTTATTGAAAAACCGGAATCTCAGCAAGAAGGCGGTTAATTACTGGTGTCTCGTGTTCGGGATCGATAGAGAAAAAACTGCAGCCTTTAGAAATCCACGCCTTATCTGGTCCCCCTATCGGTGAATAGCGGTCGAATTTGCGACGCTGAATTGAAACCAAGACATTGGCTCCAAGCCGAGGGTGATATTAGTAGCATCACTGGTGATTCTTACCAAGGCGAGAGAATAAGGAGAACAATGATTTCGTTTTCGGCTTCGCTGGCCGGTGAGGCGTCTCTGACTCCACTTTCCCATCAATCATCGATAAGGGGGACACGTACCAAATTCCAGAAAATTCGGAACATGTCCCCTGTCGGCCTTGACTTATCGGCTGAGCTGCGGAATGATAACTCGAAGAGATTGCCCATGAAAAAGCATGCGATTATGATCACAGGATCGATTTATGTGGCTATCTGCTTATTTTCTTGCACTCCTCAATCGCCTGACAGGGCCAAGCCAGAGGATGTCGGCCTGGCCTCCGGTAATCTGCGTCACCTTGACACAATCGTCGAGGAAGCCTTGGCGCGCAAGGATTTTCCTGGAGCGGTGCTGCTCGTTGGCCGGAAGGGGAAGGTTGTGTACCGAAAAGCCTTCGGCCATAGCCAGCTCGTTCCGCAACGCCGGCCGATGGAGGAATCGATGATTTTCGACCTGGCTTCCCTCACCAAGCCTGTGGCCACGGCGACCTCGATCATGATCCTCGTCGAGCAAGGACGGCTGAGCCTTGATGAAAAAGTTAGAGACTATGTCCCGGAGTTTTCTCCTTATATCGATGAGGCCAGCAAACCGGCTGATGATGCCAGGATCTGGCATCTTCTGACTCATACCTCAGGTCTCCCTCCCTATACAGATGCTTTGGAGGTTGAGAAGAAATACGGGAGGCCGTGCTCCCTGGATAACCTGGTAAGCTATATCGCCCAGCTCCATAAAGCCGGTCCCCCGGGTGCTTCCTTCGCTTACAGTTGTTTGGGATATATCACGCTCGCTTATATTCTAAAAGAGATCACGGGCCAGGATATCGCCGCATTTTCCGAGGAGCACATTTTCAAGCCGCTCGACATGAAGCACACGTTCTTCGTTGCGCCCGATAAATACCGTGCTTCCTGCGTGCCGACTGAAGTCGTCGAGGGTAAACCGCTCGTCGGAGTTGTTCACGATCCGCTGGCCCGGCTTCAGGGCGGAGTGTCAGGCAACGCAGGGCTCTTCTCCACGGCAGACGACCTTGCCACATTTGCCATGATGATGCTTAATAGGGGAGAGCACAAAGGCCGGCGAATCCTGGGCCCGCTCACTGTCGAGAGGATGACGTCGGTCTGGCCCAAGGCCAATTTTGCCGGCCGCGGCCTGGGCTGGGATATTGATTCTTCTTATAGCACGACCGGCGGCGATCTTTTTGGGCCGCGGTCCTACGGCCACACGGGATACACAGGGATATCCATCTGGATCGACCCGGATACAGAAACCTTTGTCATCTTCTTGACCAACAGGGTCCATCCTGTTGACAAGGGTTCGATTGTGGACATGCGCAGTCGCGTGGCCAACGTCGTCGCGGCGTCAATCGAGTCTGCAAGAACCTCGGTCCAGCGAAGATGAACCAGGCTCAAGAAGAAAAGCGTGTCTATGAGGTTCTAGAAGGCCTCCGCATCCCTTTTGTAAGGTACGTGCATCCGCCAGTCTATACGGTCGAAGAGGCCAAGCAGCATTGGAAGAACTTAAAAGGAGCCCGCTGTAAGAACCTTTTCCTCCGCAACAAAAAGGGAAACCGCCATTACTTGGTTATCATCGAACATTCTAAAAATGCCGATCTGAAAAAGCTCACCGAAAGACTGGGAGAGGACAGGCTCAGCTTCGGCTCGGCTGAGCGCCTGCACCGTTTCCTCAGGCTTAAGCCAGGCGCTGTGTCACCTTTCGGCCTGATATTCGACGCCGCCAAGGAAGTCGTGGTCATCATCGACCAGGAACTCCGTCAGGCGGAGCGCATCCATTTCCATTCCAACGTTAATACCGTGACGATCGGACTCAGCTTCGCTGATTTTGAAAAATTTTTGGCCTGGGCTGGAAATCCCGTCCGCTATATGGCCATCTAATATGAACGCAATTAGTTATGATACATTGTCATTTCGAGCGACTCTTGGGAGCGAAGCAATCTTTGCCTGTTAAGTTGAGATTGCTTCGTCACTTTGTTCCTCGCAATGATATATTATTTAATGCGTTCATAATAGCCCGGGAATCCATGAAGAGGAGATGTGAAAATTTTGAGACAGAAATAGGGGGACTTGTTTTGAAGTTACTGACCTGATGAGCCGGAGTCCGATAAATTTGGAATTATTGGGCCAAAAATAATGAGTAAACATACTAAGGGATAGAGAGCCATGAAAAACTCTCCGTTTTCTATTTTTTCGATAGTTTTTATCGATATAGTAATAATTGTTCTGACGAGCAAAGCCTCTCTGAGTGAAGAGCTGACTGTCGTCAAAACCCCGCCCCACACGGGTACTAACCAGCACTATGTCTCAAATCGACCACCCCTCCTGCCGAGCCCGCTCGTCAAGCTCCCGATCGGAAACATCCAGCCCAAAGGGTGGCTCTTGAGCCAGCTTCAGCTGATGCGAAGCGGGTTCACCGGCCGGCTCATGGAGCTGAGCAAGTTCCTTGGAGAAGACAGCGGCTGGATAACTCTACAAGGCCGTGGCTGGGAAGAAATGCCTTACTGGCTTAAAGGCTACGGAGACCTCGGCTACATCCTCAAGGACCCTGAGATCATCAAAAAAGCCAGAGTCTGGCTTGACCGCGCCTTTGCCAGCCAGCAGGCGGACGGCTATTTTGGGCCTCCTGAAAACAGGAAAAATAAAGACCTCTGGCCAAACATGCTTGTTCTCACCGCCCTGCAGAGCTTTTACGAGGCCACGGGCGATGAACGAGTAATCCCTTTCATGACTGATTATTTCTGGTTCGAGAATAACCTGCCCGAGGCCGACCTGCTACCCGGAAGCTGGCAGAAGCTCCGCGGCGGGGAAAACCTCGAGAGCGTTTACTGGCTTTACAACCGGACGGGTGAGAGATTCCTCCTTGAGCTAGCCAGCCGCATTTATAGAAGAACGGCCGATTGGGAAACAGACATCATCAACGACAAAAGAGATAAGAATTGGGAAATCAGCTCTTTTTACCACGGAGTCAACATCACGATGGGCATCCGCTATCCCGGGGTTTATTACCAGCAGTCCAAAGACAGTCGTCTCCTGGAAGCCGTCGAAAAAAACTACCGCTTGGTGATGGGGGAGTATGGTCAACAGCCCGGCGGTATGTTCGGGGCTGATGAGAACATCCGGCCGGGATACACCGACCCGCGTCAAGCCGCAGAGACATGCTCGATGGTGGAATTCATGAACAGCCATGAAGCTTTGCTCAAGATCACTGGAGAGACGCGGTATGCTGACAGGTGCGAAGAGATCGCCTTCAATTCCCTGCCTGCCTCGATGACGTCGGATCTACGCGGTCTCCATTATCTCACCGCCCCCAACCTCATTTCCTGCGACAGCTCGGCCGAGCACGATTTCCAGAACGAAGGGACGCTCCTCTCCTTTAATCCCTGGGCCTACCGCTGCTGTCAGCATAACGTCGCTTTTGGCTGGCCCTATTTCGTCGAGCATCTCTGGCTGGCGACATCGGATAACGGTTTGGCTGCAGCCCTTTATGCTCCCTCAGATGTCAAGGCCAGAGTGGGGGAGGGGGAAGAAATCTGCATCAGCGAGGACACCTGGTATCCCTTTGGCGATTTTATCGACTTTACGGTTCGGACGGAAAGCCCGGTCAACTTTCCACTTTATCTCCGGATACCCGAGTGGTCAGAAAACGCGGCCGTGTTATTAAACGGTGAAAAACAGTCCATCTCTCTTCTTGCAAGCCACTTTGTGGTCCTGGACAGGCTGTGGAGAAACGGCGATCAGGTCAGGCTCGTTTTATCGCCGAAAATTGCGGCTAAAACCTGGGAAAAAATCGGCCATGCCGTCTCCGTGAGGCGCGGTCCGCTCTGGTTTTCGCTCAAGATCGGCGAGGAATGGAAGCGCTCCGGCGGCACGGATGAATGGCCAGCTTATGAAATCTTGCCGACGACACCCTGGAACTACGGACTTCTCCTCGACCCAGCCAGGCCGGAAGAATCGATAAGCCTAATCAGTCAAAACCCGCCGGCTTATCAACCATTTGATCCGGAAGCTGCGCCTGTTGTCCTCGGGGCTAAGGCCAAGCGACTTCCTGACTGGAAAGCTGAGGGAAAAATGGTCGGGAAGATTTCTTCGTGGCCTGCCTCGTCAGCGGAGCCAACAGAAGATGTCTGGCTGATCCCGATGGGCTGCGCCCGGCTTCGCATCTCGAGCTTCCCCCTAATCAAAAAAAATTAAAAATTGGACCTGTTTGATGGCCCTTGGAAAAAAATCGATTCTGATGGTAGAATACTTGAGTTAATGGCTGAGCCGTCTGAATTCAAACATCCCCGGCTGGCCGGAATATCACGGAGGTAATAATGATGATCAAGAAGAAGGCAAACCTCACGCTCGTCCTGTTCCTGATCTTGGGACTAATGACTGCGGCTGGGGCGTTCGCAGCCACCCAGGAGACGGAGAGCACAGTCCCCGAGCTCGTGAACTTTCATGACATCATCTATCCCATCTGGCATACGGCCTATCCCCAAAAAGACTATGCGGCGCTGCGGAGCTTTGCCCCAGAAGTCCTGT
>CAZKBY010000198.1:0-4906 GCA_964550915.1 uncultured Eubacteriales bacterium | reverse complement strand
CTCTGGAACAAGCTCTCGCATTCGGGGCACTTGGCCAGGTGCTTCTCCAGGCGGGCTGCCTGGCGCGGTGGAAGCCCGCCCTCAAGATAGGGCACAAGCCTCCTCTGGAGGAAATAGCACTTCCACTTCATTCCACAAGCTCCCTAACCTCGCGGCTGTTCACAACACTCCCCGAAAAGGCCGCAAACGGGCTTCGAGCTCCGCCAGAGCCCTGTTCAGCCTGGAAGCGACTGTTCCGGGCGGGCATCCAAGGATACGGCTCATCTCTTTATAGGATAGGTCCTCAAGATACTTGAGGACGATCACCTCGCGCATTTTGAAAGGAAGCTGCCTGACCGCATTTCGCAACGCAGCCTTGCGCATCTCTGAACGACCGGAAACGGCCCTTGGGTCGATTTCATCACTTGTGCCGAGGATCGCTTCAAGCGGAATCACGGGCACACTCCGCTTTCGAAAATGATTCCGGCATTCATTGCAGGCGATCCGGTAGATCCAGGTGGACAGGCAAGATTGGAAACGGAAGCCTCCAAGGCCCTGGAATGTTTTGAGAAAAACATTCTGGAGGACGTCCTGGGCCTGCAGGGAGTCTCCGATCAGATAATTAATCAAGGCCCAGATCGGATCGCGATATGCTTCGTAGAGCGCCCGGAAGGCTTCTTCATCCCCGCGCCGGGCAGCGAGCGCGATTTTCCGCTCTCTTTCGCCAGGCGGCGCTTTCAGCGTGAGGGTCTGTTCGCAAGAAATTGTGCTGGCCACAAGGTCAATTTATCCACGGTCAATCAAGTTGTCAACAGGATTCGGCGTAAGAATGTCCTGTTATCCTTGACATGCCTCCCGCGCTGACGATACATTTTATAGAAAAAGGAGAGTTTACTCATCATGAAATTTAGAAATCGAAGTCGATTGGCGTTTCTTTTCATTTTGACTTTCCTGGCCGTTCTGTCCTGGGCCGGCGCCCCAGCCGAACAACAGAAGCTTGTCCAGGCTCCGCCCGACCTCGACGCCACAGCGGCCCGAGTCATGGATACCTTCGAGGTGCCGGGAATCGGCCTGGCCATCGTCAAGGACGGCCAGGTTGTCGTCGCCAAAGGATACGGCGTGCGCAGGATGGGTGAACCAGCTCCCGTCGATGGCCAGACGCTCTTCGGGATCGCCTCCAACACCAAAGTCTTCACGGCGGTGGCCCTGGGACTCCTCGTCGAAGAAGGGAAAATTGCCTGGGACGCGCCGGTCATCGATTATCTTCCCTGGTTCCAAATGTGGGACCCGTATATCACCCGGGAGCTCACCATCCGCGACCTGCTCGTCCACCGGAGCGGCCTGGGCCTGGGAGCCGGTGACCTTCTGTGGTGGCCCCCGTCCACTTACACCCGCAAGGAAATCATGCGGCGCCTTCGGTTCATCAAACCGGCCACCTCTTTTCGCAGCGCCTATGCTTACGACAATGTCCTTTACCTCGTTGCCGGCGAGGTCATAGAAACGGTGAGCGGTTCAACCTGGGAAGATTTCGTCGCCCAACGCATCTTGAAGAGAGTCGGGATGACGACAAGCGAGGTGCGCTATTCGGCCACTGCCAACAAGGGAAACGTCGCCAGGACGCATGCTCGGGTCGAGGGTGTTGTCCGGCTCGTCAAACCCATGGACAGCGATAATACTAATCCCGCCGGCGGCATCAACTCCAACGCAGAGGACATGGCCAAATGGATGCTCGTCCTTCTGGGCGAGGGGCGGCTGGCCGATGGGTCGCGGCTTTTCAACGAGAAGACGAGCCGCGAACTTGTGACCTTGGTGACGCCGATACCGATCCCGGCACCGCCACCTGAACTGGCCGCCTTAAAGGCAAACTTCCAGGGATACGCGCTTGGCCTTAGCGTTCATGATTATCGGGGGAAAAAAGTCATCACTCATACGGGCGGATTGCCGGGATATGTCTCGAAAGTCACGCTTATTCCTGAACTGAACCTGGGGATTACAGTGCTCACGAACCAGGAATCAGGAGAAGCGTTCAATTCTCTGACATGGCATATCGTTGACCACTATGTCGGGGCGCCGGCGACGGATTGGATTGACGCCTACCTTAAAGTCCGAGCGCGCCTGGAGGCACGAACGACCGAGGCGATGAAAAAGGCGGCCAGCGCCCGGGATGCGGCATCGAAACCCTCGCTTGCTCTTGAGAAGTATGCCGGCACATACACGGACGCCTGGTACGGTGATATCAAGATCACTCTCGAGGACGGCAGGCTCCTGTTGAGCTTTACCAGGACTCCCTTTCTCACTGGCGATCTCGAACACTGGCAATACGACACCTTCATCGTGAAGTGGCATGACCGGGAGCTTCGCGCCGATGCCTACGTGACTTTTTCTCTCAACCCAGACGGGACGATTGATCAGGCCAAGATGCGGGCGGTGTCGCCGGAAACGGATTTCAGCTTTGACTTCCAGGACCTCTTGCTTAAGCCGGCACAGAAACCATCCGAGCGCTGAGTAAAATTGTTTCTTTTTTCGCTTTGTTTATCGGGGTGGTTTCATTCCCCAGAAGGTTTGGACAATACTGTCGCTTGGCTTGGGAGAAAGCAAACTCACCGCGAAAAATGCAATGACGGCCACTACGACGGCGACGAATGAGGGATGAATCCGCCATACTTTTAACCAAGGAAAGATAGTGTTGGCCAAAGCATAAACGGCCATTCCGCAGAAGATCGCGGCCAGGGCGCCGGACCTGTTTCCCCTTTTCCAGTTGAACCCAAGAAGGATAGGGCCGAAGGTGGCAGCTTCCAGTCCTCCGATCGAAAAAAAGATGATCCACTGGACCAACTTCGGCTGAGAAACCGCCAATCCCATGGCCAGCCCCAGGCAGGCGGCCATCGTCCAGCGGGAAGCGGCCTTTATCGTCGCAGCGGGAACGCCGGGCCTGATTTCCTGAAGAACGTTTTTGGCGATGCTCGACGTGATGATGATGGCCATGGCGGCAACCGTAGTCTGAATGCCGGCGACGATCCCGGCAAGCACAACCCCGCCCAGGGCTTTAGGCATCACGTTCATGGCCAGCCAGGGCGCGATCTCATCGGGCACGGCCAGGTCAGGAATGATGGACCTCCCGACCACTCCGGAAAGGCAGAGAAGAAGAGTCCAGATTAAAACGAAGATACCGCCCATCCAGATTCCTCGTTTTAGGGCCCTTGTATTTTTATAAGTCAGGGCGCCGAGCATCGCGTGAGGCATTCCCACGATGAAGAAGCCAGTCATGCAGGCGATGGAAAAGGCAAAGGCTGGGGGGAATTGCCCGCTATGTGTCGGGGAAAGGAAACTCGCGTCTTGCGCGGCCAGGATATCCGTCGATCTCGCGAAGCCACCGGCGGCCTGGATGGTTCCGATAAACAGCATGATGCAGCCCGCCGTGATGATGATGCCCTGGAGAATCGTGGCCAGGGAAGTTCCCCGCATCCCTCCCAACACACAGTAAACCAGCACAACCAGCGAGCCGACGGCCAGCGAGACAAAATAGCCCATGCCCGTCATCTGGGAGATAACCCGGGCTGCTCCGACAAACTGGGTCGCCATGTAGGGAATCAGGAAAAAGGTGACCAGGACGGCGAGCAGGATGACGATCGTCTTGCTCTGGTACCGGGCCTTAAAAAGATCAAGATAGGTGACGGCGTTCACCCGGCGGGCGACAACACCCACGATGATCCCGATCGGAGCCAGAAGGAGAAGGTTCATAAAGACCTGGAAGTTGTTGATCATGACCCAGGAGTAACCGTAGGCGTATGTCATCCCCGGCCCGGCGATGAACGTGCCCGCGCTGGCAAGACCTCCGGCAATGACGAGAGCCACCACCACTCCGCCGAGCCCCCGCCCGGCGGCATAGAACTCCTGTTCATACTTGTTGATGGGAACCTTCTCGACGATCCGGAACGACCAGACGCCGATGGCCGCGAGCACCGCCGTGTACATCAGGAAAGAAATGGTGGCTGCGTTCACTCCGGCCCTCCCTGCTCTGGCTTATCATCCGTGAGGGATACGTCCGGGATGAGCTTTTCGACAACGATGATGAGGAGGATGACAAAAACGGCAGGCAGGAGGATGTTGCCGATGGTCACCCATTGAGGGAGGCCCAACAGCCGCGGTTTTATCCCCGGGAGATAGGAGACCGCCATGAGGGCCACGAGGTACAGAGAAAAAAAGATCCAGGCTAGGAGGAGGGCCCGGCGGGAAACTTTGATCCTGGGATCTTCAGTTTGCTTCATTGAAGGGATATCGAAATTTCATTTTTCGCGTTTGGCCGCCTCTGCTGCCCCTAAGCCCGAAGTCGACGCTTTCCATCAAGCAAAGAGAATAATCCGGGTCGCCAATCGATGTCAAGAACGCAGCGAGAAATTACTCGCGGCCGGCTGAGAAGCGGCGTTAACACATAAAAGCGCGCCTGAAATGACCCAGACCTCTGTTTCCGGATGGACCTTGTATCCAGCCCCTACCAAACTGTCTGCCAGCCGGTACCAGCTAAACATAGATTCCACTTTTAACTTTTAAGCGACATTCTAATGAATTGCTGTTGACTAGAACTGTTCTTATGGGCATAAAAATAGCGTTGGTCATATGACCAATATACTTGGTTAAATGACCAATTGAACTGAATCATGTAGCGATTATTAAAAATGCTGGAGCCATTGTTCAAATCAGAAATTAAAGAGAAGATTCTTTTGTATCTCTACACGAATGGCGAATCCTATCCTCGAGAAATGGCCAAAGCGTACAATTTCCATCACAACGCGGTCCAAAACCAATTACTTAAATTAGAAAGAGGCGACGTTCTCTGCGGCAAACTCAAGGGCAAAGTCAGGTTGTTCGGACTTAATCCCAAATATCCCTTCAAAAAAGAATTAGTTCTCTTCCATCTTGTGTGGGT
>CAZKBY010000197.1:0-4912 GCA_964550915.1 uncultured Eubacteriales bacterium | reverse complement strand
GACCTGCACAGGCTTGATCAGATCAGGGGAAATCTCTAACGTCCTGTCCTCCACCCCTAACATTTTAGCCAGGTTGGGGCCATGGATATCGACATCGAGGAGACCGACCTTCTTTTGTTTCCGAGAAAGGGCTACCGCCAGGTTTGCCGCTACCGTGCTCTTACCCACGCCGCCCTTACCGCTGAAAACAAGGATCCTGTTCTTTATTCGAGCAAGGGCTCGCGAGACTTTAGCTTCTTCCTCCTTCACCGCCATGGGTTATCCTCTTTTCAGCCAGGCGAGCGCTTCCCGGATGGCGCATCCTTCCATGGTGATAATCCTGATGCCGGCAGAGTCTAACACCTGCCGGGCGTTCGGCCCCACCTGGCCAGTTATGACGGCGGAAACAGCGTGGCCGGCGACAAATTGGGCCGACTGAATTCCCGCGCCGTGAGCGAGCTCAGCAGAAGGATTTTCGAAAGCCTCAAACTCAAGGCGCTCAGGATCAATGATGATGAAATAACGGGCCCGACCAAAATTAGGATCGACCTCCGCATCAAGGTCTTTACCCTTGGCCGTCACACAAATCTTTCCAGCAGGAGCCGCTGCTGTTTCTATGGGAAGATTGTCATGACGGCAGGAATGGTCATGACGACCGCCGCGTTCGTGATCGCATAGATCCCGGCCCGGCTCGAGCTCCCGGCGAAGGAATTTCTCGATGACATCATCGACTTTCCCCTGGACTCCGGTCATTGTCTGGATATTGTTTTCGGCGAAGAGTCCTTGAGCCCGCGGCCCCATCCCACCCGCGATGATGACGTTGATGCCTCTTTCGGAAAGATAACCGGGAAGGAATCCGGGCGAATGCCCGGGATTAGGGATTTCCTTCTTCGCAACCACTTTTCCGTCTTCGATGGCGACAAGAACATAGGAGGGACAACGGCCAAAATGGGCTGAGACATAGCCGTTTTCAGTGGCAATGGCGATTTTCACTTTTCCTCTCTTTATTTTTCCTTTTCCAGTTCTTTGATCCTCTGCTCGATAGCGCTCAGCTCATCTTGGAGCCCGCGGGCTTCAGCCCGCAGGAAATCGAGCTCTTTTTCCGGCGTTACCTCGGCTGCTCCCCACGGATCATAGGGAGTGGGAAAGCCGGGCATCGGAAATCCAGGCGCCGGAGAAAAAGGAATCCGCCCCTGGCTCCAGGCATAGTTCATCTCAGGTGTTGGCCATATTCCGTACATTAAATAATGAGCGCATGGTCCGAGCCCCGAGGGGCTTCTTCCCATCCAGCCAGGGGAATACCCGAAGCGCATCCAGCCGGGCAGCCCGGTGAGTTCATACATTCGTCTGTACCTGTTTCTCATTTTTTTCCTCCTTTTCTGGAACAGTCAAGATATTTTCCGGCAGTTTTCACACAATCCCAGAAACTCAATATTGTGATCCGTGATCAGAAAATGATGCTTTCTGGCCAGGATGTCGCCCGTCTTCTTCACCAGATTCAGCTCTTCCTCGATGAAATCACGTGAGTCGACGATCTGGCCACACTTTGTGGAGATGAGATGATAGTGGTGGTCCTTGCCATCCTCTCTTTTAAGCTCGTAGCGGCTCTGACCGTCGGCAGTTGAAATCTTGTGGACGAACCCGAGGCGTCCCAATAAGTCGAGGGTGCGGTAGATCGTCGTCAGGCCAATGCCCGGATAAAGAGAATACACAGCCGCGTAAATCTCCTCGGCGCTGAGCTGCCTGGTGGTCCGGCTGAGGAGGTCCAGGATGACCTCCCGGGGAATGGTCCAGCGCGAACAATTGGCGCGGAACCTGTGCTGCCACCGATAAGACCCTGGCATTATGAGCGGCACCTAAAGATAATGATAACCATTTTCAATTAAAATATAGATGCTTTTGCGGCCTTTGTCAAGAGCAAAATAGCTCTTTTTGTTTTTCCTCAATCCAGCTAAGACCAGACTTTCCAAATGACTGATGGTTAAATAGAGAATCAGAAAGAAAGGCGCCTAATTCGCCAAAATGAGGGAGGCGTTAACAAAAAGGCGGAGAACGGTCGACAAGGCCGACGACGATGAGCATCTTCCGGGAAGGAAATCGGCCGAGGCAAGAATCTCGAGGAAAAGAAGCTGAGGAAGGTCGAGAACAGTCGCTGGGCCTGCGGCCAGGGATGTCTGCTGCAGATGGCGGGCCGGGCAGGAAGAGATAGGACGCAGTCCTTTTTCTGTATGGAAAAAATTGACCAGAAGAAGAGCAAGGAGAAAGGGGCCGAAAACGAAGCCAAATAAAAACGTCGCCGCCGCGTTTGGATCATCGCTCGGCTGATTGCAAAACAAAGCCAGCCCCAAAATCAATCACTTTCGGAAACTCGAGATTTCCAAGAGAAACACCCGATGGGTCAAACCCAGATTGACTTCGGCGGGCGGCAGAAGGTATATTTGGCGGAATGCTGCGTGGCTCGTATATAAAAACAGCGATCGATTCCCTGACAAGGGAGGAAGGCCGTCATCTCTCTTGCGAGTTGAGGCGGTTTGCTTGCCTGCTGGCCGTGTCACTTGTTCCGGTCTCAGCGGGCCTGTCTACGGACATCCAGGCCGTCCGCATCCAGGAGGGCCCTCAAATCGACGGCCGCCTGTCGGAGCCTGTCTGGCAGTCGGCTTTTCCATTCACCGAATTCCGACAGGTCGAACCAGAGCCCAATGACGATCCGACGGAAAAGACCGAGCTTCGGGTCCTTTTCGATGAATCAAACCTGTACATCGGGCTCCTGTGCTTGGACGGAGAGCCGAACCGGATTGCCGCCAATACCATGGCCCATGATAGCGTCGGCGGATCGGGCGGAGGCCGGATGGGGTTTGACTTCCATCGTGGAGGTTCTCAGAGCTCGAGCGATGACCTCGTCCGTGTTTTGATCGACTCCTTCCAGGACAAACGGACGGCCTACATTTTTTATGTCAACCCGCTCGGCGCTCGTTCCGAGGGACTTGCCTACGGTGGCAATCCCAGCCTCAACTGGGACGGCATCTGGGAGGCCAGGAGTCGTCTCCTCGATAGCGGCTGGAGCGCGGAGATCCGGATCCCCTTCAAGACGATTTCATTCAGGCCAGGGTTGACGGCCTGGGGAATCAACGTCGAGCGTGTCATCCCGCGAAAGTTGGAGATCATCCGCTTATCCGGCACAAGCCGGGATAGCAACTTCAACAATCCGATGGAGGCGGCGTCATTGGCCGGGATCGAGGGTATCCGTCAGGGAAAAGGGATCACCTTCCGGCCCTACGGCCTGGCCAGCTCTCATAAAGGAAACCTCAGTCCAGGCGGCCGGGAATACAACTTGGACGGCGGTTTCGACATCTACAAGAACTTCACGCCCAACCTCACTGGCGTCCTCAGTTACAACATGGACTTCGCCGAAACCGAGGTCGATGAGAGGCGCATCAACCTGACCCGCTTCCCGTTATTTTTCCCGGAAAAGAGGATGTTCTTTCTCGAAGGCTCGGAGACATTTAACTTTAGCTCAAGCGTCAGTTTCATCCCCTTTTTTAGCCGGCGGATCGGCCTTTACGAAGGCGAGCAGGTGCCAGTCCGATTCGGAGCCAAGCTCAACGGCAAAATTGTCAGCACCAACATTTCCGCTTTGGACGTTCAGACCGGCGATTTCCCCGGCCTGCCGGGCCATAACCTCTTTGCCGCCCGGATGACCCAGAACATCTTCGCCGAAAGCAAGGTCGGTTGGATCCTGACAAACGGCAGCCCGACAGGAGAGCGCAATACGCTGGCGGGAGCCGACTTTAATTATTCGACATCCAGGTTTGCGGGAAACAAGAACCTCTGGCTTGCTGCCTGGATCGCTTACAACTGGAACGAGAAGCCCGGCCGCCACCATGGTTTCGGCTTTCGGGCCAACTATCCCAACGACCTCTGGAATGTCGAGACGACTTACGCCTTTTATGGAGAAGCTCTGGATCCTGGACTCGGGTTTATGATGCGGCCGAGCATCCAGACATTCTATGTCCGCCTGGCCTACCAGCCCCGCCCAGTGCAAGGTCTCCTGGGAAGCCTGGTCCGGCAGTTCTTCTTCCAGTCGAGCTTTGACTACTACTGGGACCTCACCGGCCGGCTTGAAACGAGGCGGATCAGGCTGACTCCCCTGAGCTTCCAAACCGAAAGCGGCGACAGGTTCGAGTTAGAAGTCGAACCAACCCGCGATGTCCTCCCCTACAATTTCGAGGTCGCTCCGGGTGTCATCCTTCCCCGCGGCCCTTATGATTTTACAAGCTGCCGCCTCTCTCTTGACACAGCGTCTTACCGCCCCGTCATCCTGGAGGCGGGATATAACTTCGGCCAGTTCTATTCAGGCCACCTGAAGGAGGCGACGATCGAGCTGGCGGCGAAGCTCAACGGGTATGCGAATCTTTCCTTCAAGGCTGACCTCGTCCGGGGCCGGCTGCCCCAGGGGAATTTCAAAGAAAACGTTTATGAAGTCAAGGCCGATTTTTTTCTCTCCCCGGACCTCGGCATCATGAATTACATCCAGTATGATGACATCTCCAGGAAATTAGGCTGGAACGTGCGGTTGCGCTGGCAGGTTTCGCCGGGAAACGACATCTATATCGTTTATAACAAGAACTGGGAGAGGCGGTTTGATCCTTCGGCTCGATTCGCCTCGCTTGAGGACCGAGGGGTCCTGAAGATCGCTCTCTCCATCCGTCCATAAAAACCAAAACGGATCTGACCACCCTAACTTACTCTAAACAAAAAAGTTAACTATTGACCCAAATATTTCGGTGCCTTTGCCTAGGCAGCGCGGCGAATCAAACATCAGGACGCCGCATTAATCCGCAGCCGAGCATTTTTTGTCCGGTACCGTCATGCCTTCGTTGCTTGAAAGCGGCGGAAGTGCAATTTTTTGCCCTTTAATGTATACTATAAATAG
>CAZKBY010000196.1:0-4953 GCA_964550915.1 uncultured Eubacteriales bacterium | reverse complement strand
AACAAAAAACGGCCCCAGCTTTTTGATCTGCTCGATGGGCTGCTGCGACCTGAGGATGGACTTCTTGATGATCGTGAAAAGAACGAACGAAACGGCGCCGCCAAAAAGGGGCGAGACAGCCCAGCTCAAGGCGACAAAGAAGACGACCTTCCAGGTGATCCCGGCCAGGCCGACGCTGACAAGGCCAAATCCCAGAATTCCGCCCACGATCGCATGGGTCGTGGAGACGGGGAGTCTCAGGTAGGTAGCGATGTTCACCCAGATCGCCGAGCCGATGACAGCGGCCAACATTCCGAAGAGGAGTTCGTTCGGCCTGTCTGCGAATTGCTGGGGTTCGATGAGGCCTTTACGGATGGTGTTGACGACATGAGCGCCGACCAGCACGGCGCCGAGAAAATCGCAAACGGCCGAAACGGCGACCGCTTTCTTGATCGTCAAAGTGCCCGAGGCCACAGATGTGGCCATGGCGTTGGCGACATCATTAGCTCCGATGTTGATAGCGCTGTAAAGGCCGGCCAGCAGGCCCAGGATGAGGACAAGCAGGCTCCACTCCACGGTTGTTCACCTTCCCGGGGTTGAAAACATTCCCGGCCACAGTTCAGACTGATGAAAAATCATGACGCCCATGTAAATCCAATTCAGGATTTATGGAGCATCATGCGGAGGTTATCGCCGAGGTTCTCGGCGTGGTTGGCCAGAGACCCGAGCTCCTTGAAGATGTTCATCCACATCATGATCGAGACGGGGTCCAGCTGGGCTTCGATGGAGAACATTTTTTTGGCCAGCTTCATCTGGGCTTTGTCTGCTTCAAACTCGTCCAGCTTGAGCTCTTCGATGGCGTCCATCACTTTCTGGGCCTCGACTCCCCCGAACGAGGTCTCAGCCAGGAGCTTGATCTCGCTCGAAATGTGCATGGCCGTCTCGCAGGTAAGGAGGACTTTCTCGACCAGGATTTGAAGGTTCTCCCGCAGCTCCTCCGGCACCGCCATTTTTCTCAACGTGACGAGGACCGCCAGGTCCTCTGCCGAATCAGCCATCTTGTCCTGCTCCCGCAGATAATTAAGTATATCGCCTCTGTTCACGGGAAGGAAAATCCCTTTGGGCAAGTTGTTGCGGATTTCCTTCTTGACCATGTCGGCGTCGTGTTCGGCCTTGAAAATTCTTTTGGCAATCACTTCGACCTCGTCCTGATTGTTGGCCAGGAGAGCGTCCATCAGGGGTTTGACTAACGTGACGCACTCATTGACCTTTAACATGTGCTGATAGAGCGGTTCGAACGGGGATTTCGCGAAGATCTTGGTTAGAATGCTCATTCGGCCACCTCTCTTCTCTTGAATGGCTCATTCCCAGAGCCGGCTCTTATTTTAATAATCTCTGCCGTGAAGTGCAGTGAACTTTTCTCATTTGGCCGGACTTGGTCTGCGCTTTCGAGAAGCTGAAGTGACGGCTTTCGGCCGGCCGATGATTCGCCCGATTTTGCCGTCCATGTCCTTAAAATGAGTCCCCTGCCAGAAGACCCGGCCGCAGCCGGGGCAGATGGCAAACGCCGTCGCCCGCTCATAGACAAAAGGCGCAACCAAATTTCTGGCTGCCCGCTTGGAGAGGGATTTTAGCTCGACATTGCACTGGAGACAGCGAGAATAAGGCTTGACCTCTCGCCTAAGATGAAATTCCTCGAGGACCTGTTCGAGCTGCTCGGGCCAGCTTTCACTCTCGATGAGCAGAGCCCTGACATCCTTGGCTCCGGCCCGAAGTCGGTGGTCTCTGGTTAAAAGTGTCCGGCCTTCTTTTCTGGCAAGAGAGAGGAGTTTTCCGTTTTCAGCCTTGTTGAAATAAGCAACATCAAACCCGAGGATTTTGAGCCATTTGGCCAGCTTGCCGAGCATGCAGTCGACGACAAATTTCATCGCTCGCCCATTATCTCCAAGATAGCTGGGGGCGGGCCTTTTATCAACCCGCAGTCTTCCTTATAGTCCCAGAAACTGGACCGAAAGCCCTGATATGAAGATCATTCCGCCAGCCAGGGCATGGGTATACCTTTCCAGCCGGCCCAGCGATAGAAAGCTTAATCCCCAGGAAGCAAGAGAGACTAGGATGAGCATGGTCAGGATGGTCGTCAGCCCGAAAGCTACAGTGACCAGAGCAACCCCGAAGAGGTTGTGCCGGGCTGCCGGATACATGACGAGAGGGATAAGGGGCTCGCAGGGGCCGAAAACAAAAATCGTGAACAGAATCCAGGGAGTAATAGAAGTCTCTTTCTTTGACCCGTGGAGGTGGTAGTGGTCTGCTTCGTGCGAGTGAGCATGTTCATGCTCTTCTCCCTGAGGATGGAGATGGGGGTGGGAATGCTCTTTTCTCTTGAAGGCCCTGTTGAGGCCCCAGATGAAATACGTAAACCCGAAGATGATGAGCAGCCAGGCCGCCAGACTCCCGCGGACAGACTCGACGCCCTCCAGGCGGCTTATGGCAACCCCGAAGCCCAGGCCGATGAAACCGAGCCCGACGGAGCTGAGGACATGGCCTAGCCCGCACAAAAACGAGACAAAAAGGGTCTTGGCCAGCGGCCATTGGCGAGCCCGGCTCATGACGATGAACGGGAGATAATGATCAGGGCCCAAGACCGTATGGATGAACCCAAGGGAGGCCGCTGTCCCGATCAAAATCAGGATTTCCTGGCTGATCATCCCCTGAGTCCTTCCGTCATTCCCCCGTTGCTTTTTTTCATGCTCCCTTCCTTATCACCGAGCCGCTTATGCAGTCTGATTCTTATGCCGTCTTTGTCTTTCTTAAAATCCTCGACCTTTCCACCAGATGCCGTCCTCGGGACTATTCTTACTATTTCTATAAAATCTATCGATTAATGTGCAATTGAACCCATCGCCCTAACCTCTCTTCTTTCCCGCCACAAGCCACATAAAGAATGGTGGACGGTAGGGGATTCGAACCCCCGACCTCAGCGTTGCGAACGCCGCGCTCTCCCAGCTGAGCTAACCGCCCACGAAAGAAAGGGCGAAACAAGGAAGTAATGTACCACTTTCCCCGGTTTTTTTCCACCTCCACGAGCGAACTGAGATTTGGAGATAGTGATCCCGTGCCACCAGCGATCAAGTTCTATTCAGCAAGATCGCGGAATAGGGCTGCACCCGAGGGGTCACTCGGTTCGGTGGCCCACCGCCGCCCCGAGCGTTAGATGCCGCCCACACTTTAATATCAAAGCCAACAAGATCAACCGCGAAGGGGCGCCGGGGGTGAACCGAGGCAGGACCCGTCGGGTATTACATAGCGACATTCAGGGGCTTATCGTTCCTCGATTCTGTATTCATAAAACTTAGCGCCACGCATGCCGTCCCAGAGGAAAAGCCTCGGCCCTTTGATGACAATCCCATCGACAAAGTGGTCGACCGGCAAGCTCCCCAGCAGCTCACCCTCCGGGCTGAAAATCTCGAGCCTGTACATATCTGTTTTTTGAATTTCTGTATTCCCCTGGACCTTCATCGACATCTTCCTCTCCCCTCCATTGGACATCATTGTCATGGCCACCCCTACTTGCTCATCCTCTTTTGGTTGCCTGGTCAGAGTGGCGACCCAGATTCTCCCGTCCTCATCGACGGCGATCCCGTTGGCACACTGGTTGAGGCGGGGCATCCGAACAGATACGTTACTGCCTTTTGTCTCCATTTTCCCCTTGTCCTTGGGAAGCTCAAGGCTGTAGTCAAGCTTGCGGTCGGCCCTCCACAAAAGCTCGCCAGCGGCAGAGTATTTCTCGACCCGGTTTTGATAGAGGAAAGCCAGGTAAACGCAGCCTAACTCATCGACGGCAAACTTGACCTGGTTTCCCATCAGGTTGAGGAGCGGGTTCCCAAAATCAAAGGGCCCGCCGTGCTCGCCGATGACATTCCCCTCCATGTCAAGACGCTTGAAAAGCGGCGGCAAGGCTTCAGCCTTCTCTCCCATCCCGGGCCCGAGCGCAAGAAATCTTCTCCCCCCGGCCATAACCAATCCTGACTCGACACACCGGATATTCCCCAACTGCTCGGTCGTGAAACCGAGAGTCTTCCATTCTTTGCCCTCCGGCGTCAGGACCTGGATGCGCTTGTTGTTGGGGTCGGAAACCCAGATTCTGTCGGCATTATCGATATCGATGGAATCGGGATAGGAAAACTCTCCCGGCCCCTGTCCCTGCCGGCCGAGAGAGGCCAGGAAGGCGCCGTCAGGGCTGAATTTCTGGATGCGATGGTTACCGGTGTCTAAGACATAAAGATTGCCCTGGCTGTCGAGAGAAATCCCGGAAGGCATGTAAAAGGCAACCGCCTCTTCCTCGGCGTTGACATCGCCCAGTGTCCTCACCAGTTTAAGCTGAATCTTCGGCTTCTTCCCCCACAGCCCATCCTTGTCGTTGTGAATAAGGGGGACGTCCTTGGCTGTTCCGGCAATCTGGCCCAAAGCTAAAGCGGCGGCCAGAACGCGCCCGCATACCAGAGTAGCCCATTCTTTTTTTTCCGTCATCTTTCGACCCATCTTTCTCTCCTTTTCCTCATTAACTCGAGCCTTGGCCTGAGCGTTTCAAGAGAGTTCAAGTTATTATACTATTATTAACGCGATAAATTTAGTTACATCACCCCCGTCCCTTCCCTCTCCCTTCCAAGGGGAGGGTGAGGGAGAAGGACACATCAAAAATAATTGCGTTGGTGATAATGCAAACGCGATAATAAAAATGCCGTTGGAAAAACCAGATCGACAAAGCCATCCGGCCAGCCGTTCCGATGTACCGGAGGGGCCGTCGCAATCTGAAAGTGAGATCGTCGCGCGCCCTGCGGGCGCTCCCGAAGAAAGAGAATGCGCCTTAATCTAATCACCGATGGGGGGTTGGAGATAGGAATCTGGGGCTTATTTTTTGCCGGCACCGAGCAGCCGCGCTGGCAGGGTGATAATCGTCTTGAGCAGGTCGAAGAC
>CAZKBY010000195.1:0-4961 GCA_964550915.1 uncultured Eubacteriales bacterium | reverse complement strand
GCTTATCCAGGCTAACCAAGATAAAATTCCTTCTCAAATCTGGCAGTCTTTCTTCAAGGAGAATGGAGCCCTTTTTGATGATGATGACGTCGTCAGCGATTTTTTCCATCTCGGAAATCAGGTGGGAACTCAGCAGTACCGCTTTTCCCTCCTCTTTGAACCTCAGAAAAAGATCGCGGACGCTTTTGATGGAAACAGGGTCGAGGCTGGAGAAAGGCTCATCGACGATGAGAAGGTCGGGTGACACGATCAGGCTCTGGAGATAAGAAAACTTTTTCTGGTTCCCCAAAGAGTACGTTTGAACCCTGCGCTCGAGAAGCGAGGAGTCGAACCCGACCTCAGCGCTTATTCGATCGACGAGGCAAGCCAGATTATGATCGTCCGCCTTAAATAGCCTTGCCGTGAAAGCGAGGATCTCCCTGCCCTTGAGCCAGGGAAAAAAGACAGGATGCTCGGGGACGTAGCCGGACTGGCCGCAGTGAACTTCCACCCGGCCGGCGTCGGGCCTCAAGAAACCGAGGATGGCCTTGATCGCCGTCGTCTTCCCGGCCCCGTTTTCTCCCAGGAAGGCGGTGATCGCCGCCCGCCTCACGGAGAAAGAGACGTTCTTGATCGCCTCGACTTGGCCGAACCGCTTGGCCAGGTTTTGGACCCGGAGGATGACTTCGCTCATCTCCTTTTTAGCTCCAGGGCTCCAAGCTTAAGTCTTTGAAGCATGGAAAAAATGCACACGAGAGCGGCGATCCCAAGGCTCGCTCCGAAATATTTTTCAGAAACGATGATATTCGGCAACACCCCGAGAAAAACGATGAGTTTGAGCCTGGAACTCCAGTCTGGAAATGAGGCGGCCGTCAGTTGATCGACAAACCCCAGCCTTTCCGTGGCTGAGAAAAGAAGCGCAATAAAGGCTGCCAGCTGGCCGATGACGACGATGAGGGCGTTAGAGCCGCCTCTGAAATAAAAGCTTAATAGTCCGCCGAGCGAGATGTAATAAGCGCCTGCCGTTACTCCCATGAGAAATTGGACAAGACAACGGGCCGAAAACTCGCCGCTCGCCAGGCCATAGGCAGCAAAGAACGAAAATGCTGAGAGAGCGAGAGCCAAGGCTGCGAGAAACAGGTAGACATTTTTCTCGAAGAGGTAACTCCTGAAGCCGCCCCGGGCAAAGGCGATGTTCTCTAACACTCCAGACTCAATATCGTCCATCATCATGTCTTGGGAGACAAACAGAAAAAGGTGGGGGAAAAGAAAAAAGAAGAATCGGAGCGAAAGCGAGAAGGAATCCTTAATCCAGACATAAGCGAGGATGGCAGTCAGCCCGGCCAGAAGAACATAGAAGCTCTTGGCCGATAAAACCTTTTTCCTGGTGAGAAAGAAATTCACTTCGAAGCGACGGCTAAAAGGCATTGTTTGGCCTTCTCCCTTCTTGTCAGGAAATCCAGGCCGTCGTCATCCTGGTAGATGACACGGTTTTTATCCAAGATGACCCTGCAGGGTTCGAGCTTGACCTTGAACCTGCGGTAGAGCTCCTTCTTGCGGTCACAGACAACCGGGTGGCCGAATGAATACCTAGCCACAAAGGTCCGGAGCTCCTCCGGCAGATCCAGGCTTATTCCTATTAGTTCTACAGGAATACTAAACTTATCGATGAACTCTTTCATCTCGAAAAGCTCATCCCAGCAGACATGGCAGGCCAAGGAAAAAAACACGAGGAGAACCGGCCGCTCGGTGTCAGCCACAGCCTCCTCGAGGGACAAAAAGATTCCAGCCTGGCTCTTCTCCCGGGAAGCGGTGACCGCCTGCCCACGGCTGGAGCCGGCGCTATATCCCGTTGTGTTTATTGCCATGATTAAGCTCATAAAATAAGAGACGCTCGGAGCGCCCTTTTTTTTCATTTTTCTCCCACCTCAAACAGGCGGAGCAAGCCATCGCTGTCAACCGCATAAACCAATTTCCCGGCCGCGGCCACCCGGCTCAAGCTCACCGGAAAGTCGACGATGGCCTCGACCCGGCCCGCCTCATCCAGCACAGCCATCTGATTTCCCGGCCCGACGTCTTTCGAGGCCGTATATTCCGGAATCAAGAGATAGAACTTCCCTCCGTGCCAATCGCCATTCCAGCAGAAAGCCAGAAGTTCTTTGCTTGTTCGTCCCGTGGGAAGCGTCACCTTAACTGAGGGATAATCATCCCCGACCCCTATCTCGCGGACAATGTCTCCGTCTCTGTTCATCTTCAGGATGAGCTTTTCGCCGCTTCTCGGGATGACAAAAAAGCTCCCTCGTTCCCCTTTTTTCAAGATGATAAAATTCCGCAGGGCATCGTAGACAGAGTCGCCCGAGTGAAACGAATCCACTGCTTCCCAGAGGAGCTCTCCGTTCTGGTTAAAGCAGTGGAGCATCTTTTCTTTGCCCTTGAATCCCGAGGGAAGATGGGCAACAACAATCCGGTCCTCGTCAAGGGCCAGGATTCGCCAGGGAAAAAACGCGACGTTGAACCCGGAAAGATAGAGGCCGGTCTTGTCTAACACTTGGACTCTCCGGTTCCCGCTGTCAGCGACATAAAGTGAGTCGCCCAAAATATCCATGTCGGAGGGCACGTCGAACTCAGCCGGTCCCCTCCCCTTCCTTCCGAAGGCGCGCTCAAAGATACCCGACCCGGAATAGACCTTCACGCCTGTATCGTCAGGCTCAAGGACATAAAGGCTTCCGCCATCAAAAAAGAAGGCCGCTGTCCTGAAGAAATAGGGCCGCTCGGCCGAAAGTCCTCTGAGTGAGACTTCTCTGGCTTGATGCCGGGGCGGCCCGTCCGGAGCCGAAAAGAGAAACGGAAAACCGCCGCCGCTGATGAATGCCCAGGCCAGGAAAAAAAGCGACTTTCTCATCATGCTCTCCTTTGCCGATTTATTTTTTCCTAGAAATCCCGAGGATAGCGAGGGGCCCCTTCTCCCTCTCCGAGAGCCGGGGCCCCCGTCAGCCTTTTCACATCTGAAGGAAGACGCAGCGGCCGAGAGCGATGTCGCACATCGTCAACATGAGCGTTGTCTTGACCCATCCGACATCGGCCTCAAAGGCGCGTGCCCGGCATCTTTCCCAGTAGTCGTAGCAATCATCTGCGTCGGCGAAAGACGCGCGCGGCAGGAACAAGAAAACACCCAGGAAAAGAGCTGCGGCCAGCGTCAAGGCGACGGCTTTTTTCATTGGATCCTCCTTTCGGCTGGAGAAAGAGCAAATCTCATGCCAGAAAAGAGAATGGTTTCTCGTCCCTGGAAAGCCCGCCGATGGCTGACGCTTGCGTCAACCGGGGTAGTCAAACAGGATCGACCAGTGGCAACATTAGTTGATTTATTTTCTCATCGGAATCTTGATGTTTTTTTCTTCGGCGAAGGTGATGGCCTCCTCATAGCCGGCGTCGGCATGTCGGGCGACGCCCAGCCCGGGATCGACCGTGAGCACACGCTCGAGCCTGCGGGCCGTGGAGTCCCGGCCGTCGGCGACGATGACCATCCCGGCGTGGATGGAAAGCCCGATGCCCACACCCCCGCCGTGATGGACCGAAACCCAGGAAGCGCCGCTCACGGCGTTAAGGAGCGCATTGAGGATGGGCCAGTCGGCGATGGCATCCGAGCCGTCCTTCATCCCCTCTGTCTCGCGGTTGGGCGAAGCCACCGAGCCTGTGTCTAAGTGGTCGCGGCCGATGACGATCGGTGCGGTGATCTTTCCTTTTTTCACCAGATCATTGATGACCGCTCCAAATCGAGCTCTTTCGCCGTAGCCTAGCCAGCAGATGCGCGCCGGCAGGCCCTGGAACTTAACCTGCTTCTGGGCCTTTCTGATCCAGCGTTTGAGGGCGGCATCTTCAGGGAATTCCATCAGCACGGCCTCGTCGGTCGCGTAGATGTCTTCAGGCTCGCCCGAGAGAGCCGCCCAGCGGAAAGGACCTTTGCCGGAACAGAAAAGCGGCCGGATGTACTCCTGGACAAACCCGGGTATGTCGAAGGCGTTGGCCACGCCCGCTTTTTGGGCCTGGCCGCGGATGTTGTTGCCGTAATCAAATGCCCTCGCTCCGCGCTTTTTGAGTTCGAGCATGGCTTCCACGTGGACGGCCATTGATTCGTAGGCCTGTTTGATGTAGTCAGCGGGGTTTTCTCGGCGCAACCGAAGGGCCTCTTGGTAGGGCAGGCTATGGGGAACATAGCCGTTGAGCTCGTCATGAGCGGAGGTCTGATCGGTCAGGACATCCGGAGTGATCCCGCGGCGGACGAATTCGGGAATAATGTCGGCGGCGTTTCCCAAGAGGGCGATCGATCGTGCCTCCCCCTTCTTTTTTGCCTCATCAGCAAGCATCAGGGCTTTATCCAAGCTCTCGACCATGGTGTCCACGTATTTCGTCTTGAGCCGTCGCTCGATCCTCTGCCGGTCGACCTCGACGACAATGGCCACCCCCTCGTTCATGGTCACGGCCAGAGGCTGGGCACCACCCATGCCACCCAACCCCGCCGTCAGGACAAGCTTTTCCTTGAGGCTGCCTCCAAAGTGCTTCCTGGCCACTGCAGCTAAGGTTTCATACGTTCCCTGGAGAATTCCCTGCGTCCCGATATAGATCCAGCTCCCGGCTGTCATCTGGCCGAACATCGTCAGCCCCTTGGCCTCGAGCCGGCGGAACTCGTCCCAGGTCGCCCACTTGGGAACGATGAGGGCATTGGCGATGAGGACGCGAGGAACCTCCTCATGCGTCCTGAAAACGGCCACCGGTTTTCCCGACTGGATGACAAGAGTCTCGTCGTTCTCCAGACTCTTGAGGCTTTCGACAATGGCCCGGAAGCACTCCCAGTTCCTGGCTGCTTTTCCTGTCCCGCCGTAGACGATGAGCTCCTCTGGCTTCTCGCCAACCTCGGGATCGAGGTTGTTCATCAGCATCCGCAGTGCACCCTCCTGAGACCAGCCCTTAGTCTGGAGCTTTGG
>CAZKBY010000194.1:0-4976 GCA_964550915.1 uncultured Eubacteriales bacterium | reverse complement strand
GCTGGCCAGAGGGCAACGAGGCGTCGAGGTTTCAGGAGAGGTGACCAAGGCCATCAGCGCCGCCCACGGGATCGTCGAGTACGCCAAAAAGTGTCGCTTCGACCTCATTGTCATGGCGACCTGTGCCGGACGACTGGGCCGATTTTTCCTGGGCAGCACGACCGAAAAGGTCATCTCGTTGACCGGCTTGCCCGTCTTTGCCATCCCGCCGAAATTCTGCTAAGTGACTGCCGCGCATGAAGACGAAGGTTACGGTCTGCTGGAGCGTCGGTCTGTTAGCGGCTGTTTTGACCGCGAGCTGCAGCCGGGCACCTGAAGTCAAGCCCGAGCCCGCTGTCAGGCCCGCACTGCCTGCTGTTCCCTCCGGATTCATGATGAAGCCCTTCCAGGTGTTGATGCACGACGAAATGCGTAAATCCTATGATCAGGCGGATGAGATCATGATCGGCGTTTTTGCCGGCACTTACGAGGATGACCATCATGGCTCAGTTTATTATTTCGAGGATTTCAACCTGTTCAAAAAGGAGACCTTTTCCTGGGGCCCGGCCATGAAAGTCATTGTTGAGGTCAGGTCGGAAAAATTCAAGCCCGAGATCATTCGCCAGGGCGAGTTTAGAAACCTCATTGCCCTCGACAGGGTTGGAATCTGCTGGGATGACTACGAAGGGCGACGCTCCGTCTTTCTCGTCGAAGGTCAGGCGAACCTCGTTTTTCTCAAAACCGGGCTGGACCTTGCCCAGAATAAGTCTTACCGGATTCTCCTCGATGCCTACCCCGCGACCAAAGAGTGCCGGGCGGTCGATGTTTTCCATCTGATGATTCGCCGCCTCGCCGAAGGCGAGAAGGACTGAACGTCTCTCCCAACCCGCGAAGCTAGGGTGAAATCGGGGCAACAATCCTCGTTTCAGAGACGCGGGTCATTCCTCCCGTTCGAAAATCAGGCCTGACCCCCCGGCCGAGACGAAATAAAGGTAACCCCACGATTGACAATCTTGACGGGCTCCTGATATGTTACACATGAGATATCTTTAGCCCTTGACGGGAGAGGTCAGCCTATGAAAAATACCGGTTATATCGTCTCCGTTTTATCTGCAATTCTTATCTTCTTGTTAGCGATATCCTGCCAGAAAGATGCCCCAAACCAAAAGGCATCAGCCAGCCCCTGGCCCCGCTCCGTACCCTGCCGCATCGACGACACCGCCTCGCCCGACCTCTTTCTAATGACCCTGGGCGAGGTCGAGACGCCTCTGGCGCAGGGAGTTTTCGACCCGCTCACCGATACGGTCAGACTTAAAGAGGGGACGACGAAAAGCGATTATTTCAAAAACACGCTCGGCGTGAAATACTTTACGCCCATCGATAAGTCCATTTTCCCTCTCCCGCCTTCGGGGTTCTGCACCTGGTATTATTATTATCAGGATATAAACGAGGACGAGGTCAAGGCCAATGCCCGCTGGATCGCCGAAAACCTGAAGGATTACGGAGCCGAGTATGTTCAGGTGGACGATGGCTGGCAAGGGGAAACCGCGGAGGGACGTCACGGCTCTCGAGACTGGACGACTGTTGACAAGGCTTTCCCGGGAGGCATGGCTCCTTTGGCCGCCTACATCAAATCTCTCGGCCTCAAGCCAGGAATCTGGCTCGCCCCGCACGGGCAATCGAACGAAACCGTGGTGAAGAATTCCCCCGGCGTTTTTCTCTTTAAGCCGGATGGATCCTCGGCCTCCAAAACCTGGGAAGGGGAATACCTGGTCGATCCTTCGGCGCCAGAAGCACACGCTTACTTGAAAGACTTGTTCACAAAACTCTCAGGCTGGGGTTACGAGTATTTCAAAATCGACGGCCAGCCAATCGTCGTCAATGAATATAAGAGAACCGCGGACTTGATGAAAGAACCAGCTGGCCCCGAAGAACTTTACCGTAAAACCATCGCTTCCATCCGGCAAGCCATCGGTCCTGAAAGCTATCTTCTCGGTTGCTGGGGAATCCCTCTCGAAGGGGTTGGTTTGATGAACGGTTCGCGCACGGGCGGCGACGTCGTTCTTGGCTGGAGCGGCTTTCTGGTCTCCCTGCGGGCCACCATGCGCTGGTACTTCACCCATAACATCGCCTGGTACGCCGATCCGGACGTCGTCCTTGTGCGGCCGCCCCTTACCCTTGATCAGGCCAAGGTCTGGGCGACTCTCCAGGGGCTTACCGGGCAGGCTCTTCTTTCAAGCGACCGGTTAATGGACCTTTCCGAAGAACGGGTTGAACTCCTTCGAAGAATTTATCCGGCCGTTGATATTCGTCCCCTCGACCTTTTCCCTTCGAGGCGTAGCAAGCGGATCTGGGATCTTAAAATAAGCCATCTCGGCCGCCGCTATGATGTCGTCGGCGTCTTCAACTTCGACGAAAACAAAGCCGAACAAATCCGCTTGAGCTGGAAGGAGCTGGGCATCGCCTCCGACCGGCCGGTTCACGTCTTTGATTTCTGGAACAGGGAATATCTCGGGGCCTGGGAATCCGGGATGGCCGTAAGACTCCCTCCGACCAGTTGTCGCGTGCTCACTCTGTTCGAATCGACAGACAGAATCCAGCTTATCTCAACCAGCCGGCACATAACCCAGGGCTGGGTTGACCTCATGAGCCTCCACTGCGCCGGCGACGGGCTTATCTTCAAAGGCCGGAGCCGCCTGATAAAGAACGACCCATATGAGCTTCACTTTGTCTTCCCCCGAGGGAAAAACTTCCGGATTAAAAAAACTGAGACCCGAATCGAGTCAGGAAAGCTAGGAGTAGACGTTGCCAACCACCAGGGTTGGGCCACTGTCAGGATTAAGCCGTCGAAAACCACGAATGCAAACTGGACGGTCGTTTTCGATCCGACGGATTCTTACCGCTATTCCACGCGGGAGCCAGGAAATCTTTGGGTCGAGAGGACGGGGCTGGATTCCGCCGCTTTCGAATGGGCCCCCCAGTACTACCTCAATTCCGGTTACCAGGTGTACCTCGACGGTGAGTTGCTCGGCTACACGCCGGAAACGAGCTTCCCTTTGTCGGATCTCGACCCGCGGCGAACGTATACGGCCGAGGTCAGAGCCGTCTGGGAAGACGGTTCGAGCGGCCCAGCTCATAAGAAGGCGGAATTGAAATTCTCCCTGCTCTCCATGCTTCCGGATGAGATAAAGCTTACGGAGATTCAGCCTGCACAAGGAACCGTCCATATTCCGTCGGGGATCCCCGCAACGAGAGCCGGGAAGCACATAACCAACGTTATAGCACTTGGCTCCGACGGTGCAGTCGAGTACAATCTTTTCGGGCTGTTCAAAATCTTCTCGGCCGATGTCGGAATAGCCGACCGGTCTCCAGTCGAAGGAGGGGTAGATTTCGTCGTCGCTGGCGACGGCAAAGTGCTCTGGCGAAGCGGCATGATGAAAAAGAACGACAAGCCCAAACGGGTTGTCACACCAATAAAAGGCGTAAACCGCCTTGTCCTCAGGGTTGAGCCTTCGGTTGAGGTCGGGAGGACGGGAAGGGGGAGAATCGGCCCGCTGGCCGTCTGGGCTGAGGCCAAGGTCTCAGGCTTGGCTGGTAACAAGTAGTTTGGGAGGGTGAATCCGCGGAAAGAGGCCGGGGAAAGCGCGGGGGACGGCTGCCGTGCGAGAAGGCCCTCGAGAGAGTTGCTTCGGTCATTTTACGATGGAGGAAGTGTCCGGGCTGCCGCGTTCTTCCTTATTTGTAATCGGGAAATCAAGAAGCAAAGCCAGCCGGAAAGCGAGAGAGGCGACTGTTTTTAAAAGAAAGGGAAATAGATCCCGGCAAAGAAGCTCC
This sequence comes from uncultured Eubacteriales bacterium, assembly GCA_964550915.1. Classification (GTDB taxonomy): domain Bacteria; phylum Acidobacteriota; class Aminicenantia; order Aminicenantales; family UBA8522; genus JARYMI01. Next base: position 1,163 of record CAZKBY010000194.1, on the reverse strand, counting down.
TGCCGAAGATCGATTGCTGGTCCTTTCGGCCGGAATAGTCGTTAGCGTATTCATACCGTAAGATGTTGTCGTTACTTTTTTTGGTAACATGCAACCTCCTATTTTTTATCTGTGGCAATATAGCTTTCTAACGCTTTGAGATACCTGACGAACGCTGATCTGCCTTTCTCGGTCAGCGAGCAGGTCGTCCGCGGCTTTTTGCCCCGGAAGGATTTTTTGACCTGGATGTATCCGGCTTCCTCGAGCTTGGACAGATGGGAGCTCAGATTTCCGTCTGTTGTTCCCGTTTCCTTCTTTAAATAATTGAAATCCGCCTGCCTGGCCGTCATCAGGATGGACATCACAGCCAGCCGGACCTGCGAATGAATGACTGGATCCAGGGGCTCGAACTTTTCGGGAGTCATTTCTCAGCCAGCTCTTTCTTATACTTTGCTCGAAGGATGAACGTGGGGATCAAGTAAGCTCCGATAAACAGGACGGTGAAAACGAGGAGACGGTCGCTGTCTTTCTTGAAAAAGGACATGCCGACCGCCCCGATCCACCAGAGGAAGCCCATCCATTTCAGGAGAGGCCATTCGTAGATCCCGCTCATGACGACAAACAGAATCCCGCTGACAGCAGCGATGAGAACGGGAATCGCCGTATGGGAATAAACCTTTAAGGCGGGAAAAACGATGCCGACGAGCAAGTACCCCGCGCCGCAGGAGAAATAAAGATGGCGCGCCGCCGTCTGGGCATAGGTTCGGATCGGCTCTTTGTGTTCCCTGCGGATCCCATAGATCACGCTGTACACCCAGCCGATGACCGTGATGGCGACCCAGTTCACCTATTCCCAATCATATTTTTTGAAATAGGCAAGGACAAAGTCTCCGACCAGGGCCAGGACGATCAGCACTCCCCAGACGATAAACAGCGTTCCGGATTCGGCCGTGGCTCTTCTGGTTCTTTCAAGCATGTTCTTGATTAACTGAATTTCCTGTTTGGCTTGCATCTCGTTCATAACAGCCTCCTCATCAGGCTCGGCCTGATAAAATACTTATCATTACAAAGCACTTTGCGATGCAAATTAATATTAAACCATTGAAGTCCTTTGTCAAGTTGTTTTTGACAGGTCTCTGAAAAAGTAGGCAATTTTTGTGGATTTTTTATCCAGAACACAAAAC
>CAZKBY010000193.1:0-4982 GCA_964550915.1 uncultured Eubacteriales bacterium | reverse complement strand
GACTATTATTTTTGCTCGAAGGAGTGCTGGGAGAAATTTCTCGACCTTAGAAAAAAAGGAAAGGACAATTCCTCCGGCTAAGACCAGGTGATCCGAAAATCGGTGAACTCGGCTCTGTATTCTTCCCAGGTGACGTCCACTTTCTCGACCTGGGCCAGGGGCGGCCCCTCCTTGAGACGGGAGATGAGAGCTTCAATTTTGTCCTTTTCTCCTTCAGCGACAACCTCGACCCGACCATCCCACAGGTTTTTTACCCAGCCAGTCAGCCCCAAAGAAGAGGCCCATCGTTGGGCATGGTCGCGGAAGAAAACGCCCTGGACGCGTCCAGAAACAAAAATGTGGGCCCGTGCTTTCATCGACGTTGCTGTTATGCTACCATATTTTTGATCGCGACAAAATATACTATTCTCATTGTTTTTATATTTTTGATAAGAATATAAGGAAAGTCAATGGCTCGCTGGACGTCCTCCCAGACAAAAACACTCCTCTCCATCGCCGGCTATGACCCCTCCTCGGGAGCCGGCGTTTCGCTGGACTTAGCCGTTTTCCGCAAAGTTGGTTTCGCCGGAATGGGCATCTTGACGGCCACGACAGCCCAGAACACCAGGACGGTTGTCGCTTATACCTCTCCCCCGTCCAGGTTTCTCCTTCTCCAATACGAGACCCTGCGGCGAGAAGTCTCGTTCTCGGGCATCAAGACGGGCATGGTGGGCTATCGCAGGAATATTCCCGTCATCAGCCGGATTCTGGACGAACATCGAAACATTCCGACTGTTATCGACCCGGTCTTCAGGTCCAGCTCCGGCGCCTGGCTCCTGGAAAAGGAAGCCGTTCCTTTTTACATCTCCCACCTCAAAGGAAAAATCTCCGTCATCACTCCAAACTTGGAGGAAGCAGGCCTGATCAGCGGCCACAAAGTCCGGAACCTTCCGGAGATGAAAAACGCCGCCTCGGTGATTGCCGACCTTGTCCAAGCACCCTGCCTGGTCAAGGGCGGCCATCTCTCAACTGGAGCCGTCGACCTTCTCTTCGATGGCCGTCGGTATTACGTTTTAGAAAAGGGGAAAATTAACCGCGACGTCCACGGAACCGGTTGTTTTCTTTCTTCCAGCTTGCTCTGTTTTCTGGTCAAAGGGCATTCTTTAGCGAAAGCTTGCGAGCTGGCCTCAGCTTTCACCCATGCCGCTATCAAAAAAGCGGTCGAAATCGGACGGGGCAAACCGGTTCTTTCTCCCCTCCTTTGAGTCCAACTCAAACCACGCCGCTGCCGATCTACTTGGTGCCAACCATGTTTTGTCAGGTTCCTCACATTATTTCTTTGAAGAAGAAGGTCTGAGAACGAGGACGGCCTCAGCGTTGGCTTCGATATCCTGGCGGAAAAAGAGCATGGGCCGGTATTCGCCCTTGAGCCAGAGAGAAGTTTGGTCATCATAATGCCGGCTGAGAAAATGGCCGCTCTGGCCAGACATGAGGACGGAAACGGATTTTCTGAAATCAGCCAGATCAATAATCTGCCTGAAGGAAGGGCCGCCGGTCGTAGCGAAATCCTCCGGTAAGCCGCCTGAAAAAGAAGCTCTGATGCAGAAGGAATCCCCATCCAGAAGAAAAGGGCCCCGGTTGAAGAAAAAGAAAATCGGCACCCGGCCCAGGGCGTGACGAAGCTTAAGGCCATGGATCCTCCTCCAGTCCCATTTATCCGGTGGGCCGTATTTTTTCTCCAGCCAGGCGCAAGCTTTCTCCAGGCTGACCATGAAAATATCATCTCTGTTCTCACGCTCGCTCGTCTCTTGCCTGTCAAACCAGGAAGAGTCTGGATCATCAAGGAGACGAAGCAGGCCCGCTTGTTTCCGCTTGAAAAGGCGCCAGAAATCCCGTAACCCGTCTCCCAGCTCATCCTCGAAAACCTGTTCCTGAAGAACATTCATGAACACAGAAAAAAGAGCCGCCTCAGGCCCGGCGCTCATCTTTCCGTTCCATCGGCTGAGGAGGTCGCACGCCTGCCTGGCTTTCTGTGAGGCCGGCTGGAGTCCTCGGATATAAGGCAGGAAAAGCTCAGCCTGCTTGGAGTAAACGTCATTCTGGATCAGGCGGAAGGAATCGACCGAGTGCTTGGCTCGGCTGAGGATCAGCTCTTCAATCCTTCTGGCCCGGAAAGGGACATCGAAATCGCAGCTAACGTAAAAAGGATAATCGTCTGGAACAATCTTGTTATTGGCCGTGATGATGTAGCCTGAGGCGGGGTTTAAGGCCTGGGGCTTCTTTTTTTCCTCAAGATAGCCGGTCCACTGGTTCGTTTTCTCCCATCCCGGGACGGGAAACAGCGCTGCAGCCTTGGAGCGAAGAGGAATCCTTCCGCTCAGGTAATAGCCAATATTCCCGGCGACGTCAGCATAGACGAAATTCTGGGAGGGCACATCCCAGAGTTCCAGGGCTCGGCAGAATTCCTCCCAATTCCGGGCTCTGTTCAGAAGATAGAGAGATTCAAAAATCCTGCCACCCTCCCGGGTCTCCCAGCGCAGGGAAAAAAAAGTTCCCGCCTCGGCCTCAACCGAGGAAAGAATGGGGCCGCGCACCGTTGCCAAGATCACCGTCTTTTCCGGTTCCTTTCTTCCCCTGACTTTGATACTTTCCTCTTTCTTCAAAAGAGGCTTCCAGCTGTCTCCGTCAAAATAGGAATCCCGGCTGTCATTCAGTTTCTCGATGTAGAGATCCTGGACATCAGCTCCGGAATTGGTGACTCCCCAGGCTATCGCGGCGTTATGACCGATGAGGACCAAGGGTTCGCCGGGGAACGACACACCCACGACGTCAAACCCGGGCGAGTTCAGATGAATCTCGTACCAGATTGGGGGCAGGGTGATTTCAAGATGGGGATCGTTGGCCAGTAGGGGCCGGCCTGATTCAGTCCGGCTTCCGGCGACAACCCAGTTGTTGCTCCCATGGGGGGCAGCTGCCAAAGAAAGGCTGGCGAGTTGCCCAACGGCCGGCCCATGAGCCATCTCTTCAACAGCGATCCCCTCAACATCTTCTTCCAGGATTTGAAGAGCCTTTTTCAACCCGAATTTCTTCGCCAGCCTGCCCCTGACCAGTTCGCTCGAATAATCGGTGCAGAGAGTCAAAGCTAGAACTTCCTTGAGGACAAGCGAGTCTAATACTCCCCACGGCTCCGGACGATACCTGAGCAGCAAGAATTCAGGAGGCCAGTCGAGTTTCCTCGCGCTCATCCAGGCGTTGACCCCATTGCAGTAGGCGACCAGGGCTTGCTTAATATCGACGCTCAGGTTTTCATAATCTCTAAGGGCCGCTTCCCTGAACCCAAGGTTCCGGAGGTATCGATCCTGTTCCAGAGTTTGAGAGCCGAATATTTCCGACAGCCTCCCGAACCCCGCCCTTCTGAACGACTCCATCTGCCACATTCTGTCTTGAGCATGAATGTACCCGACGGCAAAAAAGAGGTCTTGATCAGTGGAAGCAAAGACGTGGGGAACTCCGAAGCGGTCCCGGACGACTCTGACAGCCGAGGTCAACCCGCCGAGTGTCACCTCTCCCCTTTCCTTGGGCAGGGAGAAGCGAAAGGATAAAAACAGGAAAAAAAGAACGCCCAGGATAAGAAACATCAGGAAGGTTGCCGCTGAGATCAAAACCCTCTTCAATATCCTTTCCTTTCCCGGTCGGCGGCCAGGCCGACGCCAATCACGTCGTCTGCTCGGCCGATGACTTCAGGAGGAAACTGGATGCCTTGTTTTTGGGCAGCCGCGAGGTTGAGATGGAGCTTGACGTTGCTCATGTATTGAATCGGAATCCGGGCCGGACTCTCACCGTTCTTCACCCTCATCGCTATTTCGCCCGTTTTGTAGCCCATTTCATGAAAATCCCAGCCCATAGCCGCGCAGGCACCCAGACGGGTGAAAAGGGGGGAACCCCCGAACAGAGGAATCCCGTTTTCTTCAGCCAGCCGGCCGATCGACTCAAACGAGGCATTGATCGTGTTGTCAGAAATCGGGAACAGACAATCGATATTTTTATTGAGGAGCATCTGAGCCGAAAAGAAAACTTCGTTGACGTTGGCCACAGGCACGGCGACGACCTCAAGACCCAGCTCTGCGGCTCCTTCCCTGGTCACCTGAAGATAGTACTCCGAATTGAGCTCGGACGGCGTCCACAGAGTCCCGATTCTCTTCGCTTGCGGCAGGGCCTTCTTGATGAAGGCCAGGATTTGTCTGATCGGCCAGGTCGAAGCAACGCCGGTGACATTCTGGAGGTGGTTTTCGGCTGTCCGCCCGACACCTAAAAGCTGGGGGTTGGCCACCGACGTAAAAATGATCGGCACCTTGGGCGCGGCCATCAGAGCCGCCTGCAAACACTGGGTAGATAGAGCGACGATTAAGCGAAACTGGGGTCCGGCAAATTCTCGAGCTATGCGTTGGGCCTCGGTCACGTCGCCCATCGCGTTCCTGACGACAAGCTTGATGTTGGCTCCGTCGCGGAGACCAGCGTCCGTCAGAGCCTGGATGAATCCTCGGCGTGTCTCGTTGAGTGTCGGGGCATCGATGATCTGAAAAAGGCCTATTGTGTAGAGCTTCTCGGCCTGTTTTTGGCAGCTACCGGCCAGGAGGACAAATGCGATAATAACAAAGACCCTTCTCTTCATCGCCCGCCGCCTCGAAATCCTCCTCAATGATATTCAAAAAAGAAGCTTGGAGCAACAAGAAAAGCGGAAATTTGGTCATGGTGAGGCGTTGCCGCCGCTGATGACCAGGACGACCTGCCGGCCGGAAAACCTCTTGGTCTCTTTCATCAGGGCAGCTAAAGAAAGAGCTCCGGCACCCTCAACGGTTTTGTTGTGGACCTCTTTCAGGAGAACCATTGCGTTTTTGATGAGTTCCTCCTCTACCAGAATCATCCCGTTTAGGAGCTCGCGGCAAAGGGGGAAGGTGATCTAGCCCTGATCAATCCCTCAAGACACCGCATCGGCTATGGTC
>CAZKBY010000192.1:0-5003 GCA_964550915.1 uncultured Eubacteriales bacterium | reverse complement strand
CTGAGCGGCGCCATCCGCTACAACCGCGACGTCTACAACGCCTGGGGCGGGCTTCGGGAAATGGCCCGGACGGGAAAGCCGGTGGAGAAACCGGAAGCGCATTTAGGCGAGGACAAGGAGCGGACCCGGACCTTTGTTCTGGCCATGCACCACCGCGCCCTCGGAATCGGCCAGTCCGTGGTGCCCTTGCTCGAGCTTTCGGGAAGCGAAAGGGTCCTCGATGTGGGCGGCGGGCCGGGCACGTATTCGACGCTCATTGCCCGGGCGTTTCCCGGAGTTGAATGCATCGTGTTAGACCTTCCCGAGGTCGTCAAAATCGCGGCTGAGCTCGTCACGCAGGCGGGCATGACAGGGCGGGTCAAAACGCTCGCAGGGGATTATCACAGCACGCCGTTCCCGGATAGAAACGACGCCGTCCTTTTTTTCGGCGTCCTCCATCAGGAGGATGAGGAGGCAATCCGTGATCTTCTCCGTCGGGCCCATGATTGCCTGGTTCCCGGCGGCCGCGTCTATGTCCTCGACATGATGACCGATTCGAGCCGGGCCCGTCCGAAATTCTCAGCTCTTTTCAGCCTCAACATGGCTCTGACCACAGAGCGCGGCTGGGTGTTTTCAGACGAAGACCTCCAGGCATGGCTTGCCGAGGCCGGTTTTAATGATTTCTCGTGTCGGCCGCTTCCGCCGCCGATGCCGCATTGGCTTGCTTCCGCCCGCCGCTTACCTCTTCCGGATAGGCACGGCTAAACCTATCTCAGGCGTCCCCGGCACCTCTGGCAGAACCTGAAGCCCTTCGTGTCTGTATCGCCGAGGCTGTTTGAAAAATGCATCACGCAGCGTGGGTCAGGGCAATGGCCGAGGCCAAGAAGATGTCCGATCTCGTGAACCGCCTCTTTCAGGGCACGCTCGAGGAAAAGGCTCTCATCTTCTGGAAGCCCGTAGAAAGATTGACAGAGCCGTTTAAGAGAGACGAGAGCCACTCCGGTCGCCGGATCCGCTTGTCCGAAGATAAAATTAAGCCCGGGCGTGTATACGTCTTCGTCCATGATGCCGAGGATGATATGATCTCTCTTGTCGCCGGTTTGGATTGCGTTCAACAGGGCCAGGAGGGGAAGGGAAAGATATTGCTGTCTTTTTTCATCATAAGCTTTTCGGGGCAGCAATTCCCCCTTCCCGACCAACACTTCGGCCCGCGGGAGGTCCCGGAGATGCCTTTGCAGGTGCTCCAGCACAGACATCTCGATCTCTCCAAGCGGCACCAACTCGATGATCATCTTTTTCGCCTTAGCCTTGCTTCCCGAAATAATACCACCGCCCAAGACAAGACAAGCGAGCGAACCTGCAAGCAGCGCTTCTATTTTTTCCAATTCGATCTGAAGAGAGTATACGCCCGGTGCGCAGCTGATTCAACCGGAGTGAAGTCATAGTGATTTAAATATTGATAAAGCGCTGCGGGCCTGCAGCTAAGTAGATAGAGCGACGGGTTTTTTTAGACAAAAAGATTGACAAGAAGAATTGTCTGTGCATAATCTCTTTCTCCGAAAGGTGGCATCGAGGCTGTTTTTTGGGTTGATGCCAAGCTCCTCTGGAACGCCATGAACACCTCTTTATTTAGTTTGCAAACAAAGGAGGAACTGAAATGTCCAGAAAAATTTATCCTGCGGCTGTTCTTGCAACGATGCTTGTTCTTTTTTTGGAAATGAGCGGATTCGCTCAGGAGTTGGCGGCAGCAAAGAACAAGCAAAGCCCTGAGGCAGAGGTCATCTCATTGCCGGCCCCCCGGCAGGACAGCCTGATATCTGTTGAAAAAGCAATCAGCCTGAGGAGATCGATTAGAGAATACGCTGATTCGCCCCTCTCGATTTCAGAAGTGTCTCAGATTCTCTGGGCTGCCCAGGGATTCACGCGGGAGAGGAAAGACCCGCCGCGTATGTGGAATCCAAAATACGAATGGCAGGGCGGCCTGCGCACGGCTCCCTCTGCCGGCGCTCTCTATCCCATGGAAATTTACTTGTTGGCCGGAAACATCGAAGGCCTGACCAAGGGGGTCTATAAATTCATGCCGAAAAATCACTCCCTCATGAGAGTGATGGGCGTTGACAAAAGGATAGATTTGTCCAGCGCCGCGCTCAAGCAAGCGTCTATAGAAAAGGCAGCCGCTGTCGTCGTCATGGCCGGGGTCTACGACCGGACGTCGTTTAAATACGGGGAAAGGGCGGAAAGATATGTCCATATCGAAGTCGGAAGCATCGCTGAAAATGTCTATTTGCAGGGGATGACGTTAGGGATAGGAACGGTGATTATCGGGGCCTTCAATGACAAAGATGTCAAGAGCGTTCTCCAGTTGCCCGAGGATGAGCATCCCCTGGCCATCATGCCTTTGGGCAAGATTCCTAAGACAGCAGAATAAGGCTGATAGGAGTTGGATTCATAAAACGGCCGTTTTTCGCTTTTGTTGTCATCATCGGCTTGCTCTCAATCATCAGTGCCCAGACGAAAAAATACGGATATAATCCGGCGAACTATCCGGAAGTGCTGAGGGAAGAGCACTTTAAAAATACGACAGAACTGGAAAAGCTCCATGGGTTTATCAATTGGGATTACCGGTCCAAAGACATGACTCACCTTTCACTCGGGTTTTTGGCCTTGCAAGCATTTAACAAGCGGACACTTTGGCCAGAGAAAAACAAACGTCCGGACGGCTTCGCACCGGAAAAGTGGATGGAGATGGGAAAGAATCCGGGCCGTATCCATTTCAGACGGGATAAGCCGCCAGAATCCTGACGTTTGTAAGAAATGGCAAGGACTCGTCCAAAAGGCCAACGAAGAGAGAATATCCGTGATCTATTCGGACGGCAGTACCACTCTGAACCTGTGCCCCGATTCTCTTTTCATGGGATAGACCGCCTCGGAGAAGAAAAAGAGGGAGTCCGCCCTGGAATTTACATTGGCTTTTTAATAGGGTAATATTGTTCTCACGCGCCTGTAGCTCAGTGGATAGAGCGACGGACTCCGGATCCGTAGGTCGCAGGTTCGATCCCTGTCAGGCGCGCCACCTCGCTCTTACTTTCACTTTCCCATTTTCTCTTTTATGAGCTTGACGAATTCCTTGAGGGGGAAGACGATCCAGATGATGAAAACGGCAAATCCGATGAGCCAAATCGTTGCAGTCAGCCCATCGATGCGCATCTCGATCACTCCTAATCGTAAGAAAGGCGGAGCAAGCCCCCGGTGAAGTAGACGGCCATAGCGCCAAGAACCACCCAACCGGCGATCTTAGTGAGTCCGAGCCCTCCCAAGCCGATACTGACAAGGAAACTCACGAGGCCGAAAAGGCAGAGCCCAAGCACTCTTTTCCCGCTCCGTGAGCGCGGGATAAGATAGAACGCTTCTCCGTGTTCGATCTCCTTCTGGCTCGGCTTCCAGGCACTGCGGATGACCAAAGCTCTCTCCGGCCGGGTGAACTTTTTTCCGAGCAAGCTGAAGACGGGCATGAAGACGAGGGCGGCGCTGGCCCCGAGGAACGTTCCATAAGTGCTTCCATTTGGATGTCCGGCGAAAAAAACGAAGATGCTCAACGTGCCGGTGACCGCTCCCGCCAAATACCCCGCGATGGCGCCGAGCCAGTTGCCTTTTTTCCAGAATATTCCGTAGACGATGGCCACGACAAAAAGCGGCGTGTCCGTGATCCCGATCACCGTCAGGTAAGCGTTCACCGCGCCCATCTTCCGGGCAAAAAACGAGAAGCCCACCATGAAGAACCCGACAAAGAGCGTGACGACCCGGACGACCACCAGAACCTGCTTTCCCGAAGCCTTCTTCTTGAAGACTCTTTGATAAATATCGCTCGTGAACAGGGTGGCCGTCGAGTTGATGTTCGAGCTGATCGTTGACATCTGGGCTGAAAGAAGCCCGCAGAGGACGAGGCCGAAGATTCCCGTAGGCACGAAGCGGGCGAGCATGGTCGGGATGACTGTATCGGTGCCGCTGATCGCGGGATCGATCGCCCGCGCCGCCAGCCCCGGGAGATACCAGAGGAGGGCAAACGGGGTCGTTTGGATGCCCGATAAAACAAGACCTTTGGCCACGCTTTTCACGTCCCGGCCCGAGAAGGCCCGCTGCAGCATCCCCTGGTCTGTGCAAGCCCATTGGATGCCTAAGAGAAAAATGGCCAGAATGAACGTCCAGTTGAGCTGGCCTGTTTGAGGGACGAGTTCGAGAGCGGAGGAGGGGAGCGCCCTGGCAATCCCGGGAAAACCGCCCGCTTTCATCATGATGATCGGGAAAAAGATGAGAGCGCCTAAGAGCATCAGGCTGAACTGGAGAACATCGGTCAGGGCCACCGACCACATGCCTCCGGCCGTTGTGTAGATGATCGTGATAACCGAGAAAACGAGCGCCCACATCAAATAAGAACTTTCACCTGTCCCGGTGATGACCATGGCTGCCGTGGCGCCCGTGTAGAGGACAATCCCCAGCCAGAACGAAAGCCGGAAGATCCAGAGGACTGCAATCAGAACGCGCATGCCCAAACCATAGCGCGCCTCCAGGAATTCTGGGATGGTTTTGACCTCGAGGCGGCGCAGGATGGGCAGGATGAAAAGCCCGGCCAGGACGAGAGCCATGTTCCCGGTCCAGGTGTGCCAGACGATGGAGATGCCCTGCTCGTAGGCTTTCCCCGCCTGGCCGATGAAGCTGTACAGGTTAACGTTGGTGGCGGTAAGCACGGCCGCTAAAATGAACGGCGGGAGCGACCTCCCGGCGACATAAAAATCCTCTGGGTTCTTGACCCATTTGAAAAAGATGGAGCCGAAGAAAAAAAGGAAGGCCAGGAACCCTGCGACGATAGCGATATCGACCGCGGCCACGACCTTCTCCTCAGCCAGAGTTATTGATCCAAGCATCTCCGGCAATGCGGTCTTTAGAATAGGTGCAGGAGGCTGGCCTAAAACCCCCGTAGCGGAGGGGGGACCCGTCGGCTTCTCCGGCGGGGGGAACCGACGGGA
>CAZKBY010000191.1:0-5047 GCA_964550915.1 uncultured Eubacteriales bacterium | reverse complement strand
TTTCAAGCATGATAAATATTCACATTCCCTTCAACTAATCGGGAGATGATCCAAAAATTTTAAAAATATTCTTTACTTTTGTATTTCACATGTTATAATAGTTGTGGCTTTCTTGCGCGGGCTGGAGAAAGCCCCCACCTTTTTGGTTCCCATCATCAACCCCCCTTTTGCTGACAACAGCCCGCACCTCTTGTGCGTATTTTTCCCGGAAGTACGGCACGGCTCGGCTCAACGCGGGAAATTCTTAATGCCCGTCTCGTAAATCTTTTTCCAGGGTCCTCTCCGTAGACGGGATACTTCAAGGGGGAATAACGTTCCCCCTCGGCGCTTCGTTCCACTCTGCTGATTCCCTGAACGGGAAGACGCCGTCCCGCTCAAACTCCCAGCGATGGCGCGTCGTTGGGGCCATCATTCCAAAGCAAGTCATCTGTGAGACGCACCACTAAGATGGAGATTCAAGGAGCACGAGCCGTTGAGGAGTGAGGAAGAGCGAGAAGAAGGAGAAGAAGACAGAAAGAAAAGGATAATTTTTCAGGAGATGGGATCGCCCTCCGGATACTTGGCGACAACTTCGAGAGGAACTTCAAAGACTTTACCCCAGCCGCCGAAACGCTGGACAACTCGCGGGCTCGTTAGCCCTCGTTTTTTTCCGTTCTCGATGAGATAGACGGGCCGGTTCGGACGGTTGCTCTGTTCAATGATCAGCCAGCCTTCAAACGTCAGCTCGATCATCTCCCCCTCCTCCATTTTATCCAGCGTATCATTCGACACTTCCACAAGATATTTCCAAGGGTCCTTTCCTCTTTTGAGGTCGTAGTTATATCGGAAAAGGCTTTCCAGGTCTTTAAAGGCGCGACGCACGTAGCGGCCCGGCCCCCGGCGCTCAATCATGTAGACGGCGTCTTTCCGGGTCTTAACGTATTTCTGGTGGAGATAAGCTAGGTTGTCGGCCATCGGCCATCTGGAGAACTCGGCCTCCATGCTGTTGATAAGAGTGCGGCAGTCGGAAAGCGCGTAAGGCATCACATCCGCCTTTCTCATGGAATCTTCAAGATCTTGAAAGGCACGGGTCAGGTAGAGAAAAGCATTGTAGAGGTTTGTCCTCAGAAAACCTGCCTGATAGTAATCGGACCTCTCTTCGGTCAGCCGCAAGAAAAGCCGGCAGGAAGCCAGAAAGGCTTCCGATTTGAAAAGGACGGCTTGCTCCTTGTCGGAAATCGTGTTGTTCCAGCCTTTGAAATGGTCGAAGCTCGTCTGGGCCAGGAAGGAAGCCTGCCTTTCGAGTTCCAGGGCCAGGCCGTAGATTTGCTGCCTTCGATCGGCCCTCGCCGTTGGAATCAGCATTAAAAAGAGGATCATAAAAATCAGATGCTTGAGACGATTCTCTTTCATCTTAACCTCCAGCTTTTCCCTTCCTAAGTTAGCCTTGTCCTGGCCGAAAGTCAACCTTGACGGGAAAAGGCGGCGGTGCTAAATTGGCGGCAAACAAGCCCGAGTCATGAGGTTGGATATGGATAAAAGAAGGAGCCTTACCAAGAGATACGAAAGAATCTACGCTCAGCTCGATGAGCTCTTTCTCAAGACGAAGAACAAAACTTCCCGCCTGGCCAGTATCGCCGCCCTCCTCCACCACAAAATGTCACACTTTTTCTGGACCGGCTTTTACCTCCTCAGCGAAGGCGAGCTCGTCGTCGGGCCCTACCAGGGTTCCCTGGCCTGCCCGGTCCTTGAAAAAAACAAAGGCGTTTGTTGGGCTGGCATTCTGCGCCGGCAGGCTGTCATCGTCCCCTACGTTCATCAATTCCCCGGCCACATCGCCTGCGACAGCCGCTCCAACTCCGAGATTGTCGTTCCCCTGTTTGACGAAAAAGGCGAAGTCTGGGGTGTCCTGGATGTCGACAGCCGCGACCTCGACGCTTTCACAGAAATTGACAGAGAATGGCTCGAGAAAATCGTCAGCTTGATTTAAAGAGAAATATCGTCCCGTCTCTCACTCGGTGTAGAATTTAATCACCCGCCGGACAGTCTCCTCGCAGACCTTGCAGAAGGGCTTGGCTCCTTTGGTAAACATCAGGCAATCAACAGCCGGGCGGTAGAGCCCCTGGGCTGAATAGCCGGCGCCTTCCAGAGCGCCGATCATGCCCCAGAATTTGCTCCGGCGAAGAAATTCGTCCACTTTGTCAGCCTGCTCCCGCGACAGCTTCTCGGACTCCTGCTCCAGCCTTTCTACATCGGCTTGCGGCACTCCAGCTCTTTTCATGGCCGCAATCCTGGAGTTTATCTCTCGGCGGACCTTCTGATAAGCCGTGTCCATCCTGTCGAACTCTTCTTTCTCCCAGGGCGTGGGAATTTCAATTCCCGGTGTGGCCAGGTCTTTCCATTTGAGGTTCTTGGGATCGAGGAGGGCGGTGATGTTTGGCTCCAGCGGTTCGATCCCCTTCGGGTAGAATTCGTTATAGGCCACCTCCGATGTGTAGTATTCGTCGGCCAGGCCGGCGAAAGAATGGCCGAATTCATGAAGGAACAGATACTCATACCACTGATTGTCTGTGGTAAACGTGCAGAAGAGGTTATAAATCCCTCCTCCGCCGTAACGCTTGTGATTGATCATGATGACAAGCGCATCATAAGGAACGTGGGCGGCGATGTCGCGCAGGCTCTTGTTCTCTTCCGTCAGGACATAGCGCTCAGAGCCGAGGGAATCGAAGGAGGCGCCGACGGCCGTGCTTTTATAGCTCCCGTGGCTCGGCTCGTCGCAACCGCTCTCGGCTGAAGGTTTAAAAACACCGGAGAGGTTGAATAGGTCGGGCCGGCTTTTATAAGGCTCCAGACTGAAGAAGACCTCGGTAAATCGCTTCAGGTCGGCCAGGAACTTTTTCTCCTCGGCTACCGTGTAACCCTCGGCGATGAAAGCGATATCGACCTTCTCATGCGGGTCGCCGCTCTTAAGAACCTGAAAGACTTTCACACCCGAGATGAGTGATTCCCTGTTGATGAAGCTGTCAGTCGGGTCTATCTCGACACGAAAGAGGGGCTGGAGAATATTCTCCCTGTTTCGCGACTCGACCGTAAAGATGATTCTATTCTTGGGATACGGGATAAGGGCTGACTCATGGTATGTTCTTTTCATCCCGCACCGCGCCATGTCCGTTGTCTTATATTCTCCAAAATAGCTGTCGAATCCCCGTGAAAAAATGAGCTCGCCCGAAGCGGCGTCGTAAACCTTAAAACAATACCGGCCGAGGTTAAAGAGATCGAGAAGGTTCTTAAGGCTCCCCGCCCAGATTCCCTGATCGTAAACGCGGTCGATAGTGACGAATTCTTCCTTGGCATCTCCGCCGTGAAAAATGTCAATGCGCATCGTCCGGTCGATAAAATATTTATCAAAATCGATGGGAGAAGCGGAGGCGAGAATGCCGTAAAAAATCAAGATGAGGATTGCTAAATGAAAATGCCTGGCCATGGATAACGCTCCTTTATTATTTAGTAAGCCTTTTTTGGCGGCGGCCTTTTTGGATCATTTTTCCGGCCGTTTCCTTGATGATTTTGACGGCTGCGGCTGCCGTGATCCCCGAGGGATCGCGCGTCGGGTTGAGCTCGACCACATCCATCCCGATAAGATCAGCCTTCAAAGAATGGATGATGTCAATGGCCTGGCGCGTCGTCAGACCTCCCGGCTCGTGATGGGAGACGCCGGGTGCAAAGGCCGGGTCAAGAGCGTCAAGATCAAAAGAGAGATACAGGGGATGCTGAAAACTCAGGGTCAGCCCGCTCTTCAGGTCCTTCATCTCGATCATCCGGACGTTATGATGGCGGGCTCTGGCCCGCTGGTCTGAAGTGGCGGCCCGGATTCCGACCTGGACGAGTTCCTTGGCCAGCCCCTCCTCCACGATCCGGGCAAAGGGGCAGGCGTGGGAGTAGCGGTCGCCGTAAAGGTCCTCGTAGAGGTCGGGATGAGCGTCAAAATGGAGGATGGAGAGAGAGGAATGCTTTTTCGATAGGGCTCTTATCACGGGATAGGTAATAGAATGATCGCCGCCCAGGATGATCGGCCTGGCCTTTTTCCCGATGACTTCCAGGACGGCGGCCTCGATCCTGCTGAATGTTTTGTCTACATCTCCGGAAGTGTCCACGTCACCCCAATCGACGAGCACCGTCTCCTGCTCGAGGTCTTTTCCCAGCTCGGTGAATGGGTTAAGGGCTTTCCCCGTCGAGGCTGCCCGGATGGCTGCCGGTCCCAGGGCTGCTCCCCTGAGGAAGCAAGATTTTTCGTCAAAGGGAACACCGATAATGGCAAGCTCATAATCACGGCTTTTCTTGATGGCTCCGCCGAAATCCGACATGTCAGGCCTCCTCGCTCAAGAAACTGTCAGGATGGCAGCCGCAAAGCTGACGGCTGATTTGGTTGCCTCTTCCTGCCAGAACTCATAATCAAGAACCAGGCCCCGCGACTCCGGGAAGATTTCAAGGAGCGATGTTAGGGCAGCGAGCCCGCAGACATTGTACCTGTCCCCGACCCTCCGCGATTCTGCCCACAGACTCTCGACATCCCCGCGGCTTAGAGCTTCAAGGAGAACTTTGTCGTGCTCTTTAGCTTCAAGGAGGAGGGAAGTCGCCCTTTCCCGATGGCCAAACTTCGGGCCGATGTGGGAAAGATCGACACCGGCGATAAAAAGCGAGCCCGTTTGATCTTCCTCCCAGCAAGCCCTGAGCTCCCTCAAAAACCTGTCTACGTCTTTAATTTGGCAAGGACGAGAAACACGCTCGAGATCAGTCGCAAAAAACCCACAGAGGATGGGGATAAGAGAAAAGGACGAACCGAAACGGTACTGGAGGAAAAGAAGCTGAAACTCGATTGAGTGCTCCCGACGGTGGGAAATGTCGGAGGCGGCCACAGCGCGGCCGCCCGCTTTCTTAAGTCTCTCGACGGTCTCGCGGTCTGTTTTCGACCGGCCGAGGGGCGTCTCAAAGTCTTTTTCAGTCAGAGAAAATAAAGCGTCATCCAGGCTGTGGCCGGTCCCCAATAAGAAAATCCGGCATGGAGAAA
>CAZKBY010000190.1:0-5067 GCA_964550915.1 uncultured Eubacteriales bacterium | reverse complement strand
CCGACACCCATGATGTTGAGGCGACAGTGGCCCAGATCAAGAGGCTGGAGAAGGCGGGCTGCGAAATCGTCCGGGTAGCTGTTCCTGACGAGCGGGCGGCCAGAGCTTTGTTTGAGATAAAAAGCAGGATTTCCCTTCCAGTCATCGCCGACATCCATTTTGACTATCGGCTTGCCTTGGCCTCGCTCGAGGCTGGAGTGGACGGCCTGCGTCTCAATCCCGGGACAATCGGCGGCGCGGACAAAATCCGGAAAATCGTCAGGCTGGCCAAAGAACAAAAAGTGCCCATCCGCATTGGCGTCAACTCAGGCTCGCTCGAAAAGGACCTGCTCGCCCGCTATGGCGGAGCGACGAGCCAAGCGATGGTCGAGAGCGCCTTGAAACACATCCGGCTGTTGGAAGACCTCGGGTTTGACCTGATCAAGGTCTCGCTAAAAGCTTCAGATGTGGCCAGGACAGTTGAAGCCTACAGGCTTTTGGCGGAGAAGGTTGTCTATCCTTTCCATGCCGGAATCACCGAAGCGGGCAGCCTTTTTTCCGGCGCGGTGAGGTCGTCTGTGGGGCTGGGGATTCTGCTCAGCGAAGGCTTGGCCGAGACGATTCGCGTTTCCCTGACCGCGCCTCCCGAGGAAGAAGTTCGCGTGGCCTACCTCATCCTGGAAAGCCTGGACCTCCGGAGGAGGGGTATCAGACTCGTTTCCTGCCCGATCTGCGGCCGGGCTGAGGTTGACATGATGAAAATATCGGCGGCGGTAGAAAAAGAGCTGGCCTTGGTTCAATCGCCGCTCACAGTGGCCGTAATGGGTTGCATGGTCAACGGTCCGGGTGAGGCCAAGGAAGCTGATATCGGCCTCGCCTGCGGCCGGAGTGCCGGCGTCATCTTCAAGCGAGGCAAACTCCTCCGCCGCGTTGGAGAAGGACGTATCGTCCAAGAGTTTGTCGCTGAGGTCAAGAAGATGGCTCGAGAACAAGAGAAAGAAGTCGAAAAGAGCGGATATGGCTGACAAACTTCAGGTTCCCAAAGCGACCCTGACTAAGCTCGATCGCCTCCGGTCGATTCTTCGAAAGATGGGAGGGGCAGTGGTTGCGTTCTCGGGCGGAGTCGACAGCACTTTTCTCCTCAAGGTGGCCTCAGAGGTGCTCGGAAATCGGGTTTTGGCCGTCATCGCCAGCTCCGAGACCTATCCGCAACGAGAAATAAAGGAAGCCCGGAAGCTGGCCGATCGACTTGGTGTCACGCACCTTCTCATTCAAACCGAAGAACTCAAAAATCCTGAATTTCAGAGAAACACGCCGCTCCGCTGTTACCACTGCAAGCAGGAGCTTTTCCGCAAGCTCACAAAGATCGCGGCCGAGAGGTCCCTTCCTTATGTGCTGGACGGCTCGAACTACGAAGACATCTCAGACTACAGGCCGGGCTCAAGAGCCGGCCGGGAGCTGGGAGTCCGCTCTCCCCTCCGGGAAGCCCGCCTTACCAAGACTGAAATCAGGCTGCTTTCGAGACGGCTCGGCCTGCCCACCTGGAACAAACCCTCTTTGGCTTGTCTCTCCTCGCGTTTTCCCTACGACACGCCGATTGACCTGGAAAGCCTCACCCGGGTCGGACGGGCTGAGGATTTTCTGCGGCGGCACGGCTTTTCCCAGATCAGAGTAAGACACCATGGCCAGACGGCACGGATAGAGGTCGTGCCTGAGGAGTTTGGAAGGTTCTTGGGTCGAAAGACAAGAGCCGGGATTATCCGGCGGTTCAAGAAGTTAGGCTACACATATGTCGCTTTGGACCTTGAAGGCTACAGGACGGGCAGCCTGAACGAGCCGCTGCGACACGCCATGGCCAACAGAAGAACCCGACAGGGCCGATCTCGGTCCGCCCGCGGCCGGCCTTGAGGGAAGCGCTTGCTTGCTTTTGCCCCAGTTTCCTAAGGAGGGGTGGATGGGTTAATGCTACTCAAGACAAGTTCTTAGAAGTGTCTCCGTTAGCTGTGATACATTCAGAGACGCTTTCAATGTTTGATCTTGGTATATTTATCTCCCAACCCCTTTTAGCGAAATAAGAGGGGATAATGGTCAGCGTCCCTGGAAAGGTCGGCCCCCGAACCGAGCTGCCCGTTGGGTGGTGGCTCTTAATTCCAACGCCTCAAGTGACCAGATTTTCGGGGCGCTCGCCGCGGAGGCCCTGGATGAGGTTGCGTACGGCCGTCATGGCCATGCGCAGCCGCGTCTCGGTGGTGGCGCTGCCGATGTGGGGAAGGAGGACAACGTTTTGCAGCTTGAGGAGCTGCGAATGGATGGCCGGCTCTTTTTCGTAGACATCGAGGCCGGCAGCCCAGATATCGTGCCTCGCCAGCGCTTCAGCCAGAGCTTCTTCGTCGATAATCGGACCGCGGGCCGCGTTGACGAGGATGGCTGTTTTTTTCATCAGGCCGAGCTTTTCGGCCGAAAGGAGATGAAAGGTGGTAGGATTGAGCGAGGCGTGGATGGAGACGATGTCGGATGTCTCGAGGAGTTCGTCGAGCGGCAGAAAAGCGGCGCCGGAAGCCTTCTCTTGTTCCGGAGCAAGGCGGTGTGGGTCGAAGTAGACGACCTCCATCCGGAAGGCGTGCGCTCGGCGGGCAACGGCGCGGCCAATCCGGCCCATTCCGATGATCCCCAGCCGCTTCCCGCCGATTTCCTGGCCAAGGAAAAGATCGAGCTCCCAGCCTTTAAAGCGCCTTTTCCGAGTAAATCTATCGGCTTGTGGGATTTTTCGGGCAGCGGCCAGGATGAGGGCCCAAGTCAGGTCGGCGGTTGTCTCGGTCAGCACGCCTGGCGTGTTGGTGACCAGGATACCTCTCTTGCGAGCTTCGTCGAGGTCGATGTTGTCGTAGCCCACGGCGCAGTTAGCGACAATCCTGAGGTGCCGGCCAGCCTCCATGACCTCCCGGTCGATCTGATCGACAAGAAACGATAGCAGGCCCTCTTTATCCCTGATTTTTTCCTTGAGCTCCTCCCGGCTAAGCCCGCGGCGGGCCGTCCCGCCCTCGACTGTACTGTGCTCCCTTAAGTAGGTGAGAGCTTCCGGGAGGAGTTTTCGCGTGACCAGTACTCTGGGCTTCGTCATTCCGGCTCTTTTACTCTGGCCAGGTCTTGGAAAGGTAAGGATATGGGAAGCGCCTTTGTCGTGGAGCAAGAAAACACGGTACCGCCTCCCTTCTCGCCCCTGGTCGGCGGTTAGCAGTGATTAGTCAGATTTCTCAGTCTTGACTTCGGTGATGATGCCGATATCCTCGATGCCCGCTTCCTTGAGCATGTCGAAGACGCCTCCCGGCTCGACGAGCTTGCCGTATTCGACATCAGAGTCTATCCGAACGTAGAGTTTCTTGTCGCTGGCGGTCAGGAAGGCCTCCTCCAGCATTGTCAACAGCTTTTCCATGGTGGCCTGGTCCTGATTGACATACATGGTGCCGTCTCTTCGGATAGCCAGAACGACCTCCGGGTTCTCGGGCATGTTGATCGTGTTGAAAGCAGAGGGAAGCCTGACATCGACGCCCTTCTGGACGAGCGGCGTCACGACCATGAAGATAATCAGCAGGACTAGAAGGACATCACAGAGAGGGACGACATTGGGCTCTGATTTGACTTTTCCTTCGCCGCCGATTGAGATTGCCATTTTATGCCTCGCATTTCCTGGGCCCGGGGAATTCCCCTTCCTCAGGCCAATGGAATCGCTTCAAAGACCCGGGCTTATCCTTCTTGCTTTCTGACGAAGAAGTCCACGATCTGGGATGTCGTGTTGGACATCTCAGCATCATAGACGTCAATCTTGGTGCTCAAGAAATTGTAGCACCAGAGAGCGATGATAGCCACGCCGATGCCAAAAGCAGTCGTCACCAGCGCTTCGGCGATCCCTGAGGCCACTGCGCCGATTCCGCCGGAGCCGGTTAGGGCCATGCCGCGGAAGGCGTTGATGATGCCGGCAATTGTCCCGAACAGTCCGATAAAGGGAGCCGATGTGGCGATCGTAGCGAGAGTGTTCAACCCTCTCTTGAGCTCCTGGGTGAAAATGGTGGCCGCCCGCTCGCAGCCCCGCTGGGCTGTCTCAATCTGCTCTTCGAGAGAGAGATTGGCTTCTTTGCCTTCCAAAAACTCCTGGATGCCAGCGGCCGTCACGCGGGCCAAATGGCTTCCCTTGTTCTCCTTTTTGGATGAAAGAGCCAGTGCCTCTTTGATCTGTCCTTTCTTAAGCAAATCAGCCAGTTTAGGAGCGACGAGTTTTGATTTGTTCCGGGCTCTGGCGAAGACGAGCTGTCTTTCGATGAAGAGATAGAGCGAGATGATGGAGAGCGCGATCAGGATGATGGCGACACCTTTAGCTACAGGACCCATGGCCTGCCACATTTCGATCAGACCAAATTGCATGATCAATACCTCCTTTTAAATATCGAAAGCCATTGTCAAGCTTTACTATTTCAACTGGAATCTCACGGTTACGGTGAAAATGACCCCGCGGGGCCGTCCGTTGATGATCATCGGTTCATAAACCCACTGGCGGACGGCATCGATGGCCGCCTGGTCCAAGAGAGGAATGGAGCGGAGGACTTTAACGTTCTGGACACGACCATAGATGTCTGTTGTCGCTTCGACGATGACCACGCCCTCGACTCGGGCTTGGCGGGCGATTTCAGGATAGAAAGGGTCGACTTTTTTGAGCAGCTTGGGCGGCTTAATCTCGCCGGCCGCCCGGACCGGAGCCTCAATTTCTCCGACGACACCGCCTAACACTCCGCCGACAACGCCACCCAGGACGCCGCCCACGACGCCGCCCTCAACTCCACCCTCGACTCCGCCTTCAACGCCAAAATCTGAAATCTGCTCTTCGGCGATTTCCTCGGGGATTTCGACGGGAGCGACCAGCTTGCCCGGCTCGATGTTGGATTGAGCCTGAACAGGTTTAATCCTTGTTTTGGCCTGGGAGCTTGCCCTTTTCTTGGCTGGCGGGGGGGGCGGCGGAGGCGGCGGGGGAGGAGGGGCGAGGAAAGCGCTGTAAACTTGCTCTTCCGGTAGGTCGCCGGTCGACTTGAGCGGAAT
>CAZKBY010000189.1:0-5148 GCA_964550915.1 uncultured Eubacteriales bacterium | reverse complement strand
CCGACTCGGAGAATCAAGCTAGTCGAATGTCCGACTCGATGAGACATACTCGGACTGTTGCCAAAAAAACGACACGCCCCCGGCACGCCCGCCGGCAACTGCCGAAACCAGGCATAGGCGGTGTAGATAAAAACCCCTTTTCCGTACCGGGCGTGCAGAAGACCGCCTTTTTTATCCGGCTCACCGGGGTCGTGGCAAGCGAGGACCGTTTCGTATCTCTCATCCCAATGAGAAGCAAAATATAAGCCTCTCTCCTGAACCCAGCCCTCAAAATCTTTGGCCGTGATTATGTTTGGGAAATTCAACAGAGGATCCTCCGGCAACAGAAAGGTAACAGGGGCGTTCTCGACACTCACCCGGTCTCGGCCGATGGTCAAGGGATAGGGGCCGATCAGGTCAGTCAACTGACCGGAGGCCACATTGTACTGGACAATCAATGTCCCGCCCTGGTTGACATATCGGAGCAACTTTTCCTTCAGCAGCCTGAGCCCTTCCCTTACATTATAAGCCCTGACGCCCGTAATGATGGCATCGAACGAGGAAAGGTCAATGTTCTTGAGCATCTCGTCACTGAGATGAATCACTTCATACCCGAGGTTTTGCAGGGCACTCGAGACTTCGTCCCCCGCCCCGGCGACATAGCCCAGCTTCTTTCCCTCAGTCCTGATATCAAGCTTGACAACCTTAAGCCGACTTTCCGGGAAATAGACCTGCCGATGGATGTGGGGATAGGATATTTCCACCAAGGCCCGGCTTATTTTTTCTCCTCTGACCTCGACTTCTGCCGTCAGGTCGGCCGCGTCGGGCTGTCCCGGCGGGTAAACATCAAACGTGACCTCGCTCTCTTCATATTTTCTGGATAAAGAAAAAGGCTGGCTCGCCGGATGAATCCTCCACACATCCGGGCCTCTGAGCCGGACGATACCCGCGACATTCGGAGAGTGACTCTTGAGCCTGATCCGAATTTTCTTGGGGCCTTCGCCGGCAAAAATGATGACTTTATCCTCGCTCTGGACTGTGACGGGCGGCCTGACCTCGAAGGGCCGGTAAAGCTCGCCGGCGACTTGATCTGTCCAGCGAAAAAGAAGGGGGACCGAATATTCAAGAAGCTCTGCCTCGGCACTCAATCCGATCTTGACAAGAATCGAGGGAGGATTATCCACCAGTCCAACGAGATTGTAACCTTCGAGCGCCAAAAGGTCTTCTCGACGGGAGGAATCCAGCCAGTATGGCTGCGAATAGGGCAAGTCCTCGGGGAGACGAATCGTGTTTTCGATGGTCAGAGGATCGTTGTTTTTGAGGGGGCGGTCGAGGATCGAATCAGGGGCGATTTTGGGAAAACGAAGGCGATGAAGCACAAAGGGATAGTCGGATCGATTGATGACTGACGTCTTTATTTGAATCGGATCTCCGGGAGCCGCCGCAAAATCACTGGCTATGGCCTCCATCCAGATTCCGGCACAGGCCTGAATGACACGCAACAGCTCTTCTCTTTTCACCTGGACCCAATCTCCCTCAGGGAGCTTGGCCAGCGCGGCGTAAACATTCATTAGGCTGGGAATTGATTTTGAGGGATGCCGTGAGTCAAAAGACTCCAGGACTCTGGCCACGAGCAGTCCCACTGTTTTCCCGCCCGGGACTCGATTCCATGTAACATCGATCCCTTCGAAAATATCCTTCGTCGCCGGCTCTCCAGCAGTAACCTCAAAGTACTCAGGTTGTATTCCCCGCCGTCTGGCCGCGCCGAATCCCTGGCTCTTGTGCTGGGATCGGCTTTCTCCGGCGATCTCCGAGTACGATTTCCCCAACAGGGGATTGTATTCACCCGTATCAATCCGCAGCCGATTTTTGATCTCATCCTGAGTCGGACGCCAGCTGTTCCAGAGCAGTCTTCGAGCCTTCCAGGTTGACACGTATCTCAACTGTTCGGGAAATCTGTTCGGGTCAGCGGCGGCCGTGAAGGCCTCTTTGACTAACAGAACCGACGCGATGTGCTGGCCATGTCCACCGGCGTTTTCAGCCGTAAACCGGCTCATGATCACATCGGGCCGGAAGCATCGGATCACCCAGACGATATCGCCAAGGGTTTTCTCCTTCCCCCAAAATTCAAAGGTTTCCTCCGCGCTCTTCGTATAGCCGAAATCTGTGGCCCGCGCAAAAAACTGTTCGGCCCCGTCTATCCTCCGGGCAGCTATGAGCTCTTGAGTTCGAATGATGCCGATTTCCATTCCCTGTTCCGGACCGATGAGATTCTGGCCGCCCTCGCCGCGGGTGAGCGAGAGGTAGGCCGTCCGGTATTTCCGTCCCTTCGAAAGATAGGCCAAAACAGCCGTGTTTTCGTCGTCCGGATGAGCTCCCACGTAGAGGACGCTCCCCAGGACATTCAGTTTCTCAAGGGCAATGTGCAATTCTGCGGCATTGGGAATGTCGGCCTGTTGCGCTATCGCCTGAATGTGGAGAAAAAGCGCCAGGCCAGAGATCAAATAGATAAATTTCTTCAAAATATTCCCCTTTTTAGGTCGCCGGATGCATCGGCCTCAGGCAAGCCGGCGTGAAGATCTCTCCCGATAATTACGGGGCCAGTTTAATTTTAAAGGGGACCTTCAGCTGTTCCCAGTGAAGGTAAGCGGTCGCCGATGTTCCTGCCAGGTCATCAAACCCGAACATCAGCCACTCCTGATGGGGCGCCTGCGTCGGAGTGACCGTAACCCGGAGGGCATCCTCCTCCTGCTTGTAAGAAAAGCTTCCCCAGGCGGAGTTATTCTTGCTGAAGATGATGACCCATTCCTTTTCCCCCGGGATCATATGGATGCCATATTTTCCCGCTGGTAATGGCTTCCCTTCAATCAGAACATCCTTGTTAAATGCAATTGTGGTGTTTTCGTTGGCCCCCGCCCGCCAGGGATAAGGCTTGTTTTCGGAATATTCGTTTCCGGGAGCCAGACCGTAGGGCACCAGGTCACCCCAAATCTTTCTTCCTTTGACACCCGGCCGGCTGTATTCGATGGTGATATCCGTGTCCGTCCCCAGCCTTTGGGTAACGCTGGCCTTTAGACTTGCCCGGACCTTGCTTTCTTGGCCGAAGCCGACAGAGGGCAATGCCAAAAGAAGGACCAGGCACAGGACAATACCGAAAGTCAGGTCAAAGCGTTTCATGTTAACCTCCTTCTCAAATTACTATCAATATCCTTTCAGATATTTTTCTTTATTATAGCCGAATTGAGTTTTAAAAAATTTATTTTTTTCCCAAAATGCGACCTATCGTTGGTTTTCGGCCGCGATGGCCGGGCGCGCCATCAGAGCGATTTGACCATCTTCGATCATAAAAGACGGCAGCTCATGGCGAAAAGGGAGGAATAAGAATTTGGTTTTCGGCTTCGCTGGCCGAGTGGGCGTCTTTGACTCAATTTTCCCATCAATCATCGAGGGGAATGGTAAATCAAAACTCAAAAAGATGTCAAGGACGGCTTGAGAGCGCAGGGATACGTCCCTGAGGCCGTTCGGGGCGCCAAAAGCGCCGGAAATCACCCAGACCTCCCCTCCTGGGAAAAGAGAAGATCATATAAAATATTCAGCCGAGGTCTCGGCAGCCATCAAAACTTCCTGGAAAGCGATGCGAGGCGGAGGAGGTTTGTCTGCGACAAACGTCAGTTTCAAGTGATTGATGATCCTGTCCACCACGGAGAAGTCTGTGAGGAAGGCAATGACCCTCATCCGGCCCTGGCATTTGGGACACATGTATTTTCCCACCCGCTCGGCCTCTTTCCTGGTTCTGGTTTGACCTTACTGTGGACTGAAAATCCCGAGTGGCGCCAGCTTGCGATCTTCTCCGCCAGGTCCTCTGAGATGAGCTCCTCCCCGAGGAGAAGAGCGAAGACTTCGCGGGAAAAGAACTCGGCCAACAGGCTGTCCTTAAACTCAGCGAGACCGGGCTCGTAGTTCAAGTCCCAATCGTAGCGCCCCGAGAGCCCGGTTTCATCCACGACCGGCTTTCCTAGGAAATTGGTGAGTGCATCGACAAGTTTGGCTATCGGCTGTTTTTGACCGCCAATCTTGCCTCTCATGAAATAGTAAGTTTCCCCCTCAGACTGGGATGCCTGCACCGTGGGTTTACCGCCTCCGACTCTGCGTAGCACATAGACTTCTTTATCCTGCAACTCCCAGCGCGTGCTCAGGTCGAACATCGTGGTCAACGCGCTCCGCAGAAACGGGAGGAGTGTAGCTTCGCGACCCCCCGGCACCACAACCGAGACACGGTACTTCTGCTCCGGCATAGGAAAACGGCAGTCCATGTGGAAATAGTCAGTTTCAAAGGCAACCTGCAAAAGATTGGCAAGAAGAGCACCGTCGGCAGTGAAACGGTTGCTCCCGGGCTGGTAGGCGTGCCCTCCTGCGTCAATTTGAACGGGTTTAACGATCAATTGCAACTCGGGCTGTATGCCATCGCGCCAGTCAATCTCCTCCCGATCCCAACGCAGGTTCGGGACTCGCATTGCGCGTGTCGCGACTCCCGCCGGCTGTCCAGATAGGACTCTTTGAAGGGTTTCTTCGGTAAGGTGCTCGGGCGTGGTCATCGCAGCAATCTTTCCCGTTCCATCCGCGACGACGGTATGTGGGCGCGCCGGTACGCTAAAGGCGTTGAACATCGAGCGGTCGAGGTCGAGAGCAAGCCAGCCTGCGACGGGTCGTTTTTCGAGAAATTTGCGGATGTGGTCTTCTTCTTCGTCGGTGATGGAGACGAACACAACAGACTGGCCCGCGAACTTTTCCACCAGCTTATTCCAGTGGCGGATTGCTGCCACGCACGGGCCGCACCACGTTGCCCAAAACTCCAGCACAACCACTTTACCTCGCAGGTCGGCCCAATCCAGCTTGGCAAGCCCAGGTACCTGGAGGAGCATTCTCACGCCTTTATCCCCGGCGCAGGGCCGGCCATCCGAAAGATTAAGGATTTGGCCGACGCTTTTAGGAGAAGGAACCTGCCTATTATCCTCACCCGCCATATCAATACAAAGGACAACGCAAAACTGATGGGAAGCTGGTGGAAAGACTTGATCACGGCAGAAAACAAGCTGAGCGATCTCATCCCGGAGCTCGATATTCCGGGTGCGACTGTTATCTCAAAAACACAATATGACGCCTTTTATG
>CAZKBY010000188.1:0-5219 GCA_964550915.1 uncultured Eubacteriales bacterium | reverse complement strand
AGCATCAAGCTTTTCCATGAGTTACTTCTTTTTAAATCGCATAAAATATTACTAATTCGATCGAAATTATGCAAGATTGTCCGGGATCTTAAAGGCTGTCACCCGGCCCTGGCCATGAAATAATCGGCGACTCGCACATTATATTTTTCTGGATCGAGAGTCCTGACGATAGTCCGGGGATACCGGTTTGTCACCGAGTCTACCTCGCTCAGGTCGATCGTGTCGCCGTCCACCCTGTTTCCTTCAGGATCGGTTATGAGCTTGACCCGGGGCCGTAGGAGGAGCGACGGGTCTGCGTTGTTCTCGATGACGACACCCAACTCGCGGGTGTTCAAAGCGACCAGGGTTCCGACCGGGTAGACTCCCATCATTTTGACGAATTCTCTGAGGAGGAGCGGATGGAATTCCTTGCCGGATTGCTCGATCATCAGGCTCAAAGCCTCCTCTCGGGTGAAAACTTTTGTCCGGTAGACTCGCTTGGTCGTGATGGCGTCGAAAAAGTCGACGATCTTAACGATCTTGCTGAAGAGATTCACCGATTGTCTCTTGAAGGAGCGGGGATATCCGGACCTGTCCTCCTTGATATGGTGCTCAAGGGCGACATGAACAGCGTGAAGGGGAAGCTTTCTTAATTCCCTGAATTGAACGAGCTTGCCCGCTCCTTGATAGGGATGTCTTTCGATGATTTCTCTCTCCCAGTCGTCGAGTTTGCCAGGTTTTTCCAGGATTTCCCTGGGGGTATCGAGCTTGCCGAAGTCATGAAAGAAGGCACTGATCCCCAAATCGACGAGCTCGTTGCGGTCAAGGCCAAGGCGCCTTCCCAAAGCAATGGCCAGGATGCAGACGTTCATCGAGTGGTTGAGCGTGTATTCGTGGAAGTTCTTGATATTGGTCAAGCCCTGGATGAACGATTCGTTGTCGACAATATGATTGAAGATGGACTGCATCAACCTCCGGGTCGTGCCGAGCTTGATCTTTTCCTGGCTGCTTTCGGCCTCGAAGGCCTCTTCAAGATGAGTGATTCCCAGAAAAAAAACCTTGGCCGCATACTTCTCACGGCTGGGCGCAAGGTCGGAGGGGAGGATCTTTTCCAGGGCAATTCGGCTGACGGCCCTGGCCGCGAGTTCAGCAATGAGCCTTTCATAAGTCTGGCCAGGCCTTTGTTCCGTCTTGGCCAGCACCATTGCGAAAAGCTTGAGGTCATTTTCGGTCAAACCCGGCTCAAAGCGGATGCCGCCAATTTCCTTCTTTTTGAACTCTTCCAGGATGAACTTGAAAAACTGGTAGTTCGAAAATCCGTGCTTAAGGCGGATGGTGTTGAAAAAAATCGTGCTTTGCCTGACCAGCAGCGCGGCCCGCTTCGATTCAGCCAGCGCTTGCTGAATGAGCCTGAACAGCAAAGAGGCCTGCCTCTCGAACAGGATGTTATTCGGTTCGTAAATCCTGGCGCTCTTGAGGACAACATTCAGCCGCATGATCATGTCCACAGCAAGATGATGAAGGGCTTTGGCTTTCTCGGGAGAAATCCTTTGGGCTTCAGGGCTTTTCATGCGATCTCTCTTGAGGGAAGGAGGTGGGGCGACGGGTGGAAATTTCTTCCAGGGCTCTGAAGCAAGCGTCCCGGACTCTCCTCGAACGGCTCCTTGTTCCGTCTTTCAAGGCTTCTTTGGCTTCGGCCGTAGCCATTTTTCCGAGGGCGGAAGCGGCAGCGATGGCCAGCTCTGTTTTGTCGCGGCCAGGAGTAAAAAAAGATATTTTTTTTAGGTTCTTTCTTAGTAATTCACAGGCTTCCGAAGACCCGCTCCTGGCCAGAGCCTCATAGATAGCTTCTCTTTCGGTCGCCTTTTTCTTCCGAAAAACTTTATCTCGAGCCACCATCAGGAGGTGCTCGAGAATATCCTTTTGGGCGGGATTTATCGCCCGCGTAGCAGACGTGCGCACATCCTCGTTGTCGTCTGAGAGAAACCCGATAAGAATTTTTCCAGCCGTCTCATCGTCTATTCGAGAAAGAGCCTTGATGGCTTCGAGCTTGATGAGGTTGCTCCGGTAACCCAAGAAGCTGGCCAAAAACGAAAGGGTTCTTTTGTCCCCGCTTTGGCTTAAAAGGCCGATGATTTCACCTGTCAGGCGCGGTTTTGATTCCTGAGCAAGGCTCATCACCACGTTCGCGTCCTGCCGGCCGATTTCTGCAAGGATGTCGAGAGCAGCCCGGCGATGCTGTTCGTCACCTAAACTCTCGAAGATCGCGGCCAACGGCCGCGCCGCCCCAGGGCCGATGAGTTTTAGATAGAAAAGAAGAGAATCGATGTCCTTAACCTGGCTGAGATCGATGGGATCCAAAAGCTCGGCGACGGGGCTTTCCCTGGTGATTTCTTCTATAAGGGCTTCGAGGAAGCCGGCTTTTGTTTTATTCGTCGCGGCACAGGCCTCCTTGATCTCATGAAGCCCTTGGATGAGCCAGGCAGATCTCCTAAAATCTTTCTTTTCAACGGTTTCTTTGTGATATTGTTTTAGGACATCAGCGATGGCCGGGAATTGCTCGGCCCGCTCTTCGAGATAAGTAATCTCCGTGATCAGGTTCAAGTATTCGTCTTCTGGCGAAATCCGGCGGTTCGAAAGGAGCAACGCTTCGATCTCGCGCAGGTCCTCTTCATCCGAAGCGGCCTGCTCTGAAGAAACTTTTTCCCGACCTAAGGGAAAGCTTTCCTCAATTAGCTTGACCGCTGAGTCCTCGACAGTTAGAGCGCTATGGCTGATCGCCTCCAAGTCTTCGGGAGTCAGCTCAATCCGGCCGCTTGAGAGTTTCTCCTTGTCCACTCCAAATTCGAGCGGCGGCCTGCCAACACCAATTTTGGTCTCCAGGAAATCATCCGGAGCGTCAAACCGGATGTTCGCCAAGTCCTTTTCCCAGAGAGCGTTGACGATGTCCCCTTCCTCCGGTGGAAGCTGGGATACTTTTTTGATTGTCTCCAGGAAAGCTTTAAGCTCTTCTTTTTCCAGCCCCTGGTAAAAATAGAGCGTCCTCATGCCGTCCTTGAAGAAGAAAAAGGGAAGGCTTTTGACGGGATGAGTGTCTTCGTAGATTTTTTTACCGGCAAACGTGAAAGCCTGCTCTTCGATACCCAGTTCGAGCTTCCAGTAAGCGTCGAGATAGTCCTTGAACCGGGCCTCGAGGTCGGAAATGAAATTGACAACTGTCTTGTGTTCGGCCGGAAAAATCTTGGCGGCAGAGACGGCGTTGGCCAGGACGATCAGGATGTCTTTGACCTTGGCTAGCTGAACCGGGTCGATAATGGCGTCCTCAGACGCCGAGTCCCCGGGGTAGCCCGCTTTTTTCGATTCCACTCTATCCTTCGGAAGGAGAAATTATTTGTCGTGACATTTTTTATTTTAACCTTTTTTCTGTTAGAGCGTCAATTTTTGGCGGCTTCCTGCCGAAGAATTTGCAGTCTTTGAACCCCCCGTTCGCTTTGAAAACTTGCCGCAAATATTCTATGATGGACAGGGAAATGATGTAGCTATGGAATTCGAGGATAGATTAAAGCTCCTGAAAAAGTCACGGGCGACCAAAACCCGGCAGGCTAAGATTGACCAAGCCTGGCAGAAGATCGACCAGGGCCTTGACCTCTCGACCAAGGAAAAGCTGGAGAAACTCATCAGCCTGACGAGAACAGAGCCCAAAAAAAAGGATTCGGCCGGGCGGGGAGAGCCGGATAAGCAGAAACCATTACAGGTCTTCGAAAACCACTTTTCCCATCGCTCGCGATACGGCCGGGTCTCGATCGGCCGCGGCCTCTTGATTAAGGGGGAAGCGCTCTCTGTCCTCAGCCGCGATCAGAACTTCGAGGCGCTCGACCTATCCAGCTCTCTTTTTCTAGACCTCGAGACGACGGGACTTTCGGGGGGAGTAGGTGTCATTCCTTTCTTGGTCGGGCTGGGATTCTACCGTGAAGGCATGTTCAACGTGCTCCAATTTTTCCTGGGCGACCCGGCGGCAGAGGAGGAGCTCATCCAGGGACTCCGACTGTTTTTCTCGCAGATGAATTTCCGTTCTGTTGTCACCTTTAACGGCAAGGCCTTTGATTTGCCGCTCTTGGAAACTCGCTTTATCCTCAAAGGCAAAGACCTGATCCTGAGCGGCCTCCCTCATCTTGATTTTCTCTTCGCCGCGCGCAGCCTTTGGGGGCATAAACATGAAAGTTGCCGCCTTTCTCATCTGGCCAGAGAAGTTCTGAACGCAAACCGTGAAGAGGACATCCCCTCGGCTGAGATCCCCTTCCGGTATTTTCAGTTTCTTCGCTCGGGCGATTTTAGCCTTGTGGAGCCCATCCTTTACCACAACCAGGAAGATATCCTTTCTCTCCTTGGTGTCGTCATTGTCGGCGCCAGTTTTTTTGCCGAAGAAGAGGAGGAGAGTTTCGGGGATGCCATGGACCTGTTCGGAGCAGCCAAAATTCTGGAAAAGACGGGTGAGCTCGATCGATCAGCGCAGTTTATCCGCAAGGCCCTGAAAAGCGGTCTTTCCGGAGAAGTCTCCGTCTTAGCCAAAAGAAAGTTGGCTTCCTATTTCAAGAAAAATCAGGAATGGGAAGAGGCTTTTCGCCTGTGGCAGGAGATGGCGCCCCTCCAGCAGCTTTCCTGTTTTCGTGAGCTGGCGATGTACTTCGAACATCGGATCAAAGATTATATCAGGGCCAAACGAATTTCAGAGGAAGGTTTGGGCCTGGCCAGTGGCGTCTCCAGGGTCTACGAGCAAGACTTCATCCACCGGCTTAACCGGCTCATCAGGAAAATCAATCAGAAACCTGCTGAGACGGAGGAAAAGTGAAGCGCGAATTCAACCAATTCCAGACTTTTTTGCGATCACGGGGGTTAAAACTGACGCAGACTCGGGCCCTCATCTTTGAAAAGATATTTTCTCGCCCCGCTGTCCATCCCAATGCCTACGAAATCCATGACCGGCTCATCCAGAACGGCCATCACATTTCCCTGGCCACGATCTACCGGACACTAAATCTCCTGGTTAAGGGAGGCCTGGTCAGTTCGGTCGACTTGGGAGAAAACCACAGCCATTTTGAGCCGGGACCCCCGCGGACGGCTCACAGCCACCTTATCTGTCTTTCCTGCGGTCGGGTTGTCGAGTTCGATCATCCCGAAATTCAGGGAGGTCTCTGAAAAAGTTTCGCCAAAATACTAAAAAATACTTGACATAATGTATT
>CAZKBY010000187.1:0-5239 GCA_964550915.1 uncultured Eubacteriales bacterium | reverse complement strand
CCCCCGGATTGTTTTGTCATCGACATCGGTGATGTTCATGACATGAACGACCTTAAATCCCATGAAGTGGAGAAATCTTTTCAGTAAGTCTTCGAAGACGTAGGCGCGAAAATTCCCGATGTGGGCGTAATCATAAACGGTCGGGCCGCACGTATAGAGTTTGACTTCGCCGGGGGAGAGCGGTCTGAATTCCTCTTTTCGTCCGCTCAGCGTGTTGAAAAATTTGATCACTGCCAGACTAATATAAAGGGAAGAGAATCCTGAGTCAACTTGGAAGGGGAACCGCTTCGCGTTCCCCCTTCCAACGGTCGCTGCGCTTCCTGCCTCCGACCTTGCCGGAGACACTTACCTATTTCCCCTTGATTGGTCAAGGGCGCAAGGGGGCTTAATTGGATAAAGCTAAATCCCTTTCAGTGTTCCCGCATAATAAATCCGGGCGGGGCATGAACCCACGCCCTGCGACCAAGGGGTCACACCCCCTTGGAACCCCCGACGATCGGCCCCTGTGGCAAGCCACAAGAATATCGCCGCTCGTCAACTCGATTGACCGATCCCCTCGGTTTATGACATAATTTTAGGCCTGATCAAGGGATAAAAAGATGGTCCGGACACTAATTGGAATCCGTCGGGAGGATAAAAACCCGTGGGAAAGGCGGTCACCTCTTATTCCAGCTCATGCCGGAGAGCTGATGAGGGAGTATCCAATCGAGATCTGGGTTCAACCTTCGGCCATTCGCGTATTCCAGGATGAGGATTTCCTGAGGGAAGGAGTCACCGTTTCCGAGGACCTCACGTCCTGTCCGATCGTCCTGGCCGTGAAAGAGATTCCCCTCGAGTTCTTCCGAGAAGAAAGAGTCTATGTTTTTTTCTCTCATACGATCAAGGGGCAGCCGCACAATATGCCAATGCTCAGGCAGATGATGGATCTTCGCTGCACGCTTATTGACTATGAGCGGATCGTAGATGAACGGGGCCGTCGGCTGGTTTTTTTCGGCCGGCAGGCTGGCCAGGCCGGGATGATCGATACTCTCTGGGCTTTGGGGCAGCGCCTCTTGACTGAGGGAATAAACAGCCCCTTTGCCTCTATCCGCAAGACCATTGACTACGCCAGTCTTGTTGAAGCGAAGGAGTCGATCCAGAAAGTCGGATGGGAAATTCATCAGCATGGCTTGGCGTCTTCTCTCATTCCTCTTGTTTTCGGGTTTGCGGGGTACGGCCACGTCTCCCAAGGCGCCCAAGAGATTTTCGACCTCCTGCCCTTTGCGGAGATCTCGCCGGGCCGGCTCAAAGAGATATTCCAGGAGAAGAGGTTCAGCGAGAATCGTGTCTACAAGACTGTCTTTAAAGAAGAAGACATGGTCGAACCGAAGGCAAGGAGTCGCCGCTTCAATCTTCAAGAGTACTATGACTATCCGGATAGGTACAAGCCCGTGCTGGATAAATTTCTTCCATATCTGACTGTGCTCGTTAACGCAATCTTCTGGTCCCCCCGGTATCCGCGGTTTATCACTAAGAGATTTCTTAAGAGTCTTTATCTTGGCTCGGGGCCTCACCGTCTTCGCGTCATCGGAGATATCTCCTGTGATGTCAACGGTGGAGTCGAGTGTACGGTCAAGTGTACAAATCCTTCTGACCCTGTCTTCACTTACGACCTTGAAGAAGACGGGCCTAAAGAAGGCGTCAGAGGAAGGGGCCCGGTTATCATGGCCGTGGACAACCTCCCGGCCGAGATTTCCCTCGAGTCCTCCATTTTTTTCAGCCAGACGCTTAAGCCATTCGTTCCGGCGATCGCAGCCGCCGATTATACGAGAAGCTTCGGCCAATGCTTGCTCCCCCTGCCACTCAAGAAGGCCATGATTCTCTTCCGGGGAGAACTGACGCCGGACTATGAATACTTGCGCGAATTCATCCCTGTTTGAGACTTGAGAAAGGAGACATCCATGAAAAAGGTTCTTATTCTCGGTGCCGGGCTTGTCGCCAGACCGTTAGTCCGGTATCTTCTTGATCAACCCGACCTCAGGGTTGAGGTTGCCAGCCGGACGGTTAGCAAAGCTGAAAAACTTATCGAGGGTCATCCCCGAGGCCTGGCCAAGGAGCTTAACCTGAAGAGTGAAGAGGCTTTGAAAAGCGAAGTCAGGGAGGCCGACCTGGTCATTAGCATGGTTCCGTACTCCTTCCACCCCAAAGTGGCCGAGTTTTGCCTTGCTCACAAGAAGCATATGGTAACAACCTCCTATGTCAGCGAGGCCATGAAAAAGTTCGATGCTGAAGCCAAAAAGGCAGGAATCATGATCCTCAATGAACTTGGTCTTGACCCTGGCATCGACCACATGGAGGCCATGCGCGTCATTGACGAAGTCAAGGGAAAGGGCGGTGGAATCCAGAGCTTTATTTCTTTCTGCGGAGGTTTGCCCGCGCCCGAGGCCAACACGAATCCTTTTGGTTATAAATTCTCCTGGAGCCCGGTCGGTGTGCTGCTGGCCGGTAAGAATTCGGCTCAGTATTTGAAGGATGGACAGGAAGTGTTCGTTCCTTCGGAGAACCTGTTTGAGAACTACAGCTTTATCGCCATCGAAGGTCTGGGCGTTTTTGAGGCTTACCCGAACCGGAATTCTCTTCCTTATATTGAGCTCTACGGCATCCCCGAGGCGAAAACTATGCTCCGCGGAACTCTCCGGAATATCGGTTGGTGCGAGACGATCAGGAAGATGGTTCAGCTGGGGGTTCTCGACCAGGAAGAAAGGGACTGGACGGGTTTGACTTATCGCGATTTCTTGCGCCGCCTTGTCCCCCTCCCCGCTGAAAAAGACCTGAGGAAAGCCCTTTGCGAACACTTGGGGATCGAGTCCGGCCTGGCCATTGTGCGGCGTCTGGAATGGCTGGGTTTACTGAGCGATGAACCGCTTCCGCTCCAAAAGGGCTCAGCCCTCGACATCGTCGCTGCCCGGATGATCGAGAAGCTTCAGTACAGAGAAGGGGAGAGGGACATGATCGTCCTTCAGCACGAGTTCATCGCCGGATATCCGGATGGAGCAAGGGAGAAGATCATTTCCACGCTTATTGATTTTGGCATTCCTGGCGGGGACTCGTCCATGGCCAGAACTGTCGGCTTGCCTGCCGCCATCGGGACAAAGCTCATCCTGGAGGGAAAGATCACGGAGAGGGGAGTTCACATCCCGGTTCTGCCGGATATTTACAGACCAATACTCCAGGAATTGAAAGGGCTTGGTATCGCTTTCAAGGAAAAAAGAGAAAAGCTGTGACTCCAGGCCCAGAGGAGGTCAGGATGATTAGACAGCCGGCGGTCGCTGGTTATTTTTATCCGGAAAGAGCCGGAAAACTAACGGCCATGATCGAAACGATGGTCGATCCACGGGCCAAAAAGAAAAAAGCTGTTGCTGTCGTCTCCCCTCACGCCGGCTATGTCTACTCCGGCCCCGTGGCTGGAGCTGTTTTCTCTTCAGTCGTCTTGCCCGGCCTGGTCATTGTTCTCGGACCCAGCCATCGTGGAATGCAGTCAGTTTTTGCCATATCCGAAAAGGGATCTTGGCAGACCCCGCTTGGTGAAATCCCTGTCCAATCAGATCTGGCCAGGCTTATCATGAGCCATTCAGCTTTGATCGAGGAAGAAGAGGGCGCCCATGCCCTGGAGCATTCGCTGGAAGTCCAGCTTCCGTTTATCCAGTATTTCAAGAAGGATTTTGCCATCGTCCCCCTCTGCATCTCCTTCCGGGCGAGTTTTGAAGACTTGGATGAGCTGGCCGGGGCTGTGGTAGCCGGCCTTAAAGAATGCAAGAAGGAGGCCCTTCTTGTCGCCAGCACGGACATGAGCCACTATGTTAGCCAAGAGGTAGCGAGACAGAAGGATTTCTTGGCCATTGAAAAGATCCTTGCCCTTGATGCCAGAGGATTGTATGACGTCGTGCGAGAGGAAGACATTTCCATGTGCGGCTACCAGCCGACTGTTGCGGCCATCCTGGCGGCTAAATCCCTTGGGGCTAAAAAGGCTGAACTCGTCCGCTACCAGACGTCGGGCGAGGTCACAGGAGATTATGACGAAGTCGTTGGCTATGCCGGGCTCCGTATCCTCTGACCTCCGAGCCAAATCTATCGAGATAGCGCAACCTACCCAAGTTGGAGACAGGGACTTCTGGTCGACATGAGTCGCTTAGGCTTCTAAGAAACAGAAGCGATAACTCGATAGGATTCATCGGGGTGGCCACAGGCAATTTCAGGGGCCGAGCCCTCCGTTGAAATTTTTGCCCGTTAATGATATAAATTCCTTGCTGAAATGGTGGCTTCGACGCTTTTTCTCAGGGAAAAAGACAAGGTTGTCTTAAACATCATCGTCGAAAATTATCTAAAACAGGGCCAGCCGACCTCAAGCGGCTTCATCGTTCAAAAAAGGACGGTTTCTGCTTCTCCGGCTACGGTAAGGAACATCATGGCCAAGCTCGAAGAGATGGGCTACCTTTCCCAGCCCCACCCGTCGGCCGGCCGGGTGCCCACAGATAAAGGCTTGAGATTTTATGTCAATAGCTTGTTTGATGAGACTCTCTTTACGGACGAGCAGCTTGCTTTCATCCCGCCAGATTTTGCCTTAGACAAGGGCGATTTCAGCTCTCTTTTGACCCAGGTCTCGAAGCTGCTGGCCGAGCACTCCGACAACCTGGGGTTTGTCGTTTCGCCAAGCATCTCCAGGGTCAACTTCAATCACGTTCGCCTGATAAAAATCTCAGAGGAAAAGGTTATGGTCATCTTGATCACGACGTTTAACCTCGTCTTGACAGAAATTGTAGAAACTCGGCACTATTTCACGCAATTGGAGCTGGACAAAGCTTCGCAATATATTAACCACCATTTCCGGGGCAAGAACTTAACTTTTGTAAGGGATTACCTGCTCAAGGAGCTCCCCAGGTATAAGCTGAGCTATGAGGAGGCCATCAATAAGCTCATTTCTTTGTTGAAAGCATACATTTCTCAAGAAGAAGGGGAAAGCCACATTGTTCTTCAGGGAGTTTCCAGGCTTATTGAAAAGCCCGAGCTGTTTAGCATGGAGACGCTCAAATCCCTGTTCCAAAATTTTGAGGAAAGGATCAAGCTCGCCAAGCTCCTTTCTGATTTCATCAGCCTGGAGCGGGTTAAGGTTTTGATTGGTTCTGAATCTAACATCCCTGATATTTCGGACTGCGCGCTTGTCCTCTCACATTATGGTTTCAACAATCAAGTTTTGGGAACG
>CAZKBY010000186.1:0-5317 GCA_964550915.1 uncultured Eubacteriales bacterium | reverse complement strand
GCACCTTAGAGTCTCTCCTTATATGAGAGGAAATTTATTATACCAGAGCGAAGGTTTTTTTCAAAACGCCCGAGCAGCAAAAGTGTGTCACTCAAAGACGATGGCTTCGAAGACGAAGATTTCGGCGCCCTTTTTCCAGGCATCCGGCGGGAGGCCTGCCTTGAGACAGGCCTGGCCGAGAAAAGTCTCAGCCTTCCATCTATTCTCTACGGCAACCTGGGGGAGGAGAAGGCCCTTCTTGCTCCCCATGGAGATAACGAGCCCGTGTTTGCCAACTTCGACGGAGCGGGGATCATCAATTCTCTTAAGCGGCGTCAGGACAGAGATCTCGAGCTCCAGCTCCTTGAGCTCTTCTTGAGAGACCGGCTCAAACCTGGTGTCCTCGGTCGCTGCGTAGACAGCGGCACGGATGACGGTTTCATAAAGGGGCAAGACAGGCTCTATGAAACCAATGCACCCTCGAAGATGACCGTCTTTTTTCAAGGTTACGAAAGCGCCGCGCTCGACGAGGAGGTGCGGACTGTCTGTCCTGTATTCAAGGATTTTTTTTTCGGCCACGAATCCTTGGATGGCTTGGCGGGCGAGGCGGAGAAGCTCACTTTTTTCTTCCGGAGAAAGCGAGAATTCCGGAAGGCTCCCTTCCACGGTTACGGCTGCAGCCAGGTAGCCGACGATCGGCCCGCCGAATCCAGAAGAATCTGAATAACGGAGGACTTCGACCCTGGGCCGGCCCTTTTTCTTTAACGCCAGAAGAGTTGAGACGACCGGACCCCCGCCGCACATGATGTTCTCGCCCCTGGCCAGTTTACTGATCAGGGTGGCTGTGTCCAGCTTCCGGACGAGGGATATTGTCTCGGCGTCGGTTGCTTTTGCCTCTTCCTTGGACAGGTAATGAGATAGGTCGGTCGAGGCGACGATCAAAATTTTTTTCGCTGTCAGAGCTTCATCCAGGCTGTCGGCCAAGGCGTAGATTGTCCTCCTCGTGGGATAGCCCATGACGATGGGGACGATTTTTGCTTGCGGAAGGACCTTCTGGATGAACGGCACCTGGACTTCAAGCGAGTGCTCTTCTTGGTGAGCGGCGGCCACATAGGAAAATCCCGACTTCCTGGCGATTAGGGCTGCCAAAGCCTCATCGATTTCAGCCACCCCTAACGGCGTTTCGAACCCACCCTTCGGGTAGATGGAACAGCCGTCAAACCCGTGGCGGTGAGAAGGCCCGATGATGACGACGGTCTCGTATGATTTCCCCTGGACGAGGCGGTAAGCGTAAGCGGCTGTTTGTCCCGAGTAGACGTAGCCGGCGTGAGGGCAAACGAGCGCCCGCACTTCGCCGGCGAAGGGCGGAAGGCTCTGGACATTTTTCAGGAAGTCGTCGATCCGGCCCGATAGAACGCCACGGTCTTCGTCATAGAAAGCGCCCGCCCAGACAGCTTTCCGTAGCCCCTGGGCGCGGACGAGCGAAGCGGAGAGAAAGAAGACGGCAGCGAGCCAAACCATTACTCTGTTCATTATTTCCCTCCAAGAAAAATATACGCGGCCCGGGGAGAAAAATCAATCGCCAAGGCGTTGACTTTTTCGTTCCTCTCTGCGAGAATAAACATAATCGATGAGGATCTGAATATGAAAGATTTTTTTAAGGCTATGCTGCTTACCTTAGCGGTGACATCCGCTTTTTTCCTGGGATTTCACCTCGGGAAATCAAAGGAAAAAGCAAAGATTCCCAATTTCCAGGAAGATTTAGAAGAGAGAGCTTAAGGCCTCGTCATCTTTTCTGGATTTTTCTCTCTTTGAAGGGCGGTCCTTTCTTTTGCGGAATTCCGTTTTTGCCGCGGTGTGTCTCATTGACTCACCGAGAACCAAGAGCATATAATAGAAAAAAAGATTTGCTGATGGATTGAAGATGAGGTTCGGAGCATACGGGATCCTTGTCATCCTGGCTCTTTTTATTCTCCTGCTTGTTTTCAACCCAAAATTGTCTTGCTTCGGGAAAAGGGTACGGTCCCCCCTCTACCCTCTCTTAAGAAAGCGAAAAAGGAAGGCCGCGCCGGCGACCCAAGACTATGGCTTCCGGCTCGTCGAGGGAGCGGACAGAGAGAAAAAAGAGAAGGCGGGCGAGCCGAACAAGCCGGCCAAGAAGACGGAAGACTACGGGTTCCGCCTGGATTAAAGAGCCGGAAGATTTTTGCGCCCTGCGAAGTCCAATAGGAGGGGCAGTGGCCGTTCATCGAGAGAGAAAGGCGGCGGTGCGGGCAATCATCGCGGCCATAATGCTCGCGGGGGCTGCTATCGTCTGGCTAATTTCGTGTCATCCGGTCAACCCTCGCTTCTCCCCTCTCCCCCCGCAAGTCGTTTCGATCGAAGGGTATGCCTCTCTGAGGCTGACCCGCGGCGGCGAAACGGCTAAATCCCGGTTTTCTTTTATCTTTGTCCTGCCAGACAGGGGGCGGATAGAGGTCTATGACCCTCTCGGCCGGACGGTTTCAATCCTCTTCCTGGATCTAGAAGAGGCCTTTTTAGTCCTGCCATTTAAACGGGTCTACTGGCGAGCCGGGCGGGAGGAGGCGCTGGCCAAGCTCTTCGGTTTTGACCTGAGCCCGAAGGAGATAACAGATATCCTGAGCGGAAAAGCGGAAGAGATGAGCGGCTGGGATCTCGAGCGGAACGGCCAGGGCAGAATAGTCCGCGGCCGGCGAGACTCGCTTCGATTTGAAATCAGACAGTTTTTCGGCCAGAGCGTCCTGCCTCACCTCCTGGCCCTTTCCCGGGGTGGAGAAAAGGGCAGCCTGAAGATCATCCGCCTCAATTTCAACCAGCCTTTGAAAAGCGCTGCCTTTGAGCTTTCTTTCCTGCAGGATGAGGTTTATAAGCCCTCCACCTGGGCAGAAATAGAGAAATGGTTGAAAGATGAAAATTAGGTCTCTAGCCAAGATCAACCTGGGCCTCGAAATTGTCAGGAGAAGGGCTGATGGGTATCACGAACTCCGGACGCTTTTCCAGGCGATTGATTTTTCCGATGTATTGGAATTCGAGCTTTCCCAGACGGGAAAAATTAGCCTGAGCGGTGACGCCAGCTCCATTCCCTGGGATGACCGGAACCTTGTTTTCCAGGCCGCCCAGCTGTTGAAGCGGACGTATTCCGTCCGCCGAGGAGTCTCTATCCGAGTGGCCAAGTCCATTCCGGCTGGCAGAGGATTGGGCGGCGGCAGCAGCAACGCCGCCATGACGCTTTTTGCTCTCAATGAGCTATGGGGCCTCGGGCTGAGCCGGTGCCAACTCCACGAAGCCGCCGCCGAGCTGGGGGCTGATGTGCCCTACTTCCTCGAGGGCGGGTTTTGCCTTGGCCAGGGACGAGGGGATAAACTCAAGGTCCTCCCCGACCTCCCTCCGCTCTATTGTGTTCTTGCGCTGCCCGATCATCCTGTTTCCACGGCTGATGCTTATGGCCGCCTCCGCTTGACTTCACCAGATAAAGACAGTAAAATTAACAAGTTTTTGGCCCAGGGAGAGTTCGGGCTATTAGCACGTTTAGAGAATAGATTAGAAGAAACAGTCCTTAGCCTGTATCCACGATTAAAAGAATATAAAGATTTTTTCCGGGAGAGGGAAGCTGTTCTTTCCCTGATGAGCGGGTCAGGCTCAGCTGTTTTTGGCCTGTATCGCGACAGGGTAAGAGCGGAGCAGGCTCTGGCTGACCTGAGAAGCCGAGCTGAGGCGCTTCTCGTAGAAACATTGTCCCGGGAGCGCTATTGGAAAAGAGCGACGGCTGGGGTGTAGCCAAGCGGTAAGGCAACGGACTTTGGATCCGTTATCCGGAGGTTCGAATCCTCCCACCCCAGTTTTTGGCTGAACGACATGGATTAGAGAGGGAAAGGCCGATGAAAGTTTTCGCTGGATCGTCAAACTTGGCCTTGGCCAAGGAGATCGCCGCTTATTTAAAGATTAATTTGGGCAACTGCGTTCTGAGCCGGTTTAGCGATGGCGAGATTCATATCTATATCGATGAGAATGTCCGGGGAGAGGATGTCTTTATCATCCAGGCAGGCTCCCATGATGCGAATTTTCACTTGATGGAACTGTTCTTGATGATCGATGCCTTTAAGCGGGCTTCGGCCGAAAGGATCACAGCCGTCATCCCCTATTATTGTTATGCCCGGCAGGACTGGAAAGACCGGCCGCGGGTTCCCATTTCAGCCAGGCTGGTGGCAGACCTTTTGGAGAAATCCGGCGCCAACCGAGTGCTGACCATGGACCTCCATTCGCCCCAGATTCAGGGCTTTTTTTCTATCCCGGTTGATAATTTGATGGCGGCGCCTGTCCTGGCCACTTATATCGCCGGGCTGAAGCTAGACAGGCTGACAATTGTCTCTCCTGATGCCGGGGGGGTAGGACGGGCCCGAGTCTTTGCCCGAAGGATGGCCGCCAGTCTGGCCATCATCGATAAGCGAAGACCGTCCCCCAACGTAGCCGAGGTGCTCCATGTCATCGGAGAAGTCAAAGGCAGGGACGTCGTTATCTTTGATGACATGGTGGATACGGGCGGAACGCTCGTCTTGAGCGCCGAAACCTTAAAGAAAGAAGGGGCCAGGCGAGTGTTTGCCGCCTGCACCCATCCTGTGCTGTCGGGGAAGGCTCTCGATAAGATTGAAAGTTCGCCTCTCGAAAAGCTGATCGTCACCAACACGATCCCTCTTCATGAAAGAGAGCTGGCCAGCGAAAAAATCGTCCTTCTTTCCGTGGCCGAGTTGTTCGGTGAAGCCATCCGCCGGATTAACGAAGGAAGTTCGGTGAGTTCACTGTTCGTCTGAGGAGGATGACATGGGTTTAACCATCAAAGCAGAAAAGAGAGAAGCCTTTGGGAAGAATGCCTCACGGAGGCTGAGGAGGCAGGGCCTGGTTCCTGCTGTCCTTTATGGGGAAGGGAAATTTAATATTCCGCTTATTGTGGGCAAGAAAGACGTCATCAAGATCCTGAAGCATGGAGAAAACACGATTTTCA
This sequence comes from uncultured Eubacteriales bacterium, assembly GCA_964550915.1. GTDB lineage: Bacteria > Acidobacteriota > Aminicenantia > Aminicenantales > UBA8522 > JARYMI01. Next base: position 318 of record CAZKBY010000186.1, on the reverse strand, counting down.
AGGTGGCCTTCGATTCCAAAGCCCAGGACGCGATGATAAAAGAATTGCAGATAGGTACCTGCTCGGACGAGATCCTTCACGTCGACCTTATCCAGATTTCAATGAACAAGGCCATCCGCGTAGAGGTCCCCTTCCTTCTCAAGGGAGAACCGATCGGTGTCAAGACAGAGGGCGGGTTTGTCGACTTTATGACGAGAGAGGCGGAGGTTGAATGCTTTCCCAAGGATATCCCGGAGCACATCGCGGTTGACATCAGCCAGCTCCACCTCCACCAGGCCATCAAAGTGGCGGATATCAAACCTCCAGAGGGAGTAAAGG
>CAZKBY010000185.1:0-5333 GCA_964550915.1 uncultured Eubacteriales bacterium | reverse complement strand
GGACAAAGAAGAAAAGTGGAGGCAGGGGCTGGAAGAGTTCAAGAATGTGGTGGATGGTTACGTTGCCGCCGCCTCAGGAACAGATGACGAGACCCTTCTTAACGCCGCCGAGCTCCTCCATACTAAGTACGAGATGATGGTCAGGATCATCCGGCCGGTGCTCAAGGAAGTCGAGGCTTTCCATAAGCTTCTCTATGTGGTCTACCACAAGTATCTCCCTGACAAGGATTATGAGAGCGTCAAATCAGCAAGCGAAGAGATGCTGCTTAAGGCCGAAGCGATCAATAAAACCGTTCTGCCCAAGCGATTGGAATCAAGAACGGAACAATTCAGCCAGTCTGCCGCTGAACTCTATGAATCCTCCAGAGTCTTAGCCGAAGTAGTCAAGTCAGGGAACGCAGACGCCATCGAGAAAGCCGTCGAGAAAGTCCACACCTGCTATCAAAACCTGGAAAAGATTTTCGATTGAAGACTTGCGAACCTCTCTTTGCGATCAAACTTAGGGAATTTTATGTTTTTTCCAACCTTTTAATCACGAGATTGATAACAAAATCTATACAATCTTGTTCTGATGTGCTCTCGATTTCGGCGTGACATACCTCGCTAATTTTTATGTATAGTTTCCGGCCTAACTGCTCTAAATGTTCTCTTGGATAGATTTTTCGATAATAGTAGCCCTCCCAATCCCGCAACGATTTTGGCGCACATTTTCTTATCTCTTCTGAAACTTTCCCGACATTCCTGGGTCTGTTAAACTGCCACCTCATATTTGCTTGATTTAAAATCCATTCCTTGGCCATTATATTGCTACCCTCTTGGCCATAAATTTGGACTTGTACCTGTAATCAAAAGACGTATCTACATCGGCCAATCCGTTTTTAACCAAATGGGCATTTAAGAACGTTTTATTCCATAAATAGAGATAACAAAGCAAGTTATTTTTATCGTCATGTTTAAGATTGTCAAACCTTATAAAGACCTTTTGTCCCTGCGTTCTTTCTCTTAAAAATCTGATTGCTTCTTCACTCATTCCAGGCTTCTCTTTAATTCCTATCAGCCTAATTTTTAATCCATTATTTAAAATTAGAACCTCTGGAGAGACTATCTCTTTTACTGTATAATATTTTTCTCTTTCAGAAAGCGAATTATCTATTCTTGAACCAAATCTCAATTTCTTAGGGTCAATTTTTTTATCGAATTTTATAGGATCCACAAAAATATAGGGGAGTCTCTTAATTCTTTCTTCAAAGTCCACTATTAAAGATTCCTGTTTGACTATCTCGAACGTAGCATCTTGAAAAATCGATTCTTGCTTTAATCCCAGTTTCTCCTTTATAACGGGAAGAAAATGCTCGTTAATTTCGTATCCAACAGAATTTCTATTCAATTTTTTTGCCGCTAGGGAAGTCGTTCCACTTCCCAAGAAGGGATCGAGCACCGTATCTCCAACAAAACTAAACATTTTAATAAGCCGTCTTGGTAATTCTTCGGGGAACATTGCTAAATGTTTGTCCTGTTTTTCGCCAGGGAAATTCCAATGTCCTGTAAAATATTGATTCCATTCTTCGTCTGTTAATTTGGACTGTTCTTTTATCTCACTACCAACGGACGGAGGGGTGCCATGTTTTTTAAGAACCAGAATAAATTCATAATCCAGCTTAATGACTCCACTTCGTGGGTAGGGATAAGAACCCATCACTGTCGCTCCACCGGTCGTATGACAAGTCGTCACCTTCTGCCAGATAATGGAACCCATGTAATCAAAGCCAGCGCTTTCGCAAAACTTGATTATCTCCGTTCTTATCGGTATGACCTTGTATCTTCCATAATAGACTGACCGAGCAAATTGGTCACCGATGTTAACACTTAAACGACAGCCTTTGTGCAAAACTCTCTGACATTCGTTCCAAACTAAATTAAGATTGTTGATATATTCCTCATAAGTATCATTGAATCCTATTTGCTTCCCATCTCCATAATCTTTCAATTGCCAATAAGGCGGAGAAGTGATAATCAGGTGAATTGATTCATTTGGGACCTCTTTCATCCACCTCGAATCACCAATGATGATCTTATGATGCGTCTTCATTTCCATTCGCCATACACGTTTCAATGTTGGTGTTGCATTAACTAAGACTTTCCGAGGTTCTAAATCTTCCCATTGAGTAGTCTGCGCACCGTTTTATTAATTTATCAATATTAATTTTACTACTTCTCTAGGCCCTAATCCAGCACAGTCGATTATGATTGGATTTTCTTCTCGATTAGAACCTGGAGGATTTCCAGCTCGTCGGCGTCAAACCAGATCATGCCGCAAGCCAGGCACTTGTCCACGGGGATAAAATACTGATAGTTGTAAGGCCGCGGCAGCATCCGGTACCCGCAATCAGGGCAGGCGTACCGCCGGGCCTCTTTTTCTTTTTCCCTCTGCTGTTTCACAGGGTTAAGAAGGAACTGCTCCCTGAAAGCCCTGGCCTTCTCGATCAGAGTTTGAGAAAAGTCGAACTCCCGGCGCAGCAGGATCCGCTCCATCCTGGCTGAATCCACCAGTTTGCCGCCGCAACGAGAACAGGTTTTGATTTCAACGCATTCATAATAATTATCGCTGAGTGGCACTCGGCAACGGGGACAACGGTCTTTTTTCGACAGATCAACCGGCTTCTTCTTCCTCAGCCTTTCCAGGGCCAGCCTGATTTGAGGGAATTCCCTGGCCTGGCCTGTCAAGTTTGCCGGAATGCACTTGGTAAGCCTGAGGGAGGTAAAATAAGGGAGGAAGAGAAGTTCCTCGAGGTCAAACGGACCCTGCCATTTTCCCTTGGAGTCCTGGATAAACCAGGTTTTCCCTTGCTCGGATGGGGATTCCATCTCTGCCTTTTCTTCTCCGCCGCTGCCCCTCGATTCTGCAAATGATGGAAGTCTGGTTCTGGCTTCCCCTCTAAGCTTCTGGTCTTCCCATACTTGCTGGATGACATGAGCAGGCTCCAATCCTGCTTGTTGCGCCAAGAGCTTTATTCTTTTCATGAGCGGCGGATGGGAGTTAAAAAGGCGGCTAAAAAATCCGTCTGACTCTCCCGTCAACTGGGGGGCAACGATGAAAAGAGGGCTATAGGTGAGACCGAAATCGCCAATGAGCGAGCTCTTGAGATGGGCCTTATAAAGCAATCTCGCCAAGCCAACAGGATGTCTGCTGATCTCAACAGCCGCTGCATCAGCCAGAGTTTCCCGTTCCCTGGAGAGGAGAGCACAAAATAAGCGCATCAAGATGGACGTCGTGACGACCGTCAGGTAGATAAGGACGGGCGGTGCCCCACCTCTGCCGTTCTCCGCCCTCTCTTGCGGGGGCACATCTTCTGGCTCCAAGGACTCTCTCAATTTCTCAAGGAAGTTGCCAAGGGAACAGACGAGAGTGACGTAAAAAGCGTCGCCCCGGGAGATATGAGCAAGCTCATGAGCGGCCACGGCCTGGAGCTCGTCACGCGTCGAGTCAGCCAGCAGTCCTTCGGTGACGACAACGCAGGGAGTCCCGTCCGGTTCGATAAGGGCCATGGAATTAAGGGCAAACTGCGGCAGAACATAAGGCTTGACTTGAGGAAGCCCGGAAGCAATCCTCATTTCCTCGACGGTGTTGGCAAACTGCTGGTGGTAACGGTCAGAGAGGTCTGGGGGCGCTGCACCGAGCCGCTTAAGAATATACAGTCCCCCTGTCCGGCGCGCCTCACAAAAATGGAAAAAAGCGACGATCGAAGCGACCGCTAGGACAGCCACCAGCCATTTCCATAGAAAGGAACCGGACCAGACCAAGAGGTTGACGCTGAAAAGCCCGACGCTGACCAGCGCAGCGAGTGTGATAAGGCCAATCGCCGCAAAATAAAAAAGCACCAAGATGGTCAGGATAAAGGTGATTTTTTTCCACTGCGTTCTCTGGATTTCGTAGAAATCGCGAGGAATCTTTTTACCCATCGCTCCGGCTCATCCTACAAAAAAACCTAATGAGCGTCAAATAATGAATTTGCCTTCCGTAACGTCGTGTGTTATATAGCACCCTTAAAGTTAGCATCATTCGGAGGTTCTTCCATGCAACCTAAGAAATTGAGCAAAGCCTTCGTTTTTACTCTGGCCTTTTTGATGATGATCTCCTGGCCGAGCAGCGCGGCTCCGCAGGAGAAAAAAGCAATCACTTTCCAGGACATGATGAAATTCAGGAGCATTGCCGACCCCGTGATCTCGGAAAACGGCCTCTGGATCGCCTGCGCAGCTCAGCCCGATAGGGGCGACGGAGAGGTCCTGGTCAAAAGCACCGAGAAAGACCAAACATTCACGATTGGGCGTGGCAGCAAGCCTCAATTCTCTCCTGATTCCTGCTGGGTTGCAGCTGTGGTCAAGCCAAGTGCCGCAGACCTGGAGAAGGCAGGAAAAGAAAAACCCAAGCCCGGCCTTGCCCTCCTTGATTTGATGAGTGGAAAGATTGAGACATTTGAAAAGGTGGAGAAATTCTCATTCTCTGGAGACTCCGCCTGGCTGGCTTATCAGTTGTTCAAAGATGAGGAGAAGAAAGAAGAAAAGAAAGACGAAAGCGAGGCCGAAAAGGAAAAGCAGAAGCCAAAATTAAAAGAGGTCGGAACGACGCTTGTCCTTAGGCATCTTTCCTCAGGAAAGGAGACCCGGCTTTTAAATGTCCTCTCTTTTTCCTTTAATGAGGCCGGAAAGTACTTGGTCTATTCTGTGGCCGAACCGGAAGGAAAAGGGAACGGGCTTTTCTGTCTTGATTTGAGCAAGGACGGAACTCCCGCGCTGACCATTGTCAAGGCCGAGCGGGGGATTTACAGCCAGCTTGCCTGGCCAAAAGAAGGAGGCAGGCTGGCGTTCCTGGCGGCTTTAGCTGACGAGAAGGGGAACGCAGAACCAGCTTCTCTTTGGTTCTGGGACGCCAGAACAGGAAAATCCCTACTGGCTGTGGCGGCCGAAAAAATGCCCACGGATTGGGTCATTCCCTCAAAAAATATGCTTGTCTGGTCAAAAGACGGCCGGCGCGTCTTTTTCGGGACAGAACCAAAAGAAATGTTCGACCTCAAGCGGGAGGCCGAGAAAGAAACTAAGGAGGCCCTGGACGTTGACCTTGTAAACATTGACCGGATTCTTGAAAAAAGGGAGGTCGATGTCTGGCACTGGAACGACCCGCGGATCATCCCTCACCAGAAAAAATACTGGTCTCAGCTCAAAGATAAGACCTATTTGGCGGTCTATCATACGGATTCAGGAAAAATGGTGCCTTTGGCCGACCGGGAGATCCCGGATGTCGAGATTCCCGAGAATCCCCGCTTTGCTCTCGGCTT
>CAZKBY010000184.1:0-5353 GCA_964550915.1 uncultured Eubacteriales bacterium | reverse complement strand
GGGCATGCTCTGTCCGGATGCCGATCACTGAGCGGGAAGCGCCGATCATCCCGACGTCGCTCATGTAGGCCGTGCCCTGGGGCAGGACGCGTTCGTCGGCTGTGGGCACGTGGGTGTGCGTGCCGATGACAGCCGAGACGCGGCCGTCCAGGTACCAGCCCAAGGCTTGCTTTTCAGAAGTCGCCTCGGCGTGGAAATCGACGACAATGATGGGCGTTACAGCGCGGAGTTTCTCCACTTCGGCCGCCGCCGCGCGGAACGGGCAGTCGATGGGCTCCATGAAGACCCGCCCCTGGAGGTTGAGCACAGCGGCTTTCCAGCCGTCCCGGCTCTCCAGGATGTAGGAGCCGCTTCCCGGGTTTCCCGGCGGATAATTGGCCGGCCGCAGCAGCCTCGGCTCCTTCTCCAAGTAGACCAGCGCCTCTTTCTTGTCCCAGACGTGGTTTCCCGAGGTCAGGACATCTGTTAGGCTGAGGAGCTCGCGGCCGATCTCCTCAGTGATGCCGACGCCGCCGGCGGCGTTCTCGGCGTTGGCCACGATAAAGGCCGGTGCGTATTTTTTTTTGACATCGGGCAGATGCTTCTTCATGATCAGCCGGCCCGGACGGCCGATGATATCTCCCAGGAATAGAAAGCCCAGCTTATCTGGCATATTCGATGGCCCTCATCTCCCTGATGACCGTGACTTTGATCTGGCCGGGATAGTCAAGCTCGTTTTTGATCTTCTGGGCGATTTCCTTGGCCACGACCGCAGCCCGGTCGTCCGAGACACGCTGGCTCTCGACGATGATCCGGATTTCCCGGCCGGCCTGGAGGGCAAAGGCCTTGGAGACGCCTTCAAAGGAGTGGGCGATCTCCTCCAGCTTTTCCAGCCGCTTGATGTAGGTCTCTAAAAGCTCGCGCCGGGCTCCTGGCCGGGCCGCTGACAGCGTGTCCGCAGCCTGGACGAGGACGGCCTCGATCGAGGGAAAATCGACGTCGCGGTGGTGGGAGGCGATGGCCTGAGCGACTTTTTCCGACTCTCCGTATTTCTTGACAAGCTCAACGCTCAACTCCGTGTGGGTGCCCTCGATTTCCTTGTCTACAGCCTTGCCGATGTCATGGAGAAGACCGGCTCGAAGCGCCACCTGAGTGTCAACGCCGAGCTCCTTGGCCATAAGAGCGGAAAGGAGGGCGACCTCCTTGGAATGCTGGAGCACGTTCTGGCCGTAGCTCGTCCTGTACTTCAGCTTGCCCAAGAGTTTGATGAGCTCGGGGTGGACGTTCTGGACGCGGAGCTCAAGGACGACCGATTCTCCTTCCTGCTTGATCTTCTGCTCCAGGTCAGCCTTGACCGTCTCGACGATTTCCTCGATCCGGGCGGGATGGATCCGTCCGTCGATGACCAACTTCTCGATGGCCAGCCGGGCCAGCTCGCGGCGGATCGGGTCAAAACTCGAGAGGATGACCGCTTCGGGCGTGTCGTCCACAATGATGTCGACACCCGTGGCCAGCTCCAGGGCGCGGATATTCCGGCCCTCCCGGCCGATGATCCGGCCTTTCATGTCCTCGGAGGGAAGGTCGACCACCGACACCGTCGTCTCGACGACATGCTCGGCCGCTGACCTCTGGATGGCCTGGCTGATGATCTCCCTGGCCACGGCCTGGCCCTTCTCCCGGGTTTCCTCTTCGATCTTCCGCAGGACCTGAACGGCTTCCAGCTTGGCCTCATCCTCCAGCTTCCTGATGAGCTGGCTCTTGGCTTCCTCCTGAGACAATCCGGAGATTCTCTCGAGTTCTTCCGTTTGTTTCTTGATCAAGGCGTTGATCTTTTCTTCCTGGACGTCCAGCTCCTTTTCTCTCTGAAAGAGACGACGCTCCTTGCCCGAAAAATCTCTCTCTTTCCTTTCCAGGGCCTGGAATCTCCGGTCCAGGTTTTCTTCCTTGTTGATCAGCCGTCTCTCCATCTCGCTGATTTTCCTGCGTTTGTCCCTGGTTTGCCTCTCGAATTCCGCCTCAAAATTGGCGTATTTCTCCTTGACTTCAAGGGCGGCTTTCTGGGCGATCTTGTCTGCCTCTTCCCTGGCCCGGGAGAGAATCCCTTTGGCCTCTTCGTGAGCTTTGAAGAGGGCGCGACCGCCCATCTTCTTTTTCAGGAAATAGAAAATAATGGCCCCGGCCCAGAGGGCCAGAGCTCCGATCCCGATGACTAAAGCGATATTCACGTTCATCACCTCCTCAGAGGAGTCCAAGCGGAGAGGGAAAGGGGAGGGATTAGGCCATCACACGATCGAAGGGGAGTCTTGGGAAATGCCGGCCGGGGAGGCGAACGCTCCCCGCCCATCTATGGACGAGTCCTGAGACGGTCTCTGTGAATCTACGGAGCTTTATCAAAATCATTGGCAGTTTTGTCCTCTCTTAAGAGATCAGCCTCTAAACTCCCTATTTCGCTCTCCATCTCGCCGATGACTTCATTCAGTTGATCCAGCTTCTTCTGACAGAGGAAATACTCGTCGGCGATATTCAGGGCCGCGAGCACCGCGATCTTAAGCATGTCCGCGGATTTTGACTTCACCGCCACTTCGTGCATCTTCTGATCAACGTATGAAGTCAGGTGATTTATATATTTTTCATCCTCTTCTCCTTTGACTCTGATACGGTATTTTTGCCCGTATATTTCGACTTCAATGATTCTGTCGATCATATCCCTAACTTTTCGATCTGGCCGATGATCGCCTCAATCTTGCTTTTTACAGTTTCCCTCTCGCTTTCGTAGCGTTTCAGATCCTCCTCGAACTTGGCCGATTTCTTGGCCTGTTCCTCGTAATCTCTAATCCCCGCCTTGAGGTCTTTGACCTGCTGGCGAAGCTTCTCGTTCTCGGCCGTCAACTTATGGATGTGCTCGATGACTAAGCTGATCTTACCTTCAAGTATTTTAATTCTTTCAAGTTCTGTTGTCAATTTTGCCTCCTTCCCTGAGCTGGACTTGATGAGTCCGCCGGATCTCATTGAATATTTGTTTTAGAGCCTTATCGACTTCCTTGGCCAGCAGGGTTCGCTGGCTGTGCCGGAAGACGAAGCGGAACGACAGGCTGATCTTATCCGCGGGAATGGGTTCTCCCTTGTACAGGTCGACAAGCTTGAACTCCTCCAGGATGGAAAGAGAAACCTTCTCGATCGTCCTCTTCAGGTCCTGGAAAGAAACATCGTCCGGCACAAGAAGAGAGATATCCCTCACGACCGCCGGAAACTTGGCCACGGGAGTGAAGGCGAAAGCTTTGGGCTGTTTGCTGAAGAGCCGCTCCAGGTCGATCTCGGCGGCGTAGACATTTTCTTCGTTCACATCGAAGGCCCCCAGGACTGTTTGCCTTACCAGCCCAAGGAAACCGACCTTTTCTTCTTTATAGGCTAAGGATAAGCAATGGCCGGGCTCGAACAGGGGGTGGTCTTCGCGGGTAAAAGAAAAGGGCTCGTAGCGGAGGTTGGTAAGCAGCGCCTCGCAGGCACCTTTGATATGGAAGAAACACGCCTTTTCCCTCGAAACCTCCCAGACGGGCTCAGCCTGGGGGTCCAGGCTCAGAAGCCCCAAGGTCAGGCTTTCCATGCACTCCTGATTCTTCCGCGAGTAAATGTTGCCGATTTCAAAAACGTGCACCGCTTCCAGGCCGCGGTTCCTGTTCCAGGCAAGCGTCTCAAGGAGCCCGCCAAGAAGCGACGTCCTCAGGAGCGAAGCCCTCGAAGAGATAGGGTTGCGGATTTCGACCGGCTCGAGCTTCGTCTCCAGGAGCTTTTCTTTTTCCGGGTCGGAGAAGCTGAAATTGATCACCTCGTTAAACCCGTGATGGAAAAGGAGGGGCCGCAGCCTCGCCAGCTTCTCCCGTTTCCTGTCCGCAATGGGCTCGACAACCTTGAGCGGCGCGAGGACGGAAGGAATATTCTCGTAGCCGAAAAAACGGGCGATCTCTTCGATGAGGTCAGCTTCCCGGTCGATGTCCACGCGGAAAGTGGGGACCTTAATCCTCCAGACGCCGGGCTGCTGGATGTTCACCTCGAACTCCAAGTCCGTGAGGATTTTGCTGATGAAGCTTTCATTGACCTCAATTCCCAGCAGGTCGTTCGCCCGGCGGTGACGGAGGACGACTTCTTTTTTCTTGCGCGGCGCCGGGTAAATATCCACGATTCCCTTGGTCGCCCTCCCTCCGAATTGGCCGAGCAGGGAAGCGGCCATGAGGGCTGCCCGCGGCGGAAAAGAGATGTCCGCCCCTCTTTCAAAACGGTAGGAGGCCTCGGTCTGAAGCCCGGCCGCCTTGCGCGTCTGGCGAACGGATACGGGATCAAAGCAGGCGCTCTCGATAAACACGTCCTTGGTTTTCTCAGTAACCGCCGAGTCATGGCCTCCGATGACCCCGGCCAGGGCGACGGGTTTCGCCTCATCGGCGATGATCAACATCTCCGGCAAAAGCTCACGGTCTATGCCGTCGAGGCAAACCAGTCTTTCCCCTTTTCTGGCCCGGCGAACGATGATCCGGCTGCCTGAGATCTTCTCAAGGTCAAAAGCATGGATGGGTTGCGAAGTGGCAAAGAGGACGTAGTTTGTGGCGTCGACGACGTTATTAACCGGATTAAGCCCCATGGCCTCGATCTTCTGGCGCAACCAGGCAGGCGAAGGACCGACTTTGACTCCCTTAACGACAAGGCCGCAATAACGGGGGCAGAGAGCTCCATCCTGAACCTGGACGTCCACAACCTCGGCCGTGCTGACGGACGTTTCGGAAACCGGCCAGTCCCCGGCCTTGAGCGGGATTCCCAGAGCGGCCGCCGCTTCCCTGGCCATTCCCAGGTGGCCGAGAGTGTCAGGCCGGTTGGCATAAGTCTCGACATCAAGGATGATGTCGCCGTCGCGCTCCTCCCTGCTTTCGACCATCAGCCCGATCCGGTTGAGGGCATCGATGATCTCGGATGCGGGGACATCCGGCTCCAGGTACTCTTTAATCCAGGCGATACTGATTTTCATTTTAGGCTAAACTGCCGGATGAACCTGAGGTCGTTCTCGTAAAACGTCCGCATGTCCGAGATGCGGTGGCAAAACATGGCGGCGCGCTCAATGCCCAATCCAAAGGCCCAGCCGGAGTACTTCTCTGGGTCGATATTGACATTCTTGAGAACCTGGGGATCGACCATGCCGGCTCCCAGGAGCTCCTTCCAGCCTGTGCCGCCGCAGACCGTGCAGCCCTGATCCTGGCCCCGGCAGACCGTGCAGCCGATGTCTACCTCAGCCGAAGGCTCGGTGAAGGGGAAAAAGCTCGGCCGGAAGCGGATGGAGATCTTTTCGCCCAAGAGGGCCCTGAGAAAATGCTCCAAAGTTCCCTTGAGA
>CAZKBY010000183.1:0-5354 GCA_964550915.1 uncultured Eubacteriales bacterium | reverse complement strand
GATGGGGATAATGCCTCGTCTAACTTTCTCGATCTTTTCAGTGTCTTTGTCTACCCCCCTCACTTCGTGGCCCAGCTCGGCCAGGCCCGCGGCGGTGACCAGCCCGACGTATCCGGTTCCGATGACGCCAATTTTCATGACATCCTCCTTCCTTGTGCCTTCCTTATGCCTTGATGACGTTTTTCCTCTTCATTTTTACGGCATTTCGCGTGTCCACGACAAGGGGAGCGGTCCGGACAATCCAGCCATAATCATAAGCCGAATGGTCGGTGGCGATGATGACAGCATCGCTCGCCTTCAACGTCCTCGCCGTGAGCGGCACGGATCGAAGTTTGAGTCCGGGATATTGCCGGTGACCGCCCGACCGGGGCACATAGGGATCGTTGTAGGCGACCCGGGCGCCCTTTTCCCCGAGCAGGCTGATGATCTTGAGAGAGGGGGATTCCCGCTGATCATCGATATCCTTCTTGTAAGCGACGCCGAGGACGAGGACCTTGGCTCCGCGGATTGATTTTCCCCGGTTGTTCAGTGCCTCAACGGTCTTGTTGACAACATAATAGGGCATCCGGGTGTTGATCTCGCCGGCCAGCTCGATAAACTTCGTCTGATAATCGACCTCCTTGGCCTTCCAGGTCAGATAATAGGGATCAACAGGTATGCAGTGTCCGCCGTAGCCCGGGCCGGGATAGAAAGGCATGTAGCCGAACGGCTTGGTCGAGGCAGCCTGAATGACTTCCCAGATGTCGATTCCCATCCTCTCGAAGATGATCTTCATCTCGTTAACCATGGCGATGTTCACCGACCGGAAGATATTCTCCAGCAACTTAACGGCCTCGGCTACCCGGGGGGAGGAAACAGGAACTGTCCTGACGACAATCTGACCATAAAGAGCCCGGGCCAGCCGCGAGCAGTTTTTGGTCAGGCCGGCGACGACCTTGGGGATCGTGCCCGTCGAGTAGACCTTATCGCCAGGGTTTTCTCGCTCCGGAGAAAAGGCCAGGCAAAAATCGTTCCCTCCCCGTAGCCCACTCTGTTCGAGGATGGGAAGCATTTCTTCCTCGGTTGTGCCGGGATAGGTCGTGCTTTCGAGCACAACAAGCTGTCCCCTCCTCATATACCTGGCGATCATCCGGCTTGTATTGAGGACATAAGAAAGGTCGGGATTCTTATGGGCGTCGAGCGGCGTCGGCACACAGACAATAATGGCATCCATCTCGCGCAGCCGCGAAAAGTCCGAGGTTGCCCGGAAAGACTTTTTGGCCAGAAATTCCCTGATTTCCCGGGCTGAGATGTGGCGGATATAGCTTCGGCCGCGGTTAAGGGAAGCGACCTTTGCCGGGTCGATGTCAAAACCGGTCACCTGAAAACCGCTCTTAAGGAACAGCTTGACCAGAGGCAAGCCAACATAGCCCAGCCCGATAACGCCAATCCGGGCTTCTTTTTTCTTAATTCTGAGCTCAAGCGCAAGAAGTTCCCGTCTCATGTGAGCTCCTTTTTTTATACCAGGCCACAGTTGCCCTCAAGCCCTGGAGGAAACTTATGACCGGCTCGTACCCTAAGAACTTTCTAGCTTTTGTGATGTCGGCAAAAGAGTGTCTAATATCCCCGGGCCTCGGCTCGGCGTAGACCGGCTCGAGTGACGCCCCGGCCAGCCGGCAGATTTCTCTGGCCAAAACATTGACGGTTGTTCTCTCGCCGCAGGCGATATTGAAAACGGTGCCCACGGCCTCCTCCGGCGCATCGAGCGCAAGGAGGTTCGCCTCAACGACATTGGCGACAGACGTAAAATCACGGGATTGTTCGCCGTCACCGAAAATCTGTGGGCTCTGGCCGGCCAGAACACTCGTGACAAAAAGAGGGATGACGGCCGCATACTGGGACGAGGGATCCTGGCGAGGGCCAAAGACATTGAAATAGCGGAGAGAGATCGTTTCGAGGCCGTAGATTTCGTGGAAGACCTGGCAGTATTTCTCGCCGATGAGCTTGGTCAGAGCGTACGGAGAAAGAGGCTTTCCCTCGTTGCCCTCTCTCTGTGGCAAGCGGAAGTCGTCGCCGTAGACAGAGGAGGATGAGGCGAAAACAAGCCTTTTGATCTTCGCTCCGACTGAGGCCAGGAGGAGGTTGAGCGTGCCGTTGACGTTGATGTCGTGGGCGAGAAGCGGATCTTTCATCGAGCGGGGTACTGAAGGCAGGGCGGCCTGGTGGAGGACAAAGTCCACACCCTCACAAGCGCTCCGGCACGTCTTCAGGCTGCGGATGTCTCCTTCGATGAGCTCGACAAGGCCGGCCAGCGGTGCGAGGTTCTCCCTTTTTCCGGTGATGAAATTATCGAGGACCCTGACTCTCTCGCCCCGGCGGACGAGCTCCTCAGCGATGTGAGAGCCGATAAATCCCGCGCCGCCCGTTACCAGAAAAGTCTTCACTCCCTCCTCACTGTCGCGCCTAGAATTAGAGATATCCCCACTCTTCCAGCCGGCTGATGACTTTCTGAGCGCTCTCCTCGAGCGTTTCCTTGTCTGTCTCCAAGAGAATCTCAGGTGTAACCGGCTCTTCATAGGGGTCGGAGATGCCAGTGAATTCTTTGATTTCCCCGGCCAGGGCTTTTTTGTACATGCCCTTGATGTCTCTCTCCATGCACACATTCAGGGGGCACTTCGTGTAAACTTCGATAAAGCTGCCGATCTCCTGGCGGGCCTGAGCACGGACCTCACGGTAGGGAGAGATGAACGATGTCAGGACAGCCACGCCGTTTCGGGTAAGAAGCTTGGCCACGAAGGTCACCCGACGGATGTTTTCGTTGCGGTCTTCCCTCGAAAAACCGAGGTCGCGGGTCAGACTCTGGCGGACGATATCGCCGTCGAGCCTTTCCACCTTCAGCCCGCGCTGGCGGAGAATTGCGGCCACCCTGTCAGCCACGGCTGATTTGCCTGAACAGGGAAGCCCGGTGAACCACAGGGTGAACCCTTTCTGATCACAAGTTGTCTTCGACTCCATTCCTTGCTCCACGTTCCCGGCTTTTTAGTCCACAAAGGGATGATCAAATTTCATGATGATGCGGGCGACCTCTGGCCGCATGAGCTCAGCTGGCGGACATTCGCCCTTAGCCAGCATGTCTCTGATTTTCGTGCCACTGAACTGGATATGCTCGGCCAGAGGATGTGGGCAGGTCTTCTCGTTCACTACGGACTGGCATTTCTTGCAGAAAGAGAACGATTTGAAAAAAAGCGGCACAATCCCCAGGTCCGGGAATTCCTCGAAGATATCCTGGGCGGCATAAGGCGGGTAATAGGTACCGACACCGGCATGATCGCGTCCGATGATGATGTGAGTGCAGCCGAAGTTTTTGCGGATGATGGCATGAAAGATGGCTTCCCGCGGCCCAGCGTAGCGCATCTCCATCTGGAGAATGGCCATGACCGCTCTTTCTTTCAAGTAATAGTGTTTAATCAGCTCCTCGTAGGAGGCCAGGATAACCTCGTCCTTGAAATCACCCCTTTTCTTCTTGCCGATGACAGGGTTGACGAATATTCCATCAGTAAAGGTCAAAGCTGTTTTTTGAACATACTCATGGCCGATATGGGGGGTGTTTCGGGTCTGAAATCCGACCACAGTCTTCCAGCCCTTTTCTTTGAAAAGAAACCTGGTTTCCTTGGGCATGAGTTTATAACGGTCAAAAGGGGTCGGAGACATCTCAATCAGGTCCACTGGACCGGCCAAGAGGACGTCCTTCATCCTGAAAACTTTGGCCACTCCCGGGTGTTCCCTGTCCAGAGTCAGGAAGACTTTTTGAGCAAGCTCTTCCCTTTTATAATCGTATTTTTCATCAAGGTGAAAAATGGCCACTGGCCGGCCGTTCTCCCTGGCCAGGAGAACCTCTTCTCCTTCTTTGAACTTTTCTGCCTCCTCCGGCGAAGCATCTAAAATGATGGGAATCGTCCAGGGCAGGTCGTCTTGAAGCCGCATCTCGTTGAGGACGCTTGCGCAATCAGCCTGTCCCATGAACCCTTCGAGCGGGCTGAAAACGCCAGTGGCTAAATTCTCTACGTCTGAGACCAACTCTTCGCTGATTTTGAGCACAGGCAAAAACCTAGCTTTCTCAAGAGCTTCGGCCTTGTTCTTGCCCTCGAGGACTCTGGCGGTGAGTCTTCCGCCGTGGGGTGAGATCATTTTCTCCTGTCCTCCACTTATCCGAAGAATTTCCCTCGGAATCTCAGTCTATGTAACCCAGGGCTTTGAGCCTCTGCCTGACCTTTTCTTCGTCTTCCTTGGTAAAGACGTCTTCGGTCTTTTCTCCCTGGGAAAGCTTCTCCCTAAGAACCCTGGCTACGTAATCGGAGACCGAGGGGACATCCGTCCCTTTGATCGCCTCTTCGATTTTTCTGTAAAGCGACGCGGGGATGAGGACAGTCATCGTTTCCTTTTCCATGCTCATTCCTTCTCCCGACCCCGAGACCGGGGCCTTCAGGCTACGGCTAACCTCATAAAAATGAAATAAATATATATACCAGCTCTCTTTTTTTTGCAACTGAGGGTGGTTCGGTTCTGTCGGGAAAGTTGGAAGCGTGGATGTGATCTTTTTGATGCGTACAGGGGGACTGCCCTGAAGCCCCCGTAGCGGAGGGGAGACCCGTCGGCTTCTCCGACGGGACTAGTTTCCTGGGGTGGGGGCCAAGGGGCAGCTTCCTGCACCCGGCGCTGGTTAGCTTGACAAAGAGAGGCCTTTGATGTTTACTAATATATAAATACACAAATATATGACCGAAGACCCTGATCCTGCCCTTTGATTATGGAAAAAATCACCTATCCGTACATCAGACAAACTGTTTTTTCCGGCGTTTTAGACAGGAACCTTAAGAAGCTGGAAGGAAGGCTGGGCGTGAATCTGTCCATCCGGGGCGACAGCCTCTGGATTGACGGCGACCCGAAAAAGGTGGAGTTCGCCAAGTTCTATTTCGAGAAAATGAGCGAGCTCCAGGAGAAGGGATTTTCCCCCAAGGAAGAGGACTTCCACATTGCCCTTGACCTTCTTGAAGGCGGTTTTCCCCAGCCCCTCGAAGCCTATTTACCCTCGGAAGCCCTGACTTTACCCCGCAAATCGGTCAACCCCAAGAGCCTCAACCAGCAGGAATACATCCAGGCCATTCGTAACTTCGACCTCGTTTTCGGGATCGGGCCGGCGGGCACGGGCAAAACTTATCTCGCCATGGCCATGGCCCTGACATTCCTCCAGGACAAAGTCGTCAATCGAATCATCCTGACCAGGCCGGCCGTGGAAGCCGGGGAAAAGCTGGGCTTCCTGACCGGCGACATCTTCCAGAAAATCAACCCTTACCTCCGGCCGCTTTACGACGCCC
>CAZKBY010000182.1:0-5379 GCA_964550915.1 uncultured Eubacteriales bacterium | reverse complement strand
GAGATCAAGATGCCCACTTGGCCAACGCAGCCAAAAAGCAAACTCTTATCATATCATTGATTCCGTAGTAGCGGTAATGCCCTGTAAGCTTCAACCTGAGCACCTCTCACCAATCCTTTAGCTTTATCATGTTCCGCACATCCTTCAGCCATTGCTTAGTCTCTTTTATCCTCTGCCTGAACCTTTCCTTCGCTGTCTTGCGGCCTAACTTGAAATATCCTCTCCTCGACTTGGTGCAGTAGTGAGTGAATCTGAGAAAGTCAAAAGTCGCTAACTTCTTGCCCTTCTCTTGAGCAGCCTCATAGGGGGAGCGACCAAACGGTAATACCCGGCTCTTCTCCTCCGCTACCCTTAACCTAAATCTCCTCAGCCGCTCTCTTAGAGCTCTTCCGAATCCCTTTGCCTCTTCAGCCTTCTCGAAGCAAACTACAAAATCGTCTGAATATCGAATGAGCTGGGCATATCCTCTAAATTCCCTCTTCACTCTCTTCTCAAACCGGATGTCTAAACTGTAGTGAAGATAGATGTTGGCCAGTAGAGGACTGAGTACCCCTCCTTGCGGTGTACCCTTGTCTACCTCGTAGTACTTGCCTTCCTCCATTACCCCAGCCCTGAGGAAACGTCCTACCAGCCTTAAAATGTTCGGATCGAATATTATTACCTTCAGGAACTTCATCATCCACCCGTGATCTACACTGTCAAAGAACTCCTCGATGTCCATATCCACTATGGAGTTAACTGACTTCCTCATCACTGCTTTGTCCAGTACCTCTAAAGCCTGGTGACAGTTCCTCCTGGGCCGAAACCCGAAAGATACATCGAGGAAGTCAACCTCAAAGATGGCCTCCAGGATTTTCTTCAGCCCCATCTGAACCAGCTTATCCTCTACGGTGGGGATGCCCAGAGGCCTCTCCCCTCCCTTCGGCTTCAAGATATAGACTCTCCTTACTGGCTGTGGCCTGTAACATTTCAGCCTTAGTCTCCCTACTAAATCCTTAAGGTTCTCCTCCAGGTTGGCCTCATATTCCTCGACCCTTACTCCATCTACCCCAGGGGCCTTTTCTCTTTTAAGCTCCCTGAAGCACTCCCTGAGAAAATCCACCGTCAGCAGATGGGCCAGTGAGGTAAACCTAAGATGTGGATTCTCCCGAGCTCGAACAGAGAGGGAAGACAGTTTTGTTGACTCCCTTTGTCCACCTCTGAGTGTGGAGGAAGTGTCCCTGCCCTCCCAAACCATCCCTGCCAACCCCTTCGCTCTACTGGCATTACCCAGTTTCCTCACTATTATGGGCTGGTCCGACGCCCCAAGTGTCATTTGCAATGGCTTGCCCTCTCCAGGCTTGCTCTTGCCTATCCCCATACCGCAGGAAACACTTTGGGCCTCCCGAGTTCCCACCCTCATCCTGCGCCATATGCTGCCTTATGATAATCACCTGGTTGTTTATACCAAACAGTATTACGCCTTCTTTGACGCCCCGGAATACACCGAGATCGTGATGACGATCGAAGAGCCGGGTAAGAGCAAACTCCTGCGCAAAGTGCGGAGGATCCGCCGGGATTATCTCGGGGGACTGAAGTTCCCGCGCGGGCCGTAAGCGGTTTCTTCTCAACCGACGCCCGTTTTTCAAGGAAGGAGTCCGTCTTGGGGCAGAAAAACGGCTTCCCACCTCTCTTCTCATCCTCCCCGCCGTCTCCTCCCCCCGCGTCTCCCGATCGTTCGTCCTAGCCCATCCCAACGCATTATCGGAAAACGTCTCCTACTGTCTGAATCACAGATTTTGAACAGCTCAATTTGACACCTCGGCTCCGAATTGTTATCCTTTGCCCAAGTGCGAAAATAACAAAAGGATTCTTGGGCCATGAAATGCCCGAAATGTCGCTTTGATAATCCCGACGGCACGCGTTTCTGCGGAAACTGCGCCGCTCTCCTGCCGTCAGCCGGGGCTGGACCGTCTTCTCTTGAATCCGGTTCGTCTTTCCAGAAAACAGAGACGCTCTAAACGCCCGTCAAAGAGCTCACGACCGGAACAACATTCGTCGGCCGTTACCAGGTCATCGAGGAGCTGGGCAAGGGAGGGGGAAGGTTCACAAAGTTTTTGACACCAAGATCAAAGATAAGGTCGCTCTCAAGCTCATCAAGCCTGAGATCGCCCAGGACCAGGAGACGATCGAGCGCTTCGGGAATGAGCTCCGGCTGGCCCGTAAAATCTCCCACCGCCATGTCTGCCGGATGTTCGACCTGGGAGAGGCCGAAGGCAGGCATTTCATCACCATGGAGTACGTGCCGGGCGAAGACCTTAAGACCATGATCCGGATGAGCGGGCAGCTGGGAATCGGCACCTCGATCCATATCGCCAGGCAAATTGGCGAAGGGCAGGCAGAAGCGCATCGTCTCGGCGTCATCCACCGCGACCTCAAATCCTCGAACATCATGATCGACCGCGAGGGGAACGTCCGAATCATGGATTTCGGGATTGCCCGGACGCCCAAGAAAAGAGGAATCACCGGTGAGCAGGTGATAATCGGCACGCCCGAATACATGAGCTCGGAGCAGGTCGAAGGGAAAGACATCGACGGCCGATCGGATATTTATTCGCTCGGCATCATCCTCTATGAGATGCTCACGGGGCGGGTTCCGTTCGAAGGGGATACTCCTTTCGCCGTCGGGATCAAGCAAAAGGGCGAAATTCCCAAAGACCCCAAGCTGCTCAATGCTCATATCCCCGAAGACCTGGGCCGAATTGTCCTCAGGTGCCTGGATAAAGATAAAGTGGTTCTCTTCCATCTTGTGTGGCTTAATCGAACCATAATTATCATAAACGCATTATCTTTTGTTACTCCCCACCTTCTCCTCCCATGCTGCCGGTCTATACGCCTCCCCCTCGAGGGGGGAGGGAAAGGGTGGGGGCGATGCCAAATTATTTGTTGCGTTAATATTAATACAAGGAAAATCGTTTACCCATATACAATGGGGAGGCTGATTTATTCCCATTCTCCCCTTTTTAGCACCACACTCCAACCCTAAAATAGGATAAAGAATACGCTACCGGTGGAAAGGCAGAATCGCCAAAAATAAAAAATTCATCCTCCTCATCAAGACGAAAGCTTCGCTGTTCCCCCAAATCGAGAAGAGGCTCAAAGAGCTTCATCCCTACCAGGTCCCTGAAATCCTGGTCCTGCCCATCGAGAAAGGGTCTGCGGAATATCTCAACTGGCTGGACGGAGAGACAAAAGCCTAGGCGGACTTTCCCTGAGCCCGTTAGGCAACCTTGATCGTGTTCAGGTGGATGGAAACCATATCCTCTCAACCTGAAGTTTGTGGCAGACAAGCCTCCCCCGCCTCCGATCGCTTTTCAAGAGTTCCCTATGGCCGAGGGAGCAGGAGCCGAGTATTTTTCATGATTTTCTTCTTTCCCCAGGAGGAAACATCTCTTTCGTTTTGAGCGCGCCGAAAGCCTCTTCATCTTCGGCCCCCGAGCTTCTTAGGTGTCTACTCAGAGACTCTCTAACCTGTATGTGTAACTGCCTTTGATGAGTTGCCGGTCCTTTTTATACTTTGTTATGTACATTCCGCAATTGCTGCCGATCTTATTCTCTTCCAATTCTCCGGCACTGACCATCACTTCATAACCCGCTTTTTCCAGTCCTGAGACAAGGCTCTTTTCCATAAGCTGCGGCAGATGAGACGTGACCCTGTGCTTGGCAGCCTGATAAATCGGGTTCAGGGGGGTTATTTTTATCAGGAATATGTCGGGCGAAAAATAGCGCCGAAGAATATCCGGGTCAACGGCTATCCCGCGCATCAGCGCGAAATTAAGGGTTATCTTTTTCCCACCCCCGTCATAAAATCTCATTCCATATCCGGCAATTTGATCAAAATCCCATTTGTCCACAGGGATAAGCCAGCCTCTAGCCTTCTCGTCTGTGGTATGGATGGAAAACTGCATTTGAAAGCCAGCGGGATATTTTTCTTTCTTGATGTCCAGCAATTTCTCGAAGAAGCCGTCTGTTCTTTTCGGCGCCACCGAGGATAAAGACGGAATCAATCCCGGCGCATCATAGAGTCCGGGCAAGATATCGAGCACCTCCAGGACGTGGGGGTTGAGCGACGGCTCACCCATTCTGGCGAATTGGACTTTGAATTTTTTGACCGGCACTTTTTTCTCAGGGAACCTTTTCATTATCAGGTAATCTACCTGGGCTATGATGTCATCCCTCGAAACTTTCCCTCGATATGAGCCTCCGGCATCGCAAAAACGGCAACGGACAGGGCAGCCGTATAAAGTGGAAATGGTCAATACCCACTTGTGCTCCCGCGGCAGGGGCGGCTGTAAGGATTCTACGAACTCAATCCATTTGCCTTCTTTGGTTTCTGCCAAATAAACCCGGGCTACATCTTCCCGGCCCGCTCCGGCGACAACCCTCATCGCGACCCTCCTTCTTTTTGTTCATAGATTTCCATGGCTGCTCTGATGCCGTCACCGGTAGCAATAGCTGTCTGCCGGTAGAGATTGTTTTTTACATCCCCAATAATAAAGAACCGTCTCGATTGTTTTAATGTTTCGAAGTTGTTATTTAGCTGATCGCTCAAAAAATCAAGACGGGGCTCTCTCCCGATGGCGATGACGACAAAAGAAACCTCCCTCTCCTGTTTTTCCTTTGGGGTGGAATAGCTCAGTCGTAGCCCTCCATCTGTCCGTCGGATCTCATCCAGCCGGATGTCTCCCAGAAAGACGATTTTTGGGTTTTCCCTGACTCTCTTCCACAATAGGGGCAAGCATTTCGCTCTGTTTCCTCTACTCAGGATCAGAACCTCATTCCGGATAGAAAGGCCCATAGCATAGTCAAAAGCAGCATCGCCCGAGCCGATGACGGCGATCTTTTTATTCACCATGCGGACAAGAGGAAAAACTTCGTAAAAAACGCAGTCCAACGCATTTAGAGGAATATGAAGGCCGGGAAGCTTACGGGGAACCGTTCCTGATGCAATGACGGCTGTTCGAGAAGACAGGCTTCCCTGTGAGGTGCTCAAGCAGAAAAGGTCGTCATGGCTATCAATTTTCTTAACCTCATTGAATTCGACCTTGATGCCGAAATTTCTTAGCTGCCTTTTAAACGAGCGGACAAGAGCCGGCCCGGAAATTCCTTTGGGGAAGCCGGGATAATTTTCGACAAGATGGGCATTGGTTAAAAGACCTCCGATTCTCTCCCTCTCTAGAATCCTGAACTCAATGCCATAGCGCTTGAGCTGAATGGCCGCTGCCAGCCCAGCAGGGCCTGCACCTACAATGGCGACATCAGTGACGGACATATCCGGACGCCTCCAGCTGGTCCATCAGCTCTCTCGCCAAGACAGGGGTGGCAAAACCGTGTGAAAGG
>CAZKBY010000181.1:0-5386 GCA_964550915.1 uncultured Eubacteriales bacterium | reverse complement strand
GGCTTACACGATCGTCAACATTTACGAGCACAAGAATGCCTATTATGTGGACAGCCGCTGGAAGAGGACGCCGCGGCCGGGGAGGCGTAACTACCTCGGAGAGGTAAGCTGCACCCTGGAGGAGTCCAACCACCGCGAGCTTGTCCTCGGCACCAAGTCGCGCTCGGGCGACCAGTATGATATCTGGGAGGCCGTTTTCTCGCCGGTTGGGGAAGATGGCTACCCGAAGCGGATCTGGAACAAGCTCACGGGCGAGATTGATCCTGAGGTCGCGGCCTACTGGCGGGAACACTATGACCTCCGCCATATCCTCGAGCGCGACTGGAAGATCCTGGGGCCAAAGCTCAAAGGAAAGATTCATATCTATTGTGGAGACATGGACAATTTCTATCTCAACAACGCCGTCTATCTGATGGAGGAGTTCCTGGAGAGCACCAAGGATCCTTATTATGAGGGCGAGGTCGATTATGGCGACAGGGCCGAGCATTGCTGGAACGGCGACCACAGCCGGCCTAACTACCTGTCGCGGCTCCGCTATCACCAGATGCACATCCCCAAGATCATGGACAGGATCAACAAGTCGGCCCCGCCGGGCGCAGACGTGACGAGCTGGCGGTATTGAGCACAAGCGGGCAGTCTATCCATGCCCAGAGAGGATCGATGGGATGAGCTTCTGGTCAAGTTAGGAGAAAGAAGAGCTCATGACTGAGGAACGAAAGAAAAAAGGAGAACGAGTGAATCGGACGGAGAAGATGAGGGAAACGGGGGGAAAAGCATATTACCTTTCTCCTATAGGAATTATAGAAATAGTAGGAAATAATCGGGGGGTTAGCCGGTTGAGTTTTGTCGGGAAGAGAAAGAACCGGTCAGCCGCTGTCCCAGCTCACGTCGGAGAGTGTTTGGCCCAGCTTGATGAATATTTCAAGGGGAAGAGAAAGAAATTTTCGGTCAAGCTGGACCTTGGAGGGACGGTTTTTCAGAAGCGCGTCTGGCGGGCGCTCCTCAGGATCCCTTTGGGCCAGACCGCTTCCTATCGAGAGATTGCGGAGGCTGTGGGAAACAGAAAGGCGGTTAGGGCAGTGGGGGCCGCCAACGGTGTCAACCCTGTCGCCATCCTCATCCCCTGCCATCGGGTCATCGGTAGCGACGGAAGTCTCGTCGGCTACGGCAGCGGGCTTTGGAGAAAAAAATGGCTGCTGGCCCACGAGCGGAGATTCGGTCGGCGGGTGACGGGAGAAAAAGGAAATTTCCATTCTTCATTCCGTTCAGCCAGACAATCGATGTCAAGACGGGCAAGTGGCACTCGGGAAAATGGATAATCGGGAAGAACATTCTCAAAATCGTCTGGGAGGACGAGGGGAAACGCCTGAGTTCGGGGTTTGTCCCGGCCGGCGGAAACGAAGAGGTCAATCGCCTGAAGAAGGAGATGGAAAGGCTGATTAAGGTCAAAAAAACAAAGAGGGAGGCTCCATGAAAATAAGAGACTGGATGCTTTTGGTTTGCTCGGGTTTGATGGCGGCCGCGTTTTCTTGTTCCAGACCAACTGCCCGCGAGGTCGAGCTCATGATGTTCCCGCTCGACACCCTGGATGGCTTGTTGACCCAATCCGGCATTGAATTTGACCAGGCGGTCTCGAGTGACGGCCGCGGGTCGGTGAGGGTTTCTGTGGCTGAGCCACTGATTGTCAGGCTCTTTGAAACTGGTGATATCGACGTCGAAGACGCTGCTCTTGTCTATCAGGCCAAACTGAAGACAGAGGGAGCTGAGGGTCCTGTCTATCTTGAGATGTGGTGCCACTTTGAGGGCAAGGGTGAGTTTTTCTCGAGGGGCCTCCATTCACCGCTTAAAGGGACAGTCGGCTGGACAACTCAAGAAATTCCGTTTTTCTTGAAAAGAGGCGAAAACCCCGACAACGTCAAGCTCAACGTTGTTTGCGAGGGCCCGGGGACAGTCTGGGTCGATGATGTCCGCCTGGTCAAGAGGCCGCTTCTGGAATGAGATGAATTTCGATTTTTGCCTGGCCTGGAACTGGGAATATGACGCTGATTTTGTGGCCATTTTGAGGAGTGCCGTCAAAGAGCGCGGACTCACTGTCCTGGACGTCGTTCCGGACAATCTGTCGGGGACGCTCGAGGGTCTGAGAAAGGGAGAAATCTCCTTTCGCTCTTTTCTCGACCGGGCCTCAGAATCAGACCCTGGTTTCTTGCCTTTGGTCCGCTGGGCAGAGGAGCAGGGTGTCCATTTTATCAACCCTCACGATCGGTCCGTTCATGCTATGAACAAGGCCTCAATGCACTTGGAGTTCATCACCGCTGGCATCCACACGCCCTACACCATCATCCTTCCTCCGTTTAAAGAACAGCCGCACCTGGCACCATTCCTCGACCTCAGCCCGCTCGGCGAGAAATTCACGATCAAGCCGGCTCACGGCGGAGGAGGGGAGGGAGTGGTGACAGAAGCCACTTCCCTGGACCAGGTCCAGGCTGCCCGGCAGGATTATCCACACGACCTTTACCTGCTTCAGGCACACATCGTGCCGGCGAGCAAGCAGGGGCGGCCGGCCTGGTTCCGTGTGCTTTTCTGCGGGGGCCGGGTTTATCCCTGCTGGTGGGATATCCAGACGCACGTGTACACGCAAGTCACGCCAGCTGAGGAACAGGCATTCTCTTTAAAGCCCTTGCATCAAACAACTCACCGGATTGCCGCCGTCTGCCGCCTGGATGTGTTCTCGACAGAGATCGCCCAGACAGAGGAAGGCTTGTTTGTCGCCGTCGATTACGTCAATGACCAGATTGACCTTCGCTTGAAATCACGCGCTCAGGACGGCGTCCCTGACATGATCGTCCACGACATCGCTAAACGTCTGGCCGAGCTCGTTTGAAAGGGGGACAGCATACGTAATACGCTAAATTTTTTTCATGGCTCATCTATCCTGTACAAATGACTCTTAGGAAAAGAAAATAGGTGAACAGGTATGCTGTCCCCAATTTATTCCAATTTATTCCCTTTATTAATAGAATTGATTAAAGTCAAGGAAAAGAAGGCCACTTTCGCTATAATAAGAACGTTATCGTAGGATAGCCATAAGGAGATTTTTCAATGAAAACAAGAAAAATTAGGGAAGACGTTTTCTGGTTGGGCGCCATCGACTGGGACAGGCGCCTTTTTGATAGTCTCATTCCCCTTCCTGACGGGACGAGTTACAACGCCTACCTTGTCAAGGGAAGCGAGAAAACAGTGCTTGTCGACTCCGCTGACCCGACCATGACAGACGTGCTGATGTCCCAACTAAAGGCAGTTGAGAGAATTGATTACGTGATTTCCCAGCACGCCGAGCAAGACCATTCAGGAGCTATTCCCCTGGTCCTGGAGAAATACGGGGAGGCTAAACTGGTCGCCACTCCCCTTGCGAAGGGAATGCTCACGGATTTGCTGGCGGTTCCCGGGGATAAGATCATGACCGTGGGAGACGGAGATACTCTTTCTCTTGGGAATAAAACTCTGGAATTTATTTACACGCCCTGGGTCCACTGGCCGGAGACGATGTCCGTGTATCTGCGCGAGGAGAGGATTCTTTTCAGCTGCGATTTTTTCGGCTCTCATCTGGCCACGGCAGACCTCACCGTCAGGGATGAGGGAAGGGTTCTCGAGGCTGCCAAACGGTATTACGCTGAGATCATGATGCCCTTCCGGAAGATCATCCAAAAAAACCTCGACAAGCTGTCTCCTCTTCGCATCGAACTCATCGCCCCGTCCCACGGCCCCCTTTACGACCGCCCGGAGTTCATCATCCAGGCGTACAGGGAATGGGTCTCCGACAGGCCTCAAAACCTCGTCGTCGTTCCTTTTGTTTCTATGCATGGGAGCACGGAGATGATGGTCAGGCACCTTGTCGCAACCCTGATTGAGAAAGGGATCGAGGTCCGCCAGTTCAACCTGCCTCAGACAGACATCGGCAAGCTGGCCATAAGCCTGGTTGATGCGGCGACCATCGTCCTGGGAACGCCCACCGTGCACGTCGGGCCTCATCCGGCTGCCCTTTATGCGGCCGCGCTGGCCAACGCGTTGCGGCCGAAGGCGAGGTTTGCATCCGTCATCGGGTCATTCGGCTGGTCGAGCAAAGCCGTCGAGCAGATCGCCGGCCTGATCTCCAATCTAAAGGTTGAAATCCTGAACCCCGTCCTCTGCAAAGGCTTGCCCAGGGAAGCCCATTTTAGAGCGCTGGATGAACTGGCTGAGACGATCCTCAAGAAACATCAACAGTTCGGAATTGCCTGAGATAAAAGGACATGCCCATGGACGCATTCCCCCTCACTTCGGTGGATTATGTTTTTACCGGCGTCGGCTCTCAGCCGATAACTTTTGCTTTTTATTACCCAGAACCGCTTGATCCCCATGCTCTTAAAAAGAGCCTGGAAACGACCCTGGTGCCTTTTCCAATCTTGCGCAGCCAATTGAAGAGGATTTCCGAGCATGAGTTCGAGTTTCGATTGTGCGATGACGGGCTGACTTTTGAGGTCAGGGAATCGAACCAAGCTTTTGAAAAATCGAGCAGCATTGAGCAGTATATAGCTCCGGTCAGGTCTGTTGAAGGACAACCGCTGACGAAAATAGCCCTGACACAGACTCCCGGGGGAAGTGTCCTGGCGGTGAGTGTATCCCATGCCCTGGCCGATGGTTTCAGCTATTTTCATTTCCTCTCGAGTTGGGCCAGGGCCTGCCGGGGCGATCCCATCATCCCGCCTTTTCTGGAGAGGAACATCCTTCTGTCAAGGTTCGATTATCTCCCCAAGCCAGTTTCGTCAGGGGACGTTTATGAACAGTGCGGCCTTTTTTACGGCGGCAGGCGGGGTCAGGAGAAGGCTGGCAGAGCCGGTGAGGAACGCCTTTTTATCTCGGATGAATCGATTGCCTCCCATCTCGAGGCGGCCAAAGGCGTGCATGCTGTTTCCTTAACCGAAAACGACGTGATCACGGCCCTCCTCTGGAAGACTTATGTCCCGCTGTGGCATACCGAATCTGGTGACCCTGTGACGTATGTCACCTGTCCCTTTGATTTTCGAAGAGTTTTGGACGGCTTCCCCAAAAATTACTTTGGCTGCGCTCTGTGTTTTGCCACTGCCTCTGTCGATTTTGATACCCTTCTTAAGGCACCGCTGGGAGACCTGGCTCTCTTGGTCCGGAATTCAGTCAACCGGGTTAAGTCTGACTATGTGTTCAATTCATTAAGCACCCTGGAAGGCCTTCGCCGGCAAGGCGGTTTAGCGGCTATGGAAGAAGTTCATCTCAGACATCCGCGGCATGGCCTGATTGTCACCAACCTGAGCCGCCTGCCCCTGCGCGACATCGATTTTGGCTCTGGCGCGCCTGCCGATTTCAAAGCCTA
>CAZKBY010000180.1:0-5389 GCA_964550915.1 uncultured Eubacteriales bacterium | reverse complement strand
TTAACTCTGCGGGCCGGCCTAAAAATCACCTTTTAAGATAGGGGGGGAAGATAGGGAAAGATAGGGGGACGTCATACATAATGCACTTAATTCCCATGCACTGAATTCTCTTTGATCTTGAAACAAATTAAGGCGTCCTTAGCTTTTGGCGCTATGGTTTTGTGTATTACGTATGCTGTCACCAATTTTATAACCAATTTTAGCAAATTTTAGGCTTTCTTGAGCAAAGCGATGTGATGGCTGTGAAATCCCCTGAACAGGGGAAAGACCCTGACGATTTCAAATCCCGTCGCCTCGACCTCCTCCCGGAACTCGCGGCGGCTGATCATCTCGATGCGGGTCCGGCTCCTCTTTATCGACCGGCGGACTCCCCTCTGGAACCGGTGAAGGGGATTTGCCTGATAATAGGAGAGGATGAGCCATCCGCCGCCAACACGGTTGAACTCGCCCAAAATGCTCCGCCTTTCTTCCGGCCGGTGGAGATGGTGAAAGAGGCGCATGGATAAGACGATCTCGAAAACGCCGGCCCTGAAGGGAAGGCCGCTAAGAAAATTGCATACTATTCCCATGGGAATAATAGGGATAGGCTCACGGCTCCTGGCCCTCTTCACCATGTGAAAAGAAAGGTCGGCGCTCGCTAACCGATACCCTCTCTCCAGGAGGAACCGGGAGAAGCGGCCATAACCGCAGGGCGCATCCAGGGCCAGGCGCATTAGGGATGAACCCGGACAGGCCCCGCCGGGTATCGACCTGATGAGCTTAAGGATGTTGCGGAGAATCCTGACTTCCCGCCAGTGGACAAGTCTCTGATCGAGGCCCCGGTAACGTCGCCGCTCATAGTCTCGGACTTCATGCTCTTCAAACGGCAGGTCAATTAAAAAAAACATACTGAGGCCTTTCTTCAAACCAGACCGTTCCATCTGACCCGGGCTTCTTCTCGCCGTCCCGGCCGACGATCACGCTGATTTTTCGGTTAAATTTGTGTTCCGCCCGTCCTCCCCTTGTCCAGCAGGCGGCAAAGTCCTCTCCGCTTTTCTGAAAGCGAAAAATTTCGGCCTTGCTGTTTCGGTCCCGGCCGACAAACCGGCTTCCTTCAAGGAGCGCGACCATCGTCTTGAGGGCAAAAAAGCCGGGCCGCTTCCGCCAGGGCAAAGAGCGACTGTCGATCAGGCCATAGCCTGGAGCGACAAGCTGCCACCAATAGATTCTTTCGATCAGGCCGGTCGTTAGGGCGATGATATGATACCGGACGAGGTAGTTCGCTTGTTCTTCTTCGGACACGCTCGGCTTTCCCGGCGCCGGCGAATACCTCCCGGTTCCTCTGAGCGGCCAGTTCACCTCGGTTATCCAACAGTCTCTCCCCTCCGGAAGTGAGGCATCCACCACCGCCCTCCAAAGAGCGACTTTTTTAGCCGCGGTCCAGCCGAACTGGGCGTTCTCCGGGGCTCCTGTCCGGTCAACGTAGAGGAGAGAACTGATTTTATCAAAAGGCAGGGCTCTGAGAGTCGGCGGGTAGAGATGGAACTCGAAATCGATCACAGCCGGGCCAACCAGGCGCGTTCCATGCTTCCGCGCCAGAGAAAAAGCGGGCCTGGCCAGGTCGATGTACTCCCGGTAGTCCCAGACACCCCACTTCGTCCTGTTCCAGGCATGCCCGACTTCAAAATGAGTACAGAGAGAAGAAAAACCGGAGAAGACCTCACCAAGGAAACCGGCCCAGCCAGCCGGGTTGACGACATCCTCCCGGCGCTGGAGGAGAGCGGCCGTGACATCGAACCCCTCGCGGCAGAGGTCCCGGATGAATTTTTCGTGCTGGGAAAGAACCGGCCTTTCCCAAGAAGGAAACCTGACCATCGTGCGGCGGATGCCGGTGTCCTTCAGGGCCCCGATGGCCTCATCCGTTCTCTCTCCGGCACGGGAGCAGGCCAAGCCGAAAGGCTGGGCCAGCTCAACAGGCCGGCGGTGCATCCATCCTGTGTGCTGCCGGTACAGGCGCAGAGCCGGGATGGCCACGCTGAGGTTCGAGACGAACAGGTCGACGTAGCTTCCGGCGTGGCGGAAATGGTGCCAGAACCTCTCCCGCCGCGGCGCCACGTTGTGCGGCTGGTCGGCAAACTCGTTCCAAGCAAAAGGGAATGTCATTTTACTGAATCCCGAGTTTCCTGGCGATTCTTCTCAGCCGGAGCTTTTTTTTCACTTTCACGTAGCCGGCAAAGATTCGCTTATTTAGTTTATACCAGAATCGGTGCCATTTCCCCAGGGTTTTCCCACGAAAATATTCCCGGAGAAAAAAATCCTGAAACTCAGCCGGCACGCCGAGACGGATAAGGTTTTTGACCCGCGAGCAGTTGCCCAGACGTTGGCGGAGGCGGATCCTGTTCGTGTCCAAAAAATAAAACCTGAAATTGCCGCCTTCGTCCTTTCCGACAAGGATGTTTCCATCCGAGAGGTCACGATGAAGGATGCCGAGGTCATGGCAGAGAGAGAGATGAGCAGCCAGCGCCCGGAGGAGCGGACGAAGCTCGGGGGGAGGCAGGCTTCTGAAAAGTCCCCTAATTTCATCGGCCGCCTTTATTTCTTCGGCCAGAAAAAAGCCCCGCCGAACAGCCCCCCTTCTCCGGCTCTCCAGATAGGCCACGGGCAAAGCCGTGTCCAACCCTCTATCCTTTAAGGCGATGGCGCCCCGCCAGGCACGGGCTGCCTTTGAGGGAAGGACAAGGCTCTTGAGCTTGGCCAGACCGCTGGGGGTGAATTCTTTGGCCACGATGTCCACCTCCCTTCCGCCCGATAGCGGAAGCCGCACAGCGCTGACTCGGTTTCTCGAATCGAGAAGAATCCTGGCGTCTGGCCGGCTCCAGATTCTCTCAGGGGACGAGATGGCCTCAAGAAAATCGGGGTCATCATAAGCCGGCAGGATGGCGCCTTTGTACGGCCCAAGAGTTAACTTTTTGACGCCGCCGTTTTGGGCCGGGCTGGACTTAAAATTCTCTCTCATCATTCAACACAGATGCTCAGGCTGCGAACCGTTCGGACAGGATCTCTTTGAGCTGGCTGCCGAGGCGCTGCGGCGCAAACTTCTGCCAAACAAGTTCATAGCCTCTACGAGCGATGCCGTCCCTGAGCGGTTCGTCTTCTCGCAGTTCCAGAATTGCCTCAGCCAGCGACCCCGGGTCGCCCGCTGGGCAGAGGCAGATATTAACCCCGTGAGTGAAGAATTCGCGGACAGCCGGAGTCCGGCCGGTGATGACGGGCTTTCCGAGGGCCATCGCTTGAAATATTTTATGCGGGACGACGCGGGAGGCTTTCTCTGTTCGGCCGAAAATCCCAAGACAGATGTCGGCCTCCGTTGCAATCTTTTCCGCCAGCGCCGCCTGGCTCATCCACCCCTCAAAGGAGACGTTTGTCAGACCGAGTTCTGAGGCCATCTTTCTCGCCCGGGGATATGTCTGGCCTGACCCGATGAACTTGAAACGAACGGACCTGTCTTTTTTCCAGACATGAAAAGCCGCCTCGACAGCCGTCGCCACGCCATGGAGGGGAAGAAAAGAGCCGAAAAACAAAACCGTAAAGGGCGATTTCCGGCCGCCGGCAATTTTCCGGCGACGGGCGAGGCTCTGTGTGAAGACGCAATCATCAAACCCGACGGGCACGACCTCTACTCTCCAGGGATTCACCCTGAATTCCCGGCAGTAATATTTTTTATGCGCCTCGGTGTCGGCCAGGACAAGGTCAGAGGTTCTAAAGGCCAGCCGGTCGATCAGCCGGTTCCACCAGGCGGCAAGAGAACCCTCGGGCTTTCTCTGCCAGTCCAAGACCTTTGTTTCGTAGCGAGAAGCCAGCGGGTCGAAGACGATTCTCTTCGAAAACAGGCCGGCGACAGCCCGGGCCAGAAAAACGTCTTTCTGGCAGAATTCGGGCACAAAGAGAATCGATCGCGGCCCCAAGCGTCTCCGGCCCAAGCGCTGGTTATGGCGCTGGCCATAGCGCAGCCAGCGCGAGACGAGGAGTGGATAACGAAGCCAGAACTTATGACCGCACCGGACATGGGCTTCCAAGACAAGGACACCGTTAGCTCTCAGCCCGCGCCTGAGGATGGAGTTTCGGGGGTAGCTGGAATCATACCCGCCGAAAAAACAAACATCCATTTTTATCTTCCCCAAAATAAACCAGATGCCCCTTTTTTGCAACTTAAGTTGACGGAGGGAGGATGACTGAGGTAAGATAGGCGAGCAAAAAACGCAGGAGAAAATCATGGCTTTAGACCCGCAACTCCTCGAAATTCTGGCCTGTCCCCTGTGCAAAGCAGACGTCAAACTGACCGAAGATGAGAATGGCCTGAAATGCGTCAAGTGCCACCGCGTTTACCCGATCAAAGACGACATCCCGGTCATGCTCATCGACGAGGCCACCATTGAGCCGGAAAGAAAGACCAAGGATTGAGCCTTCGACATTAAAGAGAATCCTTCTCATCCGGCTCCGCCGCATCGGCGACGTGGTCATGACGACGCCGGCAATAGCGGCCCTCAAAAACTCGCTTCCTCAGGCGTCCATCACTTACATCATCGAAGAGCCTTTTAAGCGGCTGGTCGAGGGAAATCGACGGCTCGACCGAGTCATCAGCCTGCCCGTTGATCAGGGCTTCCTTGATTTTCTCGGCTTAATCCGGAGCCTCAGGCACGTAAATTACGATGCCCTCATCGACTTTCACGGCGGTCCGAGAGCCTCGCGGATCGCTTTTCTCGCCCGGGCCCGAGTGAAGGTGGGCTACAAACTAAAAGGGAAGAGTTTTATCTATGACATCCGGCTTCCTCGAGGCCGGAAGGAAGGTTATATCCACAGCGTCGAAAACCATCTCAACCTGGTCAAAGCCTTGGGCATCGCGGTGTCCGAGCCACCGCTACTCGAGCTTCCAGCGGCGCGGCCGGAAGAAAAAGAAAGAATCGACGCTTACTGGGCGGAAAATGATTTCCTGGGAAAGAACGTTGTCGTCCTCCATATCGGAGCCGGCAATGCTTTCCGCGACTGGGGAGCGGACAACCTAGCCGCCCTGGCGGCCCTCTTAGCCGAACGAAGCGACGTCAAAATCATTCTCATCGGGTCGGCCGGCGATAAGGCCAGGGAAAAAGAAATAATAAGCCAAGCGCGGGGTCCCGTTCTGTCTCTTGTGGCTGCGCTCAACCTGATCGAACTTAAAGAGCTTATCAGCCGGGCAGCGCTTTTCGTCGGCCCGGACAGCGGCCCGATGCACATCGCGGCGGCTGCGGGCACTCCAATCGTCACTTTCTTTGGGCCCACCCTTCCTGAAAACTTCGGCCCCTGGCAGGCTAAAGCAACGCTCCTTGCCAGGGACCTCGACCACGCTCTCCAGCCCGGCGACGCCCTCCTTGAC
>CAZKBY010000179.1:0-5411 GCA_964550915.1 uncultured Eubacteriales bacterium | reverse complement strand
AAAAACGACCTGAAGGGAGAGTTCCCATGACGAGAAAATGGATCGTCGGGGCGGCTTCCTTGCTGGCTGTGTTGTCCGCTGACCAGGTCTATGCCCAGTTTACCGCCGAGGAGATTGCCCAGAGGCCGTACTGGGAGGAATTCCTCAAGACAGCCGAGATAATCCAGGCGAAAGAAATCGGCGAAGGTGTAACCAAGCCGAGAAGGCTCTATCTAAAAAAAGACGGGACAGAAGCAAGCGGCGCATGGAAAAATCCTCGGGGAATGCAGCAAGGTTTTCTCGAGGGCTGGCAGTATGAAATCGCCGCCTATGAGATTGATAAACTCGTCGGACTGAATATGGTGCCGCCGGCTGTGGAGAGGGAGTTCAACGGCAAGGCCGGAGCTCTTTCCCTGTGGGCCACAAGCGAATACAGCCTGCTCAAAATCATGGAGCAAAAAATCGAGATTCCCAAGGCGGTCTTGCCGCGCGTGGATGACATGAAATACCTGACCAGAGCCTGGGACTGCCTCATCGCCAACGACGACAGGACTCAGCAGAACATCCTGTACACGAAGGACTGGCGGACCATCCTCATCGACCACTCGCGAGCCTTCCGCTCCACCAAGGAGCACACTGAGAAGTTGATGTTTGGAAAAAATGGGCTGAAAAAGTTTGCCGACGGCCGGCCGATGCTTTTCCGCCGTCTTCCCCGTGCTTTTGTTGAAGCGGTGAAATCGTTGACTTTCGAGAGTATTAAGAACGCCGTTGGCCCTTACCTCACGGACAGGGAAATCGAGGCGATCATGAAACGCAAACCTCTCCTTTTGTCTGAAATCGACGAGATGATCAAAGAAAGCGGCGAGGCCAAAGTCCTTTATTAAAAGACCTGAAACCGAGCGCTTGCTTTATTTTGGATATAGCCGGAGCGGAAAACACGAAATATTGAGAGAAGGAGGGCAGGATGAAAAAATATCTTACTATTTCTATTTTTTCTATCGTTTTTCTAATCTTTGCATTTGCCTCTTTTGCCCAGTTCACTCCTGAAGAACTGGCCGAACGGCCAAAATGGGAAGAGTATCTCAAGAATGCGAACGTCGTCGGCCAGGAGCAGATGGGCGGGTCTGAAGCCGTCACGAACCCCTGGAAGCTGACCCTTGAGCTGGACGGCGTCACCAAGAACGCTCTGTGGAAAAACCCAGAGGGCAGGATGAAAGGATTTATCGAGGGTTGGCGGTACGAAATCGCGGCTTATCTCTTCGATAAATACCTGAGCCTGAACATGGTGCCGCCAACCGTAGAGAAACGATTCCAGGGCAGCCGCGGTTCTTGCCAGCTCTGGGTCGACCACTGGAAGAGTCTGAAAAAGATCAAGGAAGAAAAAATCAAGGTCCCGTCCTATAAGGTTTTTTACTACAACAGGGAGCTCTACCTCCAGCGTGCTTTTGACAACTTAATCGGAAATGAGGACCGCCATCAGAACAACTATCTGTTCACCGAGGACTGGAGGATGATCTTGATCGACCACTCGCGGACTTTCCGCACCGGCAAAAATTGGACCACCAAACTTCTCTACACGGAGAAGCACCCGGAGGGACCGATGGTCATGCGGGAGCTGCCGCGGGCTCTTTTCGAAAAGATCAAAGCGCTCGATTACGACACGATCAAGGGCTTTGTCGGCGAATACCTCACGGATGAAGAAATCAACGCCGTCCTGGCCCGGAAGGACCTGATTATCAAGGAGATCAACAAGCTCATCGAGCAGAACGGAGAAGACAAGGTCCTCTACTGAGTTGCTGCCCGGCTTGTCCACTTGCTCGCGGCTTCTGTCTTGATTCATCCATCTTTATGACCCCTGCTTCATTTCTCGTTTAAATGAGCAATCGATGAGCTTCCTGTTCCGACACTTGCCGACAGCAGGCGCCGCTTTAAATACCGCTTGCAGGGCCGTCCGGCTCTATGTTTCCGATGGGTCATGGCGAGGTTGGGCACCCCCAGGGTCGCATTACCTGAAAAAAATCCGGGGTATCCCCACGCCGACCTTTGTCACGGTGGGGGTCACCTACAGGTGTCAGTGTCGATGCACCCATTGCTACTCGGACTCCCCCTCTCGGCCTACCGATGAGGAGACGACGACGGATGAAATCAAGTCCGGGCTATCCGAACTCTTCGTCGGTTTGGCATTCCCTGCCGGGTGATGACCGTGGCCATGAAGGACAGTATCCCCGATGGCCTGGCCAGGACGATCAAACTCAGTCGAAGCCTGGGCGCCCGGCACATGTACATCCTTCTGCCGATCGCTGTTGGAGGATGGAACGATGAGTACGAACAAGTGTTGACCCCAGGGGAGCGCGCCCAAATCCGCAAGCTCCAGGATCTAACCTTTGCCCATCTTGAGATGCCGACGGAAAACACCAACTGCTGTGTGTTCAGGAAATCGATCCTGTATGTCTCGGCCAACGGGAATGTGACACCCTGTGCGTTTGTGCCCTTTGTCCTGGGCAATGTTCACAGGCAACCGCTGGAGCTGTTGTGGCGACTCCACTGTGACGGATTAAGCTGGGAGTGTCGCGGCGACTGTCCGATGAACATTCCCGCACAGCGCGAAGCCCTGCGTTGCCATGTCGCTCGGATAGCTCAGGATCTTGGCAGACTGCGCCGGGAGGAGATTTCATCATG
This sequence comes from uncultured Eubacteriales bacterium, assembly GCA_964550915.1. Lineage (GTDB taxonomy): Bacteria > Acidobacteriota > Aminicenantia > Aminicenantales > UBA8522 > JARYMI01. Next base: position 2,753 of record CAZKBY010000179.1, on the reverse strand, counting down.
AATCGTTTTGGCGGCGGGGAAGAGCTCGAGAAAAGCGCGGCGCGAGGCCTCTGGATCGAAGAGCTCATCGCCGACCTCGTGCTCAGCGCTCCGGAGAATCGGCTGAGTGATTTTGGCGAATGTTCTCTCTTCAACCGGCCTCTTGTCGGAATCACCGAGGGAGAAAACCCTCTCTTTCAGGTCTTCCGCCGCGTTGTCAGCCTTCGGCACATGCAGCCCCGCGAAGTCCTCGAACGCTATTCCCCTAAGAGAGCGCGGTTCAGGGATGTCCGCGTCATCTCCTGGGCCATCCCCTTTACGAGCGAAATCAAGCGCTCCAACCGGGGCAGAGTTTGGCCGTCGGTTCTTTATTCTGTGGCCCGAAACAATGGAGGCGCCCTCAATTATCGCCTGAGCCAGCGCCTGGTGGAAGAACTGCGAAAGGAGGGCATCGCCGCCGTCTCGCCAATGCTCGTCGAAGAATATGATGCCTGCAGGGATCACCGGCGCGTGTTCACCTCCACCTGGTCGGAGCGGCATGTGGCCTACGCTGCCGGTCTCGGCCGCTTCGGGCTGCATGGGAGCATCATCACGCCGGCCGGAAGCCATGTCCGCCTTGGCAGCATCGTGGCCAACTATCCCTTTGCCGTAAGCGGCCAAAACTGGAAAACTTACAAGTCCCCATGTCTCGAAAGCGGCGGAGAAGGCTGCGGTACTTGTATGAAGAGGTGTCCGGTCCAGGCAATCACAGGGCAAGGGTTAGACAAGCATAAATGCTATGAGCGCAGGAAGGTCATCAGGGAGAGATGCCTGGAAGAATATGCTCAAAAATACAGCCTGATTCCTTCGCCGATCGCGGCGGGCGGCAAGAAATACCCGGGTTTTTCGCTTGGCTGTGCGCTCTGTCAGTGCGGCGTGCCCTGTGAAGGGACTGATCCCTATTTTCAAAAAAAAGAATGATGTCATGCTGGATGTAAAGTTCAAGCTCAGGCCCGGTCACACGAGCGAAAGGGCGTGGATGAACCCGTCGCCGCTGAAGACCCTTTTCTGGAATATAACGTACGCCTGCAATTTCCGTTGCCAAGTTTGTTTTTCGGACGCGGACAAGCGCCATCCTCACGAACTCACGACACAGGAAGCGATGGAGGTGGTGAGGAAAGCGCGGGCTGCCGGGATAAGCGATCTCCTTATTTCAGGTGGCGAACCGCTCGTTCGCCAGGACCTCATCGATATCCTGGCCTTCATGAAAAGCCAGGATATCTCGGCTCGCATCGCCTCGAACGGCGCTCTGCTCACGGGGCAAATCGTCGAGAGATTGCGGGAGGAGACGCTGACGAAATCATTCCAGATAAGCCTGGATTCCATTGACCCCGAAACCTATGAGGAAGTCCACGGAGCGCCTCCAGATACTCTATATCTGGTCCTGGACAACATCGATCGAATTCAGAAAGCCGGGTTCCATACAACTGTTTCTATCCGGCTTACTCCGCAAACGGTTGACGGAATCCCTCAGCTCCTTGACCTGGCTGCGCGGAAAGGATGGGCGACGGTGACGATTCATTGGCCAGTTCACATTAAGCGTATCCAGAGATGCTACGGACAGAATGAGGATTTCCTGGCCCTTTTAGACCCTGCTTTCAAGCATTTTTGCGAACTGCCCCAGCACTGGCTCGTGGAAACTTACATTCCCTGGGCTGAATACCATCCGGTCATCCAGAAGTTCGCCAAAAAATTGACCATCATCAACCGAGGTTGCCGGGCCGGCCGGGACAGGCTGACCCTGAGCGCGACTGGATGGCTATCGCCCTGCGTTTGCCTGGACGTCGAGCAGGCTTACGCGGGGAATGTGCGCCGGGATGATTTGACGGAAGTCTTCTTGAATTCGCCGGTATGCGACATGTTCCGCCAGCCGGAAAAATACGGCATCTGTCGGGATTGTTTTTTCCTGAAAAAGTGCGGCGGCGGCTGCCGCGCGGCTGCCTTTGCCTCGACGAGACGGCTCGATGCCCAGGACGAATCCTGCCCGGTTTGGAAGCGGAGAGAGGGAAAAGAATGAACCCTTCGTCTCAGCGCTGGAAACGCATCTTCGAGGAAAGCCTGTGGGGAAGAAGAGGGCTGATAAAGGTCAACCTTCTCTGGCTCACCCTGGCGGTTCTGCTTTCCAGGGGAATTTCGGCGAACGGCAAGGGCGGGACGACTGTCATTTTCCAGGTTTTCTTGACCGTCGTCTTCTGGCTATCCGCGAGCATCCTGGCCAATGATCTCAGCGATTGTCGGCAAGATCGCGCTTCCGGCAGGCTGCGCTGGGCCTGCGTGCTTCCTCCCGGCCTGGGTGTGGCCATCGTGGCTTCTTTGATAGGCGGCGGGCTCGCGGTCCTTCTTCTGTCGAAAAGCCCATCCGCGGCAAAATGGGCTTACGCTGGAGGGACTGTGCTCGGGCTGGCCTATTCTCTCAGGCCCGTTCGTCTTAAAGAGAGAGAATTCTGGGGAATTCTCGCTTACAGCCTTGCCTGCGCAGGTGCCTACGTTATCCTGCCTTGGACGTGGCTAAGAGGCGGGCCGGCCGCGCTTCTAATCCTGATGCCGGCCGTTCTGCTCGACAAGTGGGTCAATCTTCATTTTCATCAAGTGGTGGATTATGAGCTGGACAGCACCCATGGCCTGAAGACGCTGGCTTTGAGACTGGGCCTGGAGCGGGCGCGCCGGTGGCTCAGGGCGGCGGCAGCGCTTTCGTCGCTTTGGCTGGCGTTCGCTTTATTCTACAGCCTTTCTTC
>CAZKBY010000178.1:0-5430 GCA_964550915.1 uncultured Eubacteriales bacterium | reverse complement strand
GGGATAGACGATTTTATCATCCCCAAAGACAAGACGACGCTTGTGGATAAGGCCCAGAAAGAGGTCCAGGACATCGAAAAGCTTTACCGTGAAGGGACGATCTCTGCCGGCGAGCGGTTTAACCGGGTGGTCGAAATCTGGGGAGCAGTGACAGACAAAGTCTCGAGCGCCATGATTGACGAGATGAAAAAGATCAGTTTTGAAGGGAACCAGCTCAACCCGCTTTTTGTCATGGCCGATTCCGGCTCCCGAGGCAACAAGCAGCAGATTCGTCAGCTGGCGGGCATGCGCGGCTTGATGAGCAAGCCATCAGGCGAGATCATCGAAACGCCGATTGTCTCCAACCTCAGGGAGGGCTTGAATGTCCTCCAGTACTTCATCTCCACTCACGGCGCGCGCAAGGGGTTGGCGGACACGGCTCTCAAAACCGCCAATTCAGGATATTTGACCCGTAAGCTCGTGGATGTGGGCCAAGAGGTCATCGTGGACGAGCACGATTGCGGTACCCTGAAGGGAACCAATATCACGGCGATTGTCGAAAACGGCGAGATCATCGAGCCTTTTATCGACCGCATTATCGGCCGCATCGCCCTGGAGAGAGTCGTCAATCCTGATACGAATGATGTTATTGTTGAGCCAAACCAGGAAATTACAGAGGAAATCGCTCAACAGTTTCAAAACCTGGGCATCGAGAAGGTCAAAATTCGGTCCGTCCTCACCTGTGAAGCCAAAAGAGGCGTCTGTCAGCTCTGTTACGGACGCAACATGTCAACCGGGAATCTCGTTGAGTTGGGCGAGGCTGTTGGCATCATCGCGGCCCAGTCGATCGGAGAGCCTGGAACTCAGCTGACGATGAGAACGTTCCATGTCGGCGGAATCGCCATGCGCGGTGCCGAGCGGTCGAAGCTTGAGGCCAAAAATGACGGCGTTATCATGTTCAACAACCTGAAAAGCGTCACCAACAGGGATGGCATCATCATCGTCGTCAACCGCAACGCGAGCATTGCCATCCTTGATCATCGTGGCCGTGAAATCGAGCATTCGCAGGTTCCTTATGGAGCTAAGGTCTTCATCAAAGACGGAGAGCCGATCAAGGCGCGACAGGAATTCGCCGAATGGGATCCGTTTAATACTTACATCCTAACCGAGGAAAGCGGAATCGCCGAGTTTCGTGATGTCGTCCGGGGCGTGACTATGGAAGAAGTCCAGGATGAATTCACCGGTTTGATCACTAAAGTCGTTATCGAACCCAAGGACGAAAAAATGCAGCCCCGGATCGAGATCGTTCATCCTACCAAGAAGGACAAGAACAACAAACCGATCGTGCTCAAGAGATACTATCTGCCCTCCCGTGCTAACCTTGAAGTGGAAGCCAAAGAGAAGGTCTTTGCTGGCGACATCCTGGCCAAAATTCCTCGGGAACAAGCCCGGACAAAAGACATCACCGGCGGATTGCCCCGAGCAGAGGAGCTGTTCGAGGCGCGGCGGCCCAAGGCGCCAGCCGTCATTTCCGAGATCGACGGAGTCGTTCAGTTCGGCGGCCTGGTCAGGGGCTACCGAAAGCTCATTGTCACCAATGAAAAAGGCGGCGAAAAGGAATATCTCATTCCCAAGGGCGCTCATCTCAGCGTGGGAGAGGGAGAAAGGGTGAGGGCAGGGACACCGCTTATGGATGGACCGGTCAACCCTCACGATATCCTCCGTGTCCTCGGAGAGAAGGAGCTGGCTGAATATCTTCTCCGTGAGATCCAGGAGGTTTACAGGCTGCAGGGAGTGACAATCAACGACAAGCACATCGAGATCATCATCCGCCAGATGCTTCGCTGGGTTAAGGTCGAAGAAGTGGGGGATACGGAGTTTCTTGTGGATGAACAGGTGGATAAGTTTGTTTTTCAGGAGGAAAATGACAAAGTCGTCAAGAAGGGCCAAAAACCAGCTAAAGCCAGGCCGCTTCTCTTGGGAATCACCAAGAGTGCCCTGAGTACGGACAGTTTCATTGCCGCGGCTTCCTTCCAGGAAACGACGCGAGTTTTAACGGAGGCCAGCCTTTACGGAAAAGTGGATTATTTGAGGAGGCTCAAAGAAAATATCATCATGGGGAGGCTTATTCCTGCGGGCACAGGTTACCGGTACTACCATGATGTCGAATTGAAGGAGCCCGAAGGGACAGCAGAAGCACAGGAAATCGAGGCTCCCGTGCGGGGCTAAAAAGCAAGCTAACTTCCTCAAAATCCTTGACATAGAAAGGCATTTTTGCTATTATCGGCGCATTCGTTCCGAGATTACATCCTTTCGGGATGAAGCCAATAAAATTTACGAAGAGGAGTCGGTTTATTGCCAACCTTTAATCAGCTCGTGAAAAGAGGCAGGGTGCAAAAGAAAGGCAAGAGCAAATCGCCTGCCCTGGCCAATTGCCCCCAGAAACGAGGAGTCTGCACGCGCGTCTTCACGACGACGCCAAAAAAACCGAACTCTGCCCTGCGCAAGGTCGCCAGGATCCGCTTGACGAATAATGTTGAGGTTACAGGTTATATTCCCGGAATAGGACATAATCTCCAGGAACACTCGATCGTCCTCATTAGGGGCGGGCGCGTCAAAGACTTGCCGGGAGTCCGCTACCATGTCATCCGGGGCACCTTGGATGCGGAGGGAGTCCAGAACCGGCAAAAAGCGAGGTCTCGTTACGGAGCTAAAAGACCAAAAGAGAGGAGAGTCAGCGCCTAATCAGGGAGAAGAATGGATGCCGAGACGAGGAATCGTTAAGAAAAGAAAGACTCAGCCGGATTCTGCTTTCAACAGCACGCTGGTCTCCAAGTTCATCAATCTGTCCTTGAAAAAAGGCAAGAAGAATGTCGCTGAAAGAGTCGTTTATAGCGCCCTGGAAATCGTCAAACAAAAAACAAAAGAAGACCCCCTGAAGGTTCTGGAAAAGGCAGTAGAAAATGTCAGGCCCTTGCTCGAGACAAAATCGAGGCGCGTCGGTGGCGCCACCTACCAGGTTCCGGTCGAAGTCCCAGCTGACCGTTCGACGGCAGTGGCTTTGAGGTGGCTGCTCAGCTACGCCCGCGAAAGGAGCGGCAAGAGCATGGAAGAAAAGCTGGCAGCCGAGATCATTGACGCTTTGAACAACAGGGGCGGAGCGATCAAGAAAAAGGAAGACACGCATAAAATGGCAGAAGCCAATAGAGCTTTTGCTCATTATAGATGGTAGTCTCCATAAAAAAGACTGATTTGCGCCAACATCGTAATGGAGCGAATGGTATATGCGGTCGTACCCGATCGAAAGAGTCAGAAACATTGGCATCATGGCCCATATCGATGCGGGGAAGACTACGACAACGGAGCGAATTCTCTTCTACACAGGCATTACCTACAAGATGGGTGAGGTGGATGAAGGCACGGCCGTCATGGATTGGATGGTTCAGGAGCAGGAACGCGGGATAACGATCACATCAGCCGCCACCACCTGTTATTGGAACAACCACCGGATCAACATCATCGATACGCCCGGACACGTGGATTTTACTGCCGAGGTCGAGAGGTCTCTGCGAGTTTTAGACGGCGCGATTATCGTCCTCTGCGGAGTTGGGGGCGTCGAGCCCCAGACAGAGACAGTTTGGCGTCAGGCTGACCGGTACCGTGTCCCCAGGATTGTTTATGTTAACAAGATGGACCGGGTAGGTGTCGATCCAGAAGGGGCTGTCAAACAGATTCAGCGGAGGCTGAATGCTCAGCCGGTGACCATCCAGATCCCGGTTGGCCGGGAGGAGAGCTTCCGCGGAGTCATCGACCTCGTTGGAATGCGCGAGATCGATTGGAGCAGCGACCTGCTGGGGACTCAATATGAAGTCCGGGAAATCTCCCCAGAACATGCGGCAGAAGCCAGAGAGAAACGGAACGAAATGCTTGAATTGTTGAGCGAAGTGGATGATTTGTTGATGGAAAAATACCTGAGTGGAGCGGAGATTTCTGTCCCTGAAATCAAGAGGGCCGTCCGCCAAGGAACACTCTCTCTCCGAGTCGTGCCGGTGCTTTTTGGAGCTTCCTTTAGGAACAAGGGAGTTCATCCTTTGCTCGACGCCATCGTCGACTATCTTCCTTCTCCCGCGGACATCCCGCCGGTTGTTGGGCACCACCCGCGCACTCTGACCGTGGAAGCGAGGAAAGCATTGGACGCCGAGCCCTTCTCAGCCCTGGTCTTTAAGATCATGACCGACCCCTTTCTGGGTTCCCTGGCGTATTTTCGGGTTTACTCGGGGAAAGCAAGGATCGGCTCGGTCCTCTATAACGCCACCAAGGACGAAGAAGAGCGGGTTTCGAGGTTGTTAGAAATGCATGCCAACAAGAGAAAGGATGTACAGGAAGTCCATGCTGGAGATATTGCAGCCTTGATTTCGAGCAAGAATCTCTCTACTGGAGATACGCTCTGCTGGCGAAATCATCCCATCATCCTGGAATCGATTAAGTTCCCCGAACCCGTTATCTCGGCGACGATTGAGCCGAAGACGAAGGTCGAACACACAAAGCTCCAAGCGGCACTGGAAAAGCTGGAAAGAGAAGATCCGACGTTCAAAGTTGCCCCAGACCCTCAAACCGGCCAGACCCTTGTCTATGGAATGGGAGAACTCCATCTCGAGATCCTCATGGATCGTCTCTACCGCGAGTTTGGGGTTAAGGCCCATCTGGGCAAGCCTCAGGTTGCTTATAAAGAGACAATCCGCCTGGCTGCCGAGGGAGAAGGACGATACATCCGCCAGACGGGGGGCAGGGGGCAATACGGACACTGCAAGATCATTCTTGAGCCCCTGCCCAGAGACAGCGGTTTTGTTTTTGTCGATGAAACGCGGGGAGGCATCATTCCGCGGGAATTCATTTCCAGCATCCGGGACGGTGTACGGGAAGGCATGGAAACGGGCATCCTAGCTGGATTTCCAGTCATCGATATCAAGGTGACTCTTGTGGATGGCTCTTACCATGAAGTGGATTCTACTCCGATCGCTTATAAGATCGCCGGAACGCTTGCCTTTAGAGAAGCTGCCAACAAAGCCCAGCCTATCCTTCTTGAGCCGCTCATGCAGCTTGAAGTTGTCACCCCTGATGATTATCTCGGGGGCATTGTCGGTGACCTTAACGCTAGACGGGGAAAGATCGAAGGCCTTGAAATGAGGGGCGGGTCGAGAATCATCAAAGCCCTCGTCCCGCTCGGTGAGATGTTCGGCTATGCCACGGTGCTCCGTACTCTGACCCAGGGCCGTGGTGTTTTTTCGATGGAGTTCTGGCGCTATGAGCAGGTGCCCCCTCAAGTGGCTGAGGAGATTATCGCCCGGATTGAGGGAAGAATTCCTCTTCAGAGATGATAAGAATAGAGATGAGTTATTCAGGAGCGAGGAGGTAAGGAATGGCGAAGCCAAAGTTTGAGCGGACGAAGCC
>CAZKBY010000177.1:0-5432 GCA_964550915.1 uncultured Eubacteriales bacterium | reverse complement strand
GAAGGAAGGGATGAGGGATAAAACTTTTCCCTCCAGCTCGGATAGCTCCACCCGGATGTTCCTAAATGGAAGCTCATCTCCTCGCTCCACCTTTCTCAGGATTCCTGAAGGGAAATATAGGGATAGGCGCTGCGTCTGTCAACTGGAAATGGGCTTGCGTTTGATCGGGCAACCTCCTGCACTTAGCACAGAGATCATAGGCGTGAAAATGCTTCCACTGCCTGCCTCCGGGCGAGCGGCCTTGCCTTTTCGTCCATTCTCCCCTAAGATTTGAATCCTCCTTTTCAAGGACTTCGCCAGTGCCAGGGAAAAAAAGTGAGAGCTTCGGTCTTGTTGGCACAATCACCCATGATTTCATCTCTTTCTCTTCGGGCCGATCTTTTTGCGGCTTGGGAGGCATTCTCTACCAGGCAGCGGCGCTCTGCGGGCTGGGGAAAGAAGTGCACGTTTTTTCTAACCTCGGTGAGGAGCTCGAGCCGGTCGTCAAGAAAATCACCTCCAGATGGGCTGGCTGGAGATCGGGCGGAATCCGCGTCGTGCCGGGTCCGGGAAATAAAGTTCACTTGCGCTATCCTGGCCGAGGGGAGAGAGTGGAAGTCCTGGAATCCTGTGTCCCTTCGCTCAACCCGCGAGAATTGATGGCCAGAGCTTCGCAGATCGACTTTTTCATTGCCGTGATCAATTCAGGCCGGGATTTCACTTTTCATGATTGGCGCAGGATTGTCGGCACCGTCAAGCCGCCCATCTGGCTGGACATCCATTCCTTGCCTCTCTTATTTGTCCTTCACAGGCCCAGGAGATACCGGCCTTTGACAAGGTGGAAAGACTGGGTAGAAGGCATAGCCTATCTTCAGGCCAACGAGAAGGAAGTGGCCTCAATGACAGGCAACCCGGATGTTTTGCCCTCTTTGACAAAGTTAAAACGTTTTGGTCAGGAAGCGCTGGAGCTTGGCCTTCGGGCGGTATTCATCACCCTGGGGAAAAAAGGGGTCCTGGTTATGACCCGGGACGCCTTCCGGATTCTTGAAGCGCCAGCGGTGAGAGGCGTTGTCGACACAACCGGCTGCGGGGATGTCTTCTGCGCCGCGACCTCGGCCAGGCTCGTCTCGGGGACCGATCCAGTGGAGGCGGCTTCGTTCGGTGTCAGCCTTGCCTCCTGGGCTGCCTCGGCGGCGGGAGTCGAGGAAACCTACGCCCTGGCCAGGAACCTCAGCTTCTCTGCCCTTTACTTACGTGAATTTTATGATAGAATAAAAAAGCTAAGCTGATGGCTAACCGAACGACAAGCCATTTCTTCTCCGATTTCCTCAAGCCTTCCCAAATCGTCTTCGATCTTAAAGCCAAGGAAAAAGTCCAGGCCATCGAAGAACTCCTGGGTGTCCTGGCCAAGGACAAGTTGATCAAGAACAAGAAGCTTATCCTGACCCGAGTCATCGACCGGGAAAGGCTTGAATCGACGGCCATCGGCGATCATGTCGCGTTACCCCATGCCAGGGTCGATACCGGAGGCGACATTGCTGTCGCCATCGGCCGATCCGAGAAGGGCATCGATTTTGATGCCATCGACAAGAAAAAAGTCTACCTTATCATTCTCGTCGTCTGGAATCCTTCTATTCCTGGCCTGTTTAACCATCTCTTTGCCGGCCTGGCCCGCTTCCTCCGCAGGTCGGATTTTCGCAAGAGAATCTTCGAAGCCCAGGACAGGGCCCAACTTTTCGATGTTCTCTCTGAGATTCAGCTCCAGTTGCCGCAGGAAGAGAGGATCATCAGCCGGGGCAGCCTCCTTGACAAGCTCCAGGAGATTGAAATTCGCAAGAAGAAGGCCCGCAAGGAGCAGCTCAGGGAGCTGCAGAAGCAAGCCGACCTCATCCGGGAGGAGCTTGATGGAGCTCTGCTCGCTCGTTTCGACAAGCTCATGGAAAGATACGGGTTCGCCGTTGCTGAGGTCGAAGATGGCGTTTGCCAAGGCTGCAACATCAACGTGGCCACTCAGACGAGCTCGGCCATCGAAGGGAGCAACGATATCTACATCTGCGAGAACTGCGGCAAGTTTCTTATCTCTTCCCGCAAAAAAAGGAAATAATCACCTGACGATTTCCCTGGCCAGGTTCACCGGCCTCATGAGCTTGTAGACGGGGTAAGGTTGGAGTTCGCGGCCCCACTGCGGGACGATGTGCCGGTCAAAGAAATTCCAGACGAGAAGGCCGTCGTCGCTTTCGGGCTCGAGAAGATAGGCGGCCAGGTTTCCGAGCGGCTGGCTGGTGGGGATGACGAATGTGCCGGCCGCAAACTCCCTTTTGATGACTGTGTATTCCCCCTTCACCTGGTTCAGGCGGTGGCCTTGGTAGAGACGTTCCGAGCTTTTGATCTCGCGGGGGTTAAACGATTCGACTTCTAGGATGACCGGTTCGGTAAGCTTTTCAACAACTAGACCGTGCCAGAGAAGGTTGGCGAGGATATCTTGGTCGGGCACGGCCAGGAGGTAAGCAAAGGGAAAACGAACTCCTCTTTTACCAACCCAATCAGAATAGTAAGGGACTGTCTCTATTTTTACCCTGTCTGTGGGGCGGATCTGCGGCCGTTGTCCTTCGGCTGCCTGGATGACCTCGACCTCATAAGCATGGACAGTGACCGGGTTGGCCAGAGGCTTCACTTCAAAGTCAACGAAAAAGAGGTCTTTATCCGAAGGGCTAAGGCCTTTAAAAACGGTCTTTCTGTCCGCTTCGGCGATAATTTCTTTTATCTCATCCAGGTGAGCCCAGCAATAATCCAGGATAGCGCGCAAGAAGTTGTAGTTCCCCATGACCCTCGCTTTAAAATCGGCGTAGACATAGTTCTCGTCGAGGATGGAGAGGCGGTTGCGCAGCCCTACGTAATTCGTCACGTAACGAGGCTGGGGTTCCATCGTCTGCCAGCCTTTTTCAGGTGCCCTGAAGTCCCTGAAGCCGCCGTAGCCGACCGCCGGTGTCGCGTATTTTTTCTCCAGAATCGACTCGATCTCGGGCATCATTTTGTCGCGCTGGTAAGCCACGATTCGGCTTTCCCCGTTTGGATTAAGACCCCAGGAATACGTCACGACTTCCTGATGGTACGAGCCGTTGGTCGTATGGCAGTCAACAAGGAGGTCCGGGTCCCAGCGAAGAAGGACGTTCTCGACGAGCCCTCTAAGCTCAGGGCTCTCGAGCTTCATGGCGTCCCGGTTGAGGTCGAGATTCTGGCCGTTGTGCCTGACGCCAACGCCCTCCTTCGGTCCAGGCTGGTGCGGCCTGTTTTTGGGGCTGATTTTTTCGTTGCCGTCAGCATTAAAGATCGGGGCGACGAGAATGATAAGTCTGTCCAGGTAGGGGAAATCCTTGGACAGAAGAATATCTCTGGCCAGCATGAGCGATGCTTCTTTCCCTTCGACTTCGCCGGCGTGGATATTGGCCTGGATGTAGACAATCCCTCTCCCGTCATGACGGAGCGAGGCCTGTCTGGCGGGGAGAGGCTTGCCGATGACGAGGAGCGGGACAGTTCTTCCTTCGGTGCTGACACATAAAGTCTCCAGGCGGAGGTAAGGGCTGCGGCGCTCGAGCTCGGAAACAAACCTCATGACGTCGTCGTATCGAGATGTAGCAGTGAAGTTGGATTTCTCGACAACGGTCAATGGAAGTTCTTGGGCGGTCAGGGAAGAAAAAAAAGAAAGCGAGGTAGTCGTCAGAAGCGCGGCCAGCAAGGCCTTCGTGGTTTTTGGGCTTCCCATGAGATTTTCCTTTCTTTTGGCTTAGGCAGGAAAGTTTATCGAAACGAAGATGCCGAGTCAATTCATGTGCTATCCTTCTGCAACAAAAGAGGGGGGGAACCACGACAGGACCCCACTCCTATAATAAGAATTGAGATGCTTCCAGGCTTTAATGATCCATTCGGTTGACATCCTCCAGCCGGTAGATGCCCAGAATGGAGGCATTTCCCACTTTAATCGAGTGGATTTTCTCGAGAGGGAATTCACCCGGATAACCGCTGTAATTCGTCAGAAAATAACCCGAAGGTTCAAGACCTTGAGAATCCAAGTAAACGCGCTCGATGGCCTCTTTTTCTTGCGGGTCGCGGGAGAGCCGCAGCAGCTCATCTTTTTCTCCGGCCGTCATCCTTGACCGGACGACAACGAGATTAAAGCGGGGGTTAACGAAATACTTGCTCGGATGACGCCCGGCGAAGCGGAGGATTTTCCTGTTGAGGTTGAGGCGGAGATAAAGCGGCCTAAAGGTGATGAGCCTTCTTCGCTCCCTTTGGGGCAAAATCAAGGTGTTGTACTCGCCCGGACGGTTGTCCACCGCCACTTTTATAATTTCCGAAGAATCAATCCTCAGCAGGTATTCGAGGGCTTGTTTATAGGAGAGACCCCAGTAATCCAGCTCGAAATTCCGGGCGACGCTGGCCATGTCCTTTCCCGCCAGCCGATTGAAATAGAGATTTTCGTGAGGGTGGTTCTTGATCATGAAGAAAGCGATCCGGCCCATCCCGGCGAGCATCGCGGCCGACAGGACGACTTTGGCTGTCGTCAAAATCGTTCTTTCCCTGATTCTTGTCACGGCCTCATAGATTGCCCAAAATCCACGCAGGGCGATCAGGAGCAGGGCCGGATAGATGAAAAAGAGGTGACGAAATTCATTGTAGGTGCAGACTTTTAGAAAGATGGAAGCAGCAGGCGGGACAAAAAACCACGATAGGATCAGAAACCCCCGGGCCCAGGCCTGGCCTCGGTCCGGCTGCTTTTTGAAAAGATCCAGAACAAAAGCGCAGACGCCGATGAAAAAAAGACCGAGATAGAGGATTGGAATCGAGATGGCCATCCAGACAGGAATATAGTGCCAGGGTGTTTCACCGCACGAATAGTATCTTCCCAGATAAAGCTGGGCTCCCGGCCAGGGATGGTGAGAGGAAAATTGAAAAACGCTGATCAAGCGGCCAGCGGGATCATCCCACAGCGTCGGCCAGAAGAAAACGGTGAGGATAGCATAGAGACTGGTGAAAGCCAGAGCTAACGCCAGGAGGCCGCGGATTTTTTTTCCGTCAGTCCGGACTTTCCACAGAAGGAAAAGAAAGGCCAGGCCGGTCAGAAAAAAGGTGAGTCCGCCCATCAGCCGGACATCAGTAGCCACCGCGCAGGTCAGAGCGAGCCAGATCATCCTGCCGGGGCCCGGCTTTTCCATGAACCTGAGGAGAGCGTAAAAGGCCGCGATGACGGCCGTCATCAACGGAATATCTTTGGGATTATAAAAGGAATGAGCGAAAATCCTCGGGCTCAGGACCAGCAGGAGGCAACCCAACAGTGCGATTTCCCAGCGGCCGAATATTTTGCGGCAGATCAAAAAGAAAAACCAGACCCCAAGACAAAAGATGAGAAAATAGACGAGATGCCTTGCGAGATAGATTGTCCGAGAGTCTTGTCC
>CAZKBY010000176.1:0-5438 GCA_964550915.1 uncultured Eubacteriales bacterium | reverse complement strand
GCCCTGACCCGTTTTCTCACAGCCAGGCCCCAGCGGCTCGAGCCGGGAAAAGAAGGACTCTTTTTCTCAGCCGCCTATGTCGAGGTTGACCCGACGACGGGCAGGGCCATCTCCGTCCGGCGAGAACTCATTATCGAGGACAGCAGTGATTGATCAGAGCCTGGTCAAGCCCGACAGAATCTACACTGTCTCTGAGATCACCAGGCTGGTCAAGCTTGAGCTCGAGACGGCCTTTCCGTTCCTCTGGGTGGAGGGAGAAATCTCCAATTTTCACCGCCACTCTTCGGGGCATCTCTATTTCACGCTCAAGGATGCGGACTCCCAGCTCCGCACCGTCATGTTCCGGGCCGAGGCCAGGCAGGTGGCTTTTGAGCTCAAGGACGGCCTCAAGGTTGTCTGCCGCGGACGGCTGAACGTCTATGAACCAAGGGGAGAATACCAGCTCATCGTCGATCTCGTCGAGCCAAAGGGCAAGGGAGCTTTGCAGTTGGCCTTCGAACAGCTAAAAGAAAAGCTCCGGGCCGAAGGCCTTTTTGACCCTCAGCACAAGAAAAAGCTGCCCCTTCTTCCGAAAAAGATAGGCATCGTCACCTCGCCGCGCGGGGCGGCCATCGTTGATATCCTGCGGACGCTGGAGCGGCGCTTCGCCCGGCTCCACATCCTCATCTATCCGGCCAAGGTCCAGGGCGAGGGCGCAGCCTCGGAGATCGTCGAGGGAATTGATTACTTAGGAAGCCAGCCGGATATCGATGTCATCATCGTCGGCCGCGGCGGAGGCTCGATCGAAGATCTCTGGGCTTTTAACGAAGAAAAAGTCGCCCGGGCGATCTTCCGCTGCCCCATCCCGGTCATCTCGGCTGTCGGCCACGAGGTCGATTTCACGATTTCCGATTTTGTGGCTGACATCCGGGCTTCGACGCCCTCGGTGGCGGCCGAGATCGTCATCGAAAAAGAGCAGGCCCTCCTTGAGCGCATCGGACGTCTGGAAAAGAGCCTCCGCGAGCGGATCCTCTATTCCATCCAGGAAAAGAAACACTTCGTCCTCGACCTCAGCCGTCACCGGATTTTCCAGAATTTCAGGATCCGGCTCCTCAACATGGAGCAGCGGGTTGATGAACTCGAGGAGAGAGCCAGGGAGATCCTCCGGCGAAAAAAAACGATGTTGGCCGAAAGCCGGGCTTTGGCGGCCCTGTTCGAGGAGAAAATCGCCAACACTGTCAAACGTCTGCTTCGGGACCTTCTGGCTAAGTGGGAGAAGCTCTCGGTGGAGTTGCACAACCTCAGCCCGCTCGATATACTTAAAAAAGGTTACACCCTCTGCTGGAAAGACGACCTCCAGCTCATCAGGAGGATTGAGGACGTCGACGGAGATAAGGACATAACCGTTTCTTTCTATAAAGGGGAGTTCACATGCCGGGTAAAAAGCCTCGATCGGGACATCCTTTTGGAGTCGCGCCTGACAAAGGAGAAAAAATGACCGCCTTGACCTTTGAAAAGGCCCTGGCCGACCTGGAACAAATTGTTGAGAAGTTAGAGAAGGGGGGGCTCTCGCTCAACGAATCGTTGGCCCTTTTCGAGAAGGGCGTCAAGCTGGCCAGGTTCCTCAGGGAAGAGTTGGGCAAAGCCGAGAAGAAAGTCGAGATTCTCCTCAAGGACGAAAAAGGTGAAATGAAAAAAGAAGCCTTTGACCTCGGCCAGGCCGAAGGTTTTTCCCCGGAGGAAGAAGAAGACGAGGAGGAGGGGGAAGAGGGCGAAGAGCCGCCGTTTTGATGCCGATGCGCGTGCAAGAGAGCCTGGCCGCTAAAAAGAGACTCGTCGAGGAGGAACTCGAACGGGTCCTTTCGCGGGAGGATTCGCGGCTTTTTCGGGCGATGCGCTACGCTGTTTTTTCCGGAGGGAAAAGGTTCCGGCCACTTCTCCTTCTCAGCTCCGGAGCCTGCTTTGGCGTCCGCCGCAGCGTCCTCCTTCCCTTTGCCTGTGGCCTTGAGCTCGTTCACAACTATTCCCTCATCCACGATGACCTTCCGGCCCTGGACGACGACGATTTCCGGCGCGGCCGTCCCTCCTGCCATAAAACCTTTGGCGAGGACATCGCTCTTTTGGCGGGAGACGGCCTTCTCACCCTGGCCTTCGAGCTGATGGCCGGAGCGAACGTCCCGCCTGACCTCATCGAACGAAAACAGGAAGCCCTCTGGTTGATAAGCAGGGCAGCCGGCGTTTCGGGGATGATCGGCGGCCAGTTCCTGGACATTACACTCAGCCCGGAGAAAATGACCAAGGAGGCGTTGGAGGACCTCGTCAGCAAGAAAACAGGAGCCTTGATAATGGCTGCGGTGGTGGCCGGTGCTGTGTTAGCTGGAGCCGCGCGACCGGAGAGGCGGGCAATCGAAAACTTCGGACGATACCTGGGGCTGGCCTTTCAGGTCCGCGATGACATCTTAGATTCACGGAAAAAGGGATCGAAAAAAGGAGCCAGGCGGCCGGATTACGCTTCTTTCTTGGGGCTGGACAGAGCGAAAAAGAGGCTGGAAGAGCTTGTCCACAGAGCCGTTTCTTCCCTGGACAGAGCCTCTTTAAAAGCCGAGGAGCTCCGGTATCTTGCCCTTTCGCTTCTCGCCCCGAAACCGGAGGCATCCCATGGGTAAGGTGCTTGACGAAATCAACTCTCCCGGGGATCTGAAAAAGATCCCGCTCGAGAACCTGCCTCAACTGGCTGACGAGATTCGCTCGTTGATCGTCGAGGTCGTCTCCAAAAACGGCGGCCACTTAGCCTCAAACCTGGGTGTGGTGGAGCTTACGATCGCCCTTCACTACGTCTTTAATTCCCCCCGGGACAAAATCATCTGGGACGTCGGCCATCAGTGTTACACTCACAAGATTCTGACGGGTCGGAAGAAGCTGTTCTCCGGGCTGCGGCAGCAGGGAGGCTTGCTCGGGTTTCCCGACCGCGAAGAGAGCGAGCACGATGTCTACAACACCGGCCACGCCTCAACAGCTCTTTCGGCCGCCCTGGGCCTGGCCGTGGCCCGCGATAAACGCGGGGAAGATTTCCAGGTTATCGCGGTCGTCGGCGACGGGAGTTTGACCGGCGGTATCGCCTGGGAGGCGCTTAACCAGATCGGTCACCTCCGCGAAAAGATCATCGTCGTCCTCAATTATAATGAGATGTCCATCTCGCCGAACGTCGGAGCCCTGTCGAAATACCTTCGCTATCTCGTCTCCGGACAGCACTACCTGCGCATCAAAGACCATGCCAAGTCCTTCCTCAAATCCATCCCGGCCGTGGGCTGGCCGATGATCAAGGCGGGCCGGGCAGTCGAGGATGCCGTTAAGAAGGCCTTTTTCCCGGGCCTGGTTTTCGAGGAGTTGGGGATCAGGTACATCGGCCCGGTTCAGGGCCACAGCCTGCCTTCACTCCTCGAAGTCTTCGGGGAGGCCAGGGATTATGACGGCCCTGTTCTCATCCATTGTGTCACCCAGAAGGGCCGCGGCTATGCTCCGGCCCAGAACAACCCCGAGCGGTTTCATGGCGCCTCGCCTTTTAACCGGGCCACGGGCGAGCCGCTCGTGAACTCCACCGTGCCCACGTATTCGGAGATCTTCGGCCGGACAGTGGCCGAGTTGGCGAAACGCGACTCCGGGATTATCGCCATCACGGCCGCCATGCCCGAGGGGACGGGCCTCAACATCTTTGCCCGGGAATTCCCGGACCGGTTCTACGACGTTGGCATCGCCGAGCAGCACGCCGTCAACTTTGCCGCCGGGCTGGCCGCGAGCGGGCTCAGGCCGGTTGTCGCCATCTATTCAACATTCCTCCAGAGGGCTTACGATCAGATCTATCATGATGTCTGCTTGATGGACCTTCCGGTCATTTTCGCTCTGGACCGGGCCGGCATTGTCTCCGACGACGGGCCCACTCACCAGGGCATCAATGACCTTGCCTATCTCCGCCACATGCCCTATCTCATCGTCATGGCGCCCAAGGATGAGGGAGAGCTTCGGCAGATGCTCAAGTCCGCCTTGGGGTATGGGCATCCTGTCGCCATCCGCTACCCCAAGGGTAAAGCCGTGGGCGTTCCGCTGGAGGCGAAAATCGAGAGCCTTCCATTGGGCAGGAGCGAACTTCTTAAGGATGGGAAGGGGCTGCTCCTCGCCATCGGCAGCATGGTCTATCCTGCCCTGAGGGCGGCAGAAGAGTTAGAGGAAAAAGGGATCAGCCTGGCCGTCGTCAACGCCCGGT
Source organism: uncultured Eubacteriales bacterium (assembly GCA_964550915.1). GTDB lineage: Bacteria > Acidobacteriota > Aminicenantia > Aminicenantales > UBA8522 > JARYMI01. The sequence goes on along the minus strand of CAZKBY010000176.1, from coordinate 1,198 downwards.
TCGCTAAGCCGCTCGACGAGGAAATGATTCTCCGTTTTGCCCAGGACGGAAACACCATCGTCACGGTTGAAGAGGGCGTGGTCACGGCCGGGTTTGGGAGCGCGGTCCGGGAACTCCTGGACAGGGAAAAAAGGTTTGGCGTCCGCTTCAAAAGCATCGGCCTGCCCCTTGAAATTTACCCGCTCGGCACCTCCGACCAGATTAAAAAGATCTATGGCCTGGATGCGGACGGGCTGGCCGCTCAAGTTCGCGTTTTTTTTGAAGCATGAAAAAAGAGAGAGCGGACAGGCTGGTCGTGAGCCGCGGCCTGGCTGAAACACGCGAGAAAGCGCAGGCTCTCATCATGGCCGGCCTGGTTTACGCCGGCGGCCGGCTGGTCGAGAAACCCGGCCAATTGATCGCCGACGATGGAAGCCTCGCCGTCGAGAAAACCTTTCCCTATGTCAGCCGGGGAGGGTTAAAGCTGGAAGAAGCTCTTGACGCCTGGAAAATTTCTGTCGCCGGGAAAGTGGCGGCAGACCTCGGCAGTTCAACCGGCGGGTTTACCGACTGCCTTCTCCAGAGGGGAGCGAGCCGCGTCTATGCCGTCGATGTCTCCACGGACCAGCTGGACTGGCGGTTGAGGCATGACCCCCGGGTTGTTCTCATCGAGAAAAACGCCCGGTTCTTAAGCCGGGAGGATTTTGCCGATAAGGTTGACCTCGTGACGATCGACCTTTCGTTTATCTCTGTGCTCAAAGTCCTGCCGGCTGTGCGGGGGTTTCTTTCGGACGGGGCGGTACTCTGTCTCCTCAAGCCTCAGTTTGAGGCGGGTAAAGGCGAGGCCGGAAAAAAGGGCGTTATCAGGGACCCGCGCCTGCACGAGGCTGTGCTCGGCCGGGTCCTGGAGGAGGCGCAGGAATCAGGGTTTGGTGTGGCGGGTCTTCTCAAATGCTCGACCCCGGGACAGAGGGGAAACAGGGAATTCTTTGCGCTCTTGATCCCTGGCGGAAGTCCGCTCCTGGGGGACGAAATCAAAGCCTTGATCAGGGAGGTTGTCCATGAGCCAAAAAATTAAGCGGGCCGGAATCATCATCAAGCCTCATGCTCCCTACATCGAAGAAATACTCTCCGAGCTCGTCAATTATTTGGAGAAAAAAAACATCCGCTGTTTGTTAGAGGATGTGGCGGCGCGGCGGATTCATCGGGAGGATGGGCT
>CAZKBY010000175.1:0-5439 GCA_964550915.1 uncultured Eubacteriales bacterium | reverse complement strand
CTCTCACATTACCGGGCCAGGAGTAATTCAGCATGAATTCGATGACATCCGGGGAAAATTTCTTAACGACTTTATTATTACTCTTAGAAAATTTTCTCAAAAAATGCTCAGCCAAAGGAAGAATATCCTCCTTCCTCTCCTGAAGCGGCGGGAGTTGAATGGTGACCACCTTTAATCGGTAATAGAGATCCTCCCTGAAAGAACCCTGCTTAACCATCGTTCTTAGATCCTTGTTCGTGGCAGCAATGACTCGGACGTCAACACTGATCTCCTCATTTCCTCCAACCCGAGTAATCTTTTTCTCTTCCAGCGCTCTCAGCAGATGAATCTGGGTATTAGCGTTGATTTCACCTATTTCATCGAGGAATAAAGTCCCTTTATCTGCTGCCTCGAATTTCCCCTTTTTCCTTTCCACCGCTCCCGTAAAAGAGCCCTTTTCGTGTCCGAATATCTCACTCTCCAACAGGCTCTCTGGAAGGGCGGCACAGCTAACGGCAAGGAAAGGCTTTCGGCGACGCTGACTTTGATGATGAATAGCCCGGGCAACGATTTCTTTTCCCGTACCGGTCTTTCCCGTGATCAAGACCGTAGCCGTCGTAGGAGCCACTGTTTTTATCAGATCAAATATCCTCAGCATCACAGGGCTTTTAGCGATAATCCCCTCAAAGAGATATCTATCCTCTATCTTCCGCCGGAGGGAGATATTTTCCTCAACCAGGTCCTGATGGGCCACCAGGTTTTTTATGAGAAGTTCGACCTTTTCAGGACAAAAAGGCTTTTCGATATAATCATAAGCGCCCTCCCTTATCGCCGAGATGGCCGTTTGAATCGAACCGTAAGCCGTTATGATGACCGTAATCAGCGTCGGGACTATTTTCCTTGCTTCCTTCATCAACTCGATCCCGTCTATCCCTGGCATAACAAGGTCAGCCAGCATAATTTTTATATTTTTCCGCCGCAGAAGCCCGAGCGCTGCCTCTCCGGATTCGGCGACCTCCACGTTATAGCCAACGTTTGCCAGCCAGTCGTGGAGAGATTCTCTGACTATTTTTTCATCATCGACGACGAGGATTACCGTCTTCTTTCCCATCCATGGCCTCCAGGTAGATCGTAAATGTTGTGCCCTTGTTGAGCTCGCTGGCCACCTCTATCTTTCCTTTGTGCCTCTCAATAATCCCATGAACGACCGGAAGCCCCAGTCCCACGCCTTTGCCCTTTTCCTTGGTTGTGAAGAAAGGCGTGAAAAGTTTGCTCAGGTTTTCTTTGGGAATGCCGACCCCGGTGTCTGTGACATCGACCCTAACGGTATTTTTGATTGTCTCATTGATTTTAACGCCCCTGGCTGCCGATGTGGCGATTGTCAATTTTCCGCCCTCGGGCATCGCTTGAGTTGCATTCAGGATGATGTTGATCAGGACCTGCTGAATCTGGTCGAAACCAGCATGAACAAGAGGAAGGTCCTTGCCTAATTTCAGCTCAAGCGTTATGTTTTCGAGGCTTATCTGATGTCTGACCAACAACAGGGCGGCTTCCACGACCTTGTTGATCTCAATCGGCCTCATGTCGGCGTCCGATTGGCGTGAGAAATCGAGAAGGTTTCTGATGATTCCGGATGTTCTTTCGAGTTCTTTTTTCATCTTCAAGAGTTGATTCTCTGTCTCTTCTGTCTGCAGTTTTTTTTCTTGGTACTTCTTAAGGAGGAGGGTTGTGTAGACGAGAATACCGGCTAAGGGATTATTCACTTCGTGAGCGACGCTGGCAGCTAACTGACCCAGAGAGGCCAGCTTTTCTGACCTGATCAATTCGACCTCTGTTTCTTTGCGCTTGGTGATGTCTTCTCCTGAACTGAGAGTGCCGATGATCAGACCTTTTTCATCCCTGAGTGTCGAATTGTGCCAGGCAATGATCCTTTCTTCGCCGGATTTGGTCAAGACTGTGTTCTCGTAGTCCTCGACTTCCTCCTCTTCTCCTGCCATCACTTTTCTGAAAGTCTCCCTTCTTTTTCCCCTGACCCTTTCCGGCACGCATAAATCAAACCAGTCCTTCCCGATAATCTCCTCTTCTTTGTATCCCAAGACGTCACACCCTTTCTTGTTGATGAGGGTAACGATGCCTTTTTCATCAATAGCGATGATGATGGCACCCGCTATATTGAGGTACTGCTGGGCTCTATTCCTTTCCTCGAGCAGCTTCGCCCATAGTCCCTTGTGCTTCCTTAAATCCCTGAAGTGTTCTACGGCGCCAATGATCTCGTTATCGCTCGAGCGCAAGGGCGAAGTTGTTATGTTCACCGGGATTTTCTCCCCTTCTTTATTCGTGATCAGGACCTCATAGCCGAAAAATGTCTCTCCTGTTTCGATGGCCTTTTTAACAAGACATTCCTCTTTACAGAGGTCGCTCTTGAGAACTTGATTGCACTCTCTGTTCAGCACGTCCTCCCGCCTGAAGCCGGAAATCTCCTCAGCCGCATGGTTGAACGTCGTAATTCTCATATTTTTGTCTACTGTCAGGATTCCGCCTTCCATGCTGTCCAGGATATATTCCAAGAATTCTTTGGTGTTGTTATTCTCAATCCTCACAGAAACTTCTCCTTTTAATATTATTACAACAAAACCAATTCTACAGTAAAGATTATTGATTCCTTTCTTTTCCGCTCGATTTCCTCCTGCTAATTGCCTACTTTTTCTATAGAAATTATAAATTTTATTATTTCGATAATTTCTATTGATATTGCGTATTTTATTTGCAATAATGATGCCACGGTTGTTTCCAGAGTCATGAAAACTCGGAAATTGATATCCAAGGAGAATCCTTTAAAGACAAAATAACATGAGGAGGTCTTTGATGATTTCAATAATCAGGTTAAATTCCCAGGAGAGAAAGGAAAGAATTTGTGACTTGGTGATGGCTCAACTGGACGAATTACAGGAAAGTCTTAAAGACAAGGGGCAGCTCCTCTATCTCACTAAGCGCGCCAGACACGAAGACGTGAGTCTTTTTGTCCACACCGTCGACCCAAATTTTCTGGCAGATTTTATTGCCGAGCATTTGAACAAAATCGAGCATATCACGGGAATATGGGTCATCCATATGATCAAACCGATTTTCTACCCCCTTCCCAAAGACACCAGAAATATGAATAGACATGCCATTTCCTTGAGGGTTTTCATAAAAAATCTTAAAGCTGTCTATCAACACATCGCCTCGGCACCTCTTCCCGAAGGTCTCAAAATGGCCTACATCGCTTACACTTTTCATCTCTTCGAAGACAGCATCCAGTTCTCCATCCTCACTGAAAATGAAAAAGTTCTAAATAATTATCTGACCGCCGTCGTGGAAAAAATGCCAGGGGTGCTGAGGACCACGGTTAACCTGATTGAAAGGACCAGACCACTCGTTTCCTACGACGCCTGGCGGGAATATTCTTCAAAACATGGGATCGTTCCATCCTGGGATGCGAATTTAATGGTCGAGCAATTCCAGGATTAACCTTGTCATTATCCGCTTGATGGCGAGGATCGTCCGCTGGACAGGCAGGGCTTGTTGTATATGAAAAAAAGGGTACAAGAATATGTTACAGGGTAAAAGACGATAATATATTTAAGCTTATTGATATAGCAAAAAGCATTTTAAGAAGACAGTATAAAGAAGCAAGCAGCCTGCTATAAAAGAATTGCTATTTATTGCTTGATATTTCTTGAATAAAAACCGATAAAACTTCCATATTTAATTTCTTGATTTAAATAATGATTTCATTAATATATACTTATATATGTATATGTGGATTTATCTTATAAATAAATTACCTGACTTTCCCCTTAATTTTATACACTATGTTTTTCAAGCAAACGTAAGTTGATTTTCTTGAGGATCTCTTCTTGAGCTTTGCTCATCGTCACGGTCTTAATGAATCTGTTTTTTGACTTGGGATCCGTGAGATACACCCGATACATCGAATCCAATGTCTCCAGCGCTTCAATGGCTGTCATCCCCGTTCCTCTCAGCTTATATTCAAGCACAGAGAGAAGCAGATAGGCAAGATAGCAGACAAAAATGTGCCCCCTAACGCGATTGGCCAGCCAAAACCTCACCTTATCCATTTCTAAAAAATTCTTCATACACCGAAAGGCCTTCTCCAGCCGATCTTTCTCGAAATACCCTCTCACCATCTTTTCCACACTCCGATTCTGGGTGGAAAATATGACCGATATCCCATCATATCGCTCCGCTTGATGGAGAGCCTTATGATTGATCTTAGTTCCATCAAGATATTTGCGAAGGCCACTTTTGATCGGCTTTTTTTCCTCCAACCGCTTCAGCGCCTCGTCGATCTCATCATAGCGCCGCTCCCGAATCGCCTGCCGCTCTCTTTCATTGACACAGATGGCCATATATCCTTTAACCCCTTCGATCTCATACCGTTGTTTCTGGACATAAAAGGTCGCGCTCTTCAGCCGAACTCTGGACTTCATCGACACAATATCCTCCGCCAAAACGCTGTCGGCCACTTTCTTCAGCCCTCCCTTCAGAGGAAGTCCACACAGCACCTCAAACCCTAAACTCTTGGCTTCTCTGATATTTAGCCCTGAGGAAACGCCCCGGTCCCAAACCAGACAAACGTCTTTGACCTCCTGGTCCTCCAACTCCCGCAGAATATCCGGCAAGGTCCTGGCATCAAAAATGTGCCCCTCATAAACCTTATGAAAAATCGGCAAGCCTTCCTCCTGGGTGACCGCCAGTCCGATCTGAATCTGCAGGTTCCTCCGGCCTTCCGCATTGTGTCCTCTCCGGGCCAAAGGACAACAAAGGCCATAAAAATAGATATTGGTAATGTCGTACAGATATCCCGACGGCGAAATCGACAAGGCCCTTTTCAGTCGGTTGAAAATCCGCCGTTGCACCCCAGGGAGGTCCTCCACCGAATCGATCGCCTCCAGGAGTTTCTTATACGTGACATCGGGAATATCCAGGAGATTCGCAATTTCCGTCTTCTGATACCATTCGGCGATGCCGGAAAGACTATCCGGGGAGACACAATGAGCGTAAGCGAGACTGAGCAAATACTCCCCATAATCCCCTAAGAGAGAGGAAAGATCGAGTTGTTTGGCGATTTCATCCAGAACGAGCAGGGGGCCGAAGATAGTGACCTTATCGACCGAGGCGCGTTCGATAGAGCCGGTCAGGAACGGCTTATTATCGACTTCTTTCCCGACGTAACGGATATGTTTTTGGACGACTTTACCCTGGACCCAAGTGTTTTCGACCTCGGCCAGATAGACCGAATTCCCTTGTTTGATTTTTCTTATGAAGCTCATAGTGTATATGATATACACTAGAGATATAAATGTCAAGTCCTGCACGCTCCCAATCTGATTGATTTTCCAGGGACTTCCGTATATCTTTCTTCTAGTGTACACTTTTTAGGGTAAAGTCAGGTAA
>CAZKBY010000174.1:0-5480 GCA_964550915.1 uncultured Eubacteriales bacterium | reverse complement strand
TCTCTCTGACGGGCAGGCCCGCTTTGGCTGCAACCACGACAAGAGCTCCTTCTGTCGGGTCGCCCTTGATCAGCCATTTTCCGTCTGTTTCTTCGAGCTGGGAGTCGTTGCAGAGGACGCCAGCGCGCAGGAGCTCGGCAAGGGGCCGGTCTTTCTCCAGGGAACCCAGAATGTGTCCTTTGAATTCGCCTTTCGGTTCATAACCAGCGCCTGTGACTTCTATCATCCGGCCAGCGACGAATATCTTACGGACAGTCATCTCTCCCTTGGTTAGGGTGCCGGTTTTATCCGAGCAGATGACCGTGGCGCAGCCGAGAGTTTCGACAGCTGGCATTTTCCTGACCAGGGCGTTTCGCTTGGCCATCTGGTGCATGCCGATGGCCAGGGCGCCCGTCACGATAGCGGCCAGCGCTTCCGGGACCGCGGCCACGGCCAGCGCCACCGCGAACATGGCTGCGTTGATAATGAATTTAACGGTTAGGGGAGCGGACAAGGCTTCTCTGAGTGTAATCACACCAGCTACGACAGCACAGATTGTCAAGGAGAGAATACCCAGCCATTTGCCGATCTCGGCCGTCCTCTTCTCAAGCGGGGTTTTCTTTGGCTCGGCCGCCGCCACCTGCGCGGCGATCTGGCCGAATTCTGTTTTCATGCCGGTGGCCGTGACAACGGCCTTTGCCCTCCCGTAGGTGACAATGGTCCCGGCAAAAACCATGTTCTTTCTGTCTCCGATGGCAGTTTCTCGGCCGAGCGGTGCGGTATCTTTGCGGACAGGCAGGGACTCCCCGGTCAAGGCCGCCTCGTCGCATTCCAGGGAGCGGACTTCGACGAGACGCGCATCGGCGGCGATCTTGTCGCCTGCTTCAAGAAGGAGGATATCGCCGGGGACCAGGGCCTTGCTGGGGATCTCTTCTTCCCGGCCCTCTCGGAGCACGGTCACCATAGGCGAGAGCATTTTTTTGAGGGCCTCAAGGGCCTTCTCTGCCTTGTATTCCTGGATAAACCCTAATACGGCGCTCAGGACGACGATGGCGGCGATCATGGCCGCATCCAGGATTTCCCCGATAAGAATTGATAAGGCGATGGCGATGAGAAGGATAATGATCAAAACATTCTTGAACTGGCCGGCAAAAAGGCTTAAGGCTGAGGCTTTTTCTTCTTTCCTGAGCTCGTTTGGACCGAACTTCTCAAGACGCCGCGCCGCCTCCTCAAAAGTGAGTCCCTCGTGGGGATGAGTATTCAGAGCGGCCAGGACCTGGTCAGTCTTTTCGGCGTGCCATATCTTGTCGTTCATCGCGAATCCCTTAACTTTCACGAATTGGAAAGATTCAAGATTGGCCATTATACCAAAGAGACCGGGGATTTGAAATGAAGCCGCGGTTAGCCTCCTGGGGTGAGGAAGGGGTATGAAAAAGAGGACTCGGCTGCGTCAAATTTCCTCGGAGGATTCATCCGGAGGGGGGATTGCTTATAATAGGGATAAATAAAAGAATGATAATGCTCTAATTAAAAGAGGGACACGTGTGGAAAAAGTCTTGGAGCTTGAAGTTGGGCTCAAAAAGCTTTACAATCGCTTTGAACGTCAACGGATGGGTCGCCTGGCGAGGCGCCATCGGAAATTCAGGGAGGGGAAGTTGTATTTCCGAAAAGGGAAGTGGTCAAGGATATGCTTAGAGGATCGGGAAGGCGGATGAAAAGAGAAAAACACTGGTTTCCTGGCGGTTATACCTTTATCGAGATCATCCTGGTTGTGGCTATAATTGGCATTCTGCTGCTTATTTCTTATCCGAGCATCCAGAACACTCTAGAGACGAGAGACCTGGAGAATAAGGCGAGAGAGGTCTTAACAACCCTTCAACAGGCGAAATTCCAGGCTGTCAAGTTCAAACTCAATCACCGGCTGAGGTTCGATAACAGTCAAGGTTACTGGATGTACTACATTGAACGGGAAGTCAGCTCCGGGACATGGACGGAAGTGGAGGGGTCGGTCAGAAAGAGCATCCCCACCAAGCTCGTCGTTACGGTGAACGTGCCGAACCAGACGGTCGTTTTCAGCCCGCTCGGGCTGGTCTTAAATTATAACCCTGCTCAACATAATATTGCCCTGCAGAGCCCGATCCTGAATGCCAAGGGCCAGCCGAGCACCAGGAGCGTTATCATCTACGCGGGCGGGTCAATTCAGTACCTCAAATCGACATAAAAGAGGGAAGAAAGGAAAGATCATGAGGCAGCGAAATTGTCAACCAAGAAATAAGAAATGGGGCTTCACGCTGCTCGAGGTTGTCATCGGGATCGCCCTCATCGCCATTGCTGTCCTCGGCCTGGCCGAGATGTTTACCCTGAGCGTCATGAACAACCTGCGCTCCGACCGGATCACGACGGCGTCCTTCCTGGCTCAACAGCGGGTGGATGTCTTGAGGAATCTGACGGAGGCAGAGCTGGATTATTTCACGACAAACCCCAGCATCGACCTGAACAACGATACGACGCCCGACCTCCTTAAAGATGAACTCATCGACCTTAACGGAGATGGCCAGAATGACTACCGCAGGCTGACCCGCCTTCAGCGTTCGACTGAATTCACCGGCAGCGCCTGGGAGGTCGATGTCTTCATTTTTTCAGCCGAACAGTTTGACAAAGACCAGACGACGCTCCTTGGGAATCCGCAGCGCAACCGTGTCCGGGCAAGAGTGAGTACGATTATTAGCCGATAGATTTAAGCAGGCGAGGAAAAATGGGTAAAGAGAATTTCAGGATTGACGGCGCGAAGCTAAGGCAAGGGAAGAGGCCGGGCTTCACCCTGGCTGAGCTCTTGGTGGCCTCGACGGTCATGCTGATCGTGATTGTGGCGACCCTGACTCTCTACATGAGGAGCAACAAGGTGGCTGTCGACCAGAGCATGTACGCCGAGCTCCAGCATGATGTCCGCTCAGCCATGTATTTCATCGCCCGGGACATCCGGATGGCCGGGGTCGGGCTGCCCATCGAGTTTTGTGGCTACTATTTTGAGGGAACGGATAACGAGGACCAGGGCGTTGAGGTGAAGCCGGACCGGCTGCTCATGATGGGAAATATCGAAGACCCGCTCAACCTCGAAATCGACAATTATCAGGGGGCAAGCATCAACTTGTCTTGTGAAGACTACTCCTTTGAGCAATATCCGTATCCGGATGCCTACTATGCGAACAAAGTCGTCCTCATCCTGCCCAACCCGAGCTCGGCCTGTCGGGCTGGCGAAGTGCGCCTGATCACACACGTCACCCACAGCACGGGCGGGGCAAACGAAAGGTTGAACTTCTCGCCCGGCCTTGCTCCGGGGATCAACCCGCCTGGAGGCTTATCTGGGACTTGCTCGAGTTCGAATGATTATGACGGCGGTTTAGTGACTTTTATAGACGTCAAAGAGTTCTGGTTGGATGTCACGGGAAACTACCCGGGCCTGACGGCGGGAATAAACGGCTACATCGGGAACGGCCAGGGAGGAGTTCTTTATATGACATTGAACGCCGTCCATTATCCTCTGGCCCAGAATGTCGAGAACCTCCAGTTCGAATACAACGGAGACCTGGACGACGACGGCGACCTGGACGGCTTTCTCCCTTGGGCAGACACCTGGACTATGGATCAGATTAGCCGCATCCGGGAAATCAGGATTTACATCCTGGGCCGAACGCCGCGTGCTTTTGTCAGCGTGTCCGGCACGCCGCCATCCGACCTTTACCTCTACCAGCGGCCGACTCTTTCCAATTTTTTGATCCTGGGCCAGCCCGATCGGCACAAGAGATTCCTCCTTGAATCAACCTCGGTCGTCAGAAACCTGAGCCTGAACCTGTATAACACCGGGACTCGCTAAAGAGGGACAAAATGGACATAAGAGCAACAAGACAAGAGCGGGGAGCGGGGCTCATCGTCCTGATCATGGTCATTGCCTTTCTGCTGACTGTCGGCATCATGCTTCTTTATATCACGGGAACCGGGCCAGAAGTGGCCGGGAATGTCCGGCTGCAAGAAAGGGCTTTTAACGCCGCTGAGGCCGGATTTGACGCCGTCTGGCGGGTGCTGAACGAAAGCATCCTCAACGGGACGATAACGGATTTCTCTGCCCAGTACCGGACGACCTATAACGGGCAGCCTGTCCTGGATATTCCACCGACCGACAGTCTGGACAATCCCTACTATTTCCGGATGCTCCCCGACGAAGAGCTGGTGGCTGATATGGAGAGGGATCCTTCTAATGTCCTTTTCCTCAACCAGCCTCTCTCGAACGATTCCTCGCTAAGCTACACTGTTTTCTTGATCAACGATGAAGCCGGCGGGATCACGCCGAACGACCGGGATTGCCTGGTCATTTGTATCGGCCGGGCCGCAAGGAACACTTATGCTAGAATCGAAGTCATGATAGAAATACAGGAATCTATTTAGAGGAAAAAGGAAAAGGAAGCGGAAATGAAAAAATATCTTTTAGGGCTAACGATTTTTGGGGCCGGCCTGGCAGCCCTACTCCTGATCAGAGCTGGTGGCCAAGTCTGTTCGACCCAGGAAGGCACAGCCGTTGGGTATCGGGGAGGCGATGCCTCGAGGTTGTACCTGGATAGCGTCTATAACGATGAAGTGGGGCTTTTCCTGAGGCTCGAGGAAGAAACAACCAACTGGAGAGAGTCGAGCAATTATCCTGTAACGACCAACTACAGGATGACAGGTGCGGCGGCTGATTTTAACGGCGACGAGCTGGTCGACCTCGTCGAGGGAGGACGGGGATGCGACAATAATGCAAATGGAACGGACACAAACATCGCCATATTCGTCAGCCGGGGAGAAGACCCCGCTGATCCACTCCGGTTTCTTTTTGAAGGGCCCTATTATATCAATTACCTCTCCACGTTCACGACCTACGAAATCATGGCTCTCGGAGCGGGCGATTATGACGGCGATGGCGACGCCGACATCGCCGCGCTTTCCTGGCAGGGAAGGCTCTGGTTTTTCAAAAACCTCTACGTTGAAAACAGCTTGAGCCGCGGTGATGTCCCCGTCTTCGACTCTCACCCTAGCCTTTGGGGAGACCTGGTCAACGACGGCTACGGCGAGTTCGGTTCATCGAGCTCCCACTGGCGTTGGGAGAGCAACATCTGCTCGGCCGATATCGACGGCGATCGGGATCTCGACCTCGTCATCGGGGTTCCGACGCGCTGGGCTTCTACGCGCTATGGCCAGGTTGTCATCCTCATCAATAACGGCACGGGGACTTTTTCCCGGCTGCCCCAGGTCATCAATCCTTATCCCGATAACAGCACCTATATTTACGGCGTTTGCGGCGTGGCAGCGGCGGATTTCGACGGCGAAGGAGACGTGGATTTTTATGCCGGGTCGGCCAATTCAAGGGATATCTATTTTTACAGGAACGATGCTGGGACATTTAATAAGATTAATCCAAAAACCATCAGAATTCCCAATAGCCATGGCTCGTGCACGTACCTTCGTGA
>CAZKBY010000173.1:0-5533 GCA_964550915.1 uncultured Eubacteriales bacterium | reverse complement strand
TAAAATAAATTAATACATCCTCAATTCTTAGCCCCATAATTTTGTGTATTATGTATGCTGTCCCCCGAATTTTTGTTGTTGCGGCAGCAGGAAAAAGTATAAGAAGTGCTGCGGCCTCAATGAGGCCGCCGGGCTTTTTCTCCCCGCCTCGCAACGCACCGGAACTCCCTATGACGACTACATGGATGTCTTCCCGATTCTCGGACGCTACGGGCAGAAAATTCGCCGCTTTGAAGAGGACGGCCGGGAGCTCAACAGACTCCTCTCTCAAATCGAGAAACGGTGCCGTCCCGGAAAAGAGGGCGGAATCACGAACAGTTTTTTTATGAGCTGGGTGAATTTCGACCTGAGGATTGGGACGACCCTCGAGACAATCGCGGAGCAGGTCATCACCGACCCCATGATAAAGCGTCTGGCCGAGCGGGTCCTCAGCGACCCCATGACGGCGCGGAAGGTTGAGGAAGGGCCGACCCTGATCCGGCAGTTGGCCGATAGCTACCTGACCTTCTACCAGATCATCGAATCGGTACCCAAAGCTACCATTGTCAAGGAGCTGGGCACAGGCTTGCGATTCAAGGTTTTTTACATCCGCGAACTTTACGAAATCGATCCTGCCCCCGGCGAGGTCTGGTTCAGTCGTTTGGTCGGTCCGCCCGAACAGGCTCTTTTCTATACCATGCCCTATATCTATGCCCCCGAAACCCGGGGCCACTTCGAGCGGGCGGTGCGGCTCTAGGAGGAGGATTTTCGCCGGTACAGCCCGCTCGCCTCCCTGTTTCCTCACCAGCGCCATTTCGCGGAGTCGCAGAAGGCGGCTGCTCCTTTTTGCGCTCAGTTCATTATCTCGGGAATGGGCGGCGCAAGTAAGAAACTTGATGAAGGGAGAAGAGCAGACCTCAGCCCGGGCGCGCTTCCTTTTCTGATCAACGTGGACGGTGAGGAAATCGTCTTCGCGGAGCTCACGTTCCGGGTCAAGGACGAGCCAGCCCTCAGGAAGAGGCTAGTCTCATTGAGAAGCCTGAATACGACAAAAAAGACGATTCCTGGGTCTGGCTGAAAGCAAGGAGCCGAAAAGATCCTGATGAGCCCCGCACGGTGCTCGGAACTTTCCAGATCAAGGACGGGCGAGTCGTCGCCGATACAAATTCCCGGAGAAGGCCGGCCCGGTTTCGAGCCCGGCTCAAGAGACGCCTGGGAGGGCTCATCACCTATGAAAAAACGCTCTACCGTGACCAGGATGACCTGCCGGAGCTGACGCCGGAGGAGGAGGAAGCCCAGAGGAGGGAAACCGAGGAATTCAACGCCAGGCCCGAGGTCCAGGAAATGCTGCGGAAGCACAAGGAGCATTATTATTTCAAGACGTGGCCCGGACAAAGTATACCGGCTCTGGGAGGACTCACGTCCCTCGAGGGGGCTAAAACAGAGAAGGGCCGCCGGAAGCTCAAGGAACTGCTTGACAATTACCACCGCTGGCAGGAGGCGGCCCCTGCGATCAGGCCGCGGATGGACATCGATGCGCTCCGCCGGATGCCTGGCCTGCCTCCCAGAACCCATTAGAAAAGCAATCTTCCCCTGTTGGTCGTCCTGTTGTCTTGACGTTTTGCAAGAAAGATTAGTACATTATTAGCATTATTATTCCCGAAGGAGGAGGCCATAATGCTCACCGGAATGTCGATAAGAAACGGAATACCTTTAATTATGTTACTTGGCGCGGCGACTGCGGCGGGGACGCCAGGAGCCCTGGCGACTCAAGAGTCCTTCGCTGATATGCCCACTTACAACATCTTCACTGACGAAGAACTCAGGCGAGATTTCTTGAGAATGGAGTACGACGCGCCGCTCGACCGACAAGAGCTGGCGTTCCAGCTGCTCATTTCCAAGACATGGGAGGAAGTGCCGTTGACTGTTCCCCGTGAACAGCTTGAGCATGATGACGAGAATATGATTTCGCTTGCCCTGCTCAGAGCACCGGACAAGGAGGTGCAGGTTGAGGTTGCTTATTGCCGCGTGCCCCAGGCCATCGGACTCGAAGAATGGACGCGCGCCTACCTGAAAGGCTGCGGTCTTGAGCTCATTCGTTTCCAGACGGGCACTTTTTCGGGACGCGAGGTTTTCGACACGCTACTAAAGGCGCCGGGCGACTACAAGGTCCGCATGACGTTCTCCCGGCACGCGGACAAGATCTTTATCGTCAGCGGGTCGGCTCCGGCTTCTCTATACGAGAAATACATGAAGGCTTTCGGCCTCGCTGTCGTCTCCTTCCACAAACTCTGAGCTCAACAAATTGGGAGGACGCCATACGTAATGCACTAAATTCCCATGCGATCATTTCCCTGTGAGCTTAAAAATAATACATCCTAAGTTTTGGTGCCATAATTTTATGTATTACGTATGCTGTCTCCCTATTGACATATCCTCAACAGCGGGCTCCCAGTACATCTGATCCCGCAAAAAGGGGGGCCACATGAAAAAAGCTTTAAAAATCCTGGCTTTCATTTTGGTGTGCGAACTTGCGGGGGTCGTCGGCTCCTTTTTTACAACGCCGTCGATCCCCGGCTGGTACGCGGGACTGGCCAAACCGCCGTTCAACCCGCCCAACGGGGATGATTCTAGCGTCGATCTGGCTCTTCTCGAAGATTTCCAAGGCAGCGGCGTATCTGCTCATCCCTTATATCCTGTGGGTCAGCTTCGCGACGGTCCTGAATATTTCCCTCTACGTTCTCAACCGTTGAGCCCCGTAATGAAAAATAGGGACGTCGCGCAAGATCAAATCGGGGGGCGAAATTGGAGGAGGGAAATTGGGGGACGTCATACGTAATGCACAAAATTAGATACCCTCATAAAAAACTAGTGATAGCATATGTAATGCATAAAATTATGATGCCAAAAACTAGCGATGTCTTAATCTGTTTCAAGATCTCAATAAAATTAGTGCACGGGAATTAAGTGCTTTATGTATGACGTCCCCCAATTTTGTCCCCCTATTTTAACGTCCTCCAATTTTAAATTTAAATTTGAACTTGCCCCAATTTGCTTGAATATTGTGCAGGAAATAAAGTATAAGATTATCTCACGTTGAAATCGAAGCTATGGCGGGCGAAGGAGAGTTTCCATGGACCAAATCCAAGTGCTGATCATTACCGAAGGCGGTAAGAACAGAGAAGACCTTGCTCAGTTCCTGGCCAGAATGGCCATAAACGTAAAAACTACCGATTCTTTATCAGCCCTGTTTACGCAGACAAGCGACGATACCTCGCCGGCAATAGTCCTTTTCAGCCTGGACAGTCTTCCGGCCGAAGGCCTCATCCAGCTCCGAAGGCTAAGGAGAAGCAGGCCTCGGCTCTCCCTTATCCTCCTTTCGCGTTCCAAAAGGCCGGAGCCGGCCGCATCCCTTCTCCAAGACGGCCTCATCGACCACGTGGCCAGCCCCGACCACCTGACCCATGTTTATGCGGCTTTGAGGAACGAAATTGCCAAGCGTCGGTTGACCGTGAAGAACGCCTCGTATGCCCGGCAGCTGAGCCGACTCGAATTCGAGCAAGCGAGAAACCAGCGCAAAGCCTCTGATCTCGAGGAAATCTATAATGCGACGCTCGAAAACCTTATGACTGCCCTCGACCTCCGCGATGTCGAGACTTTCGGCCATTCCCTGACCGTCGCCAAATACAGCCAGGCCCTGGCCCAGCTCATTGGCATAAAGAACGGCGCGCCTCTTGACAACATCCGTAAGGGCGCGCTCCTCCATGATATCGGGAAAATCGCCATTCCCGACTCCATTTTGAAAAAGCCCAGCCGGCTCTCGGCCGCCGAGTGGGAAAAAGTCAAGCTCCACCCGGTCTTGGGATACGGGCTCATCAAGGAGATCAAGCTGGTCAGGGAAGTCAGCAACGTCATCCTTTACCATCACGAGAGGTATGATGGAAAAGGCTACCCCAAGGGATTGAAGGGCGAGGCCATTCCCCTGGAAGCCCGAATTTTCGCTTTGGCCGACGCCCTAGACGCCATAACGTCGCACCGCCCCTACCGGAAAGAAAGGGATTTCAAGGCGGCCCACAAAGACATCCTGGCGAACAGAGCCAGCCAGTTCGACCCCCGCGTCGTCGACGCCTTCTCGTCGGTCAGGCTCGAGGAATGGGAAAGGATCCGCTATGAAACGACTAGAATCCTCCCGGCGCTCGAGAATTTTTCGGAGCTCTACAAGAAGTAAAGGATCGGGACGGCCACCGGCAGGACCGTCCTCAATCAAAGAGAATTGCGACTAAACGGCTGAGGAAGGGGTGGCTCTTGAGGACGATGGTTAGAAGAGAATTGCGTGTCTTAATCCCGGTGATTCTAACCACGGCAGCCCTGTTTATCGTTTTTCTGTCCGCGGCATTCTTATCTAGCTGCAAAAAGAACCCGCTAACACCCGACGTCGAGGATCTCAGCCGCCCCGTCATCTGGTTGAGCACATTTGAATTGTCCTTCGCTGCCTATGAGACAGGCCCGAACCCTACTTCCCAGACGCTCAAAATCAAGAACTCCGGGCCCGGAACGTTAGAGTACGCTATTTCCGATGACGTAAGTTGGCTGACGATCGAGCCGGCTGGCGGCACGTCATCAAACGGTCAGATAAACGAGCACACTGTCGCCATTGACAAAGAAGGTTTGGCCGCCCAGGAGAGCGATTACACAGCCACCATAACTGTGACATCCTCGAAGGCTTATAACAATCCGCAAAGGGTGAACGTGAGCCTGGAGATAAGTAAAGAGCCGCCGCCGGAAATCGCCGTGACGCCCCCGACGCTCGCTTTCGCCATCCAGTTCGGAAGCGGCAATCCGGCTCCCCAGACGATCTCTGTCCGGAATAGCGGCCAGAGCACTCTGAATTACGCGATCACGGATGACGCGGCCTGGCTCGAGGTTGCGCCGGGTAGCGGCACATCCACGGGGGAAAGCAAAGTGCATACCGTATCGGTGAACGCAGGCGGCCTGGCCGTGGGGACCTATAGTGCGCTGATCACCGTCGCCGACTCCAAGGCCACGAACAGCCCTCTGCAGGTGGGCGTGACGCTCCGGCTGACAGCGATCCCGACAAACAACGAAATCTCGGTCGCCTGCGTCCCTTCTGAGGGAGGCACGGGCACAACAATCAGCGTTCCAATTTCCGTTCTCGGCAATACGAATGAGATTTCCACGTTCGGACTGCAGCTAACCTTTGACACGAACATGTTCGATTATGTGGGGATCACCAATGGCAATCTCACGGGAAGCTGGGCTTTTGTCGATGGGAATAACATCTCAGGGACTGTGACGATTGGAGGGGTTGCAGGCTCAGGGAGCCCGATTCCTACAGGAAGCGCAGGGAGTCTGGCTGTGATCACGCTCAGGGTGACGGGCGGCTCTTACCCGAACGGCCAGCAGAGCCAGATCGCAATCCGAACCTACACCGATGACATCACTGGAATGAAACCGGAGCCGGCGACAGCCACATTCATCTTGCGCAAATAATTTGGGGACGCCATACATAATTACCTTAATTATTGACCAAGCT
>CAZKBY010000172.1:0-5537 GCA_964550915.1 uncultured Eubacteriales bacterium | reverse complement strand
ATTTAGAGCTTACTAATATACAAGTGGGTCCGCGAAGGGGCGCCGGGGTGAACCACGACAGGACCCGCCCCTTTCACGGAACCAGAGATGCGTCCGACACGACAAAAACAGTTGCCCTCTCAGGAAGTTTTTTATACAATGACACGAAACGACAATGACAGCCTGGGCTATCCTGAAATCGATGCGGCCGGCTCAATGGACGAAGAATTTCTTTGTCTTTGCGGCTCTCATTTTTGCCCAGAAATTCTTTGATGCAGAGCTCCTCCTTAGGGCCGGCGCAGCTTTTCTCATCTTTTGCCTTCAGAGCGGCGCCTTTTACATCTTCAATGACCTTCACGACCGGGAAGAGGACAGGGCTCATCCAAAAAAATCCCAGCGTCCGATCGCCCGAGGAGACCTCGGGCCCGCTGAAGCTCGGGCAGCTTTCGTTTTCTTTTCTGCTGGCAGCCTGGCCGCCGCCTTCTTTCTCCACCGGTCTTTTTTCTTAATCGTAACCCTCTATTTTTTTCTTCAGTTGGGCTACAGCGTGAAGCTCAAGCAGGTGGTCATTCTGGATATTTTTGTCATCGCTGCCGGTTTTGTCATTCGTGTCATCGCCGGCGGTGTAGTCATCAACGTCCCGATATCCTCCTGGCTTCTCATCTGTGCAAGTTTGCTCGCGCTCTTTCTCGCTATGAGCAAAAGGCGCCATGAACTTGTCCTTCTCGAAGACCGAGCCCCGGAGCATCGGCCTATCCTCAAAGAATACAGCGCCTACCTGCTCGATCAAATGATTGCGGTGGTCACGGCCTCAACACTTATCGCCTACTGTCTCTACACGATTTCAGAGGAAACCGTCGAGAAATTCGGCACCCACAACCTTGTCTGGACCTCCGGCTTTGTTCTATACGGAATCTTCCGTTACCTCTACCTCGTCCATCAGAAGAAAAAGGGGGGAAGCCCTGAAGAGATCGTCCTTCAGGACAAACCGCTTCTCCTTAACATCGTCCTCTGGATTGGGGCTGTTATTCTCATCCTCTACTTGAGAAAGTGAAGGCTTTTTGGCTCTTTCTCCAAGTGGAAGATGATCAGAGTCTGCAGCGTTTTTCCGATCGCTTCAAGCTGCTTGGGAGCAAAAGGTGCGATGCCTTTCCGCGGAGGAGGGTTGCTTTTGACCCAGTCGAGGAAAGGGACGACCTCGGGCGCTGTCTGGTCTTTTTTTTGCGGCGCGCAACTCGGACAGTAGATACCATCCATTCTTGGGGCGAGCCAGCCGCCCCCCTCGAGCCGTCGGCGGCACTTCTTGCACCGTTTGAAATCAGGAAGGAGTCCGTTGATTTGGAGGAACCAGGCCTCGAAGTAACGGCTCAACAAGTCTAAATCCCCTCCTTCCTTGACCGCCTGAAGCATGGACTGGAGGAGACGGAAGAGGATGTCTTCCTTGGCTAGCGAGGGAAAAAATTCTTCGATGAGCTCAGCAAAATAAGAAAGCGTGCAAGAAGTCTTGTAGTCGCGGAGGACATCGAACGCAGAATCGAGCAGGTCGCAGTGACTCAGGGTGAGGAGTTCTTTCCTTTCTTTTTCATAATAAAACATCCTGACCGTAGACATAGGCTCAAGACTGCTCCCAAAGCGGTTTCCGAACTTCCGCGCGCCCTTAGCGATAGCCCTGAGAAGTCCTTTCTCTTTCGAGAACAGGACGACGATCTTATCCTGGTCGCCGACATTGAAGCTGCGCAGAACGATGGCTTCGGATTGGTCGAGCGGCATGCCTGTTCAAAACTCAACTAACGAAGGTTATGTTTAAGGCCTTGATTTTCTCCCTCAGGTTTGTTTCATCGATTTTCAGGTCGGAGGCGGTTTTGGGAATTTCCCAGTTGTTCCGCATCAGAGTCTCGTGGATGAACCGCCTTTCAAACTGCTCTTTAGCCTTGTCCAGCGAGTGGCCTTCAAAGAATCCTGAGAGGTATTCGAGCTCCCTCGTTTCGACGAAGAGCGAGAGATGAGCGCTGGTGATCTCATCTTCCTGAACCATGATGACAAATCTTTCGATGACGTTCATCAGCTCGCTCACGTTTCCCGGCCAGACATACTTGAGGAAGGCGTTCATGGCCTCCGGACTCATGGATTTTGGCTTCCGGCCGTACTCTTCAGAGAAGTGCTTGAGGAAATGGTCGATCAGGAGGGGGATGTCCTCGACTCTCTCTCGCAGCGGCGGCAGTGTCAGCGGGATGATGTTCAGCTTGAAGAACAAATCTTCCCTGAACCTCCGCCTGGCAATGAGGTCGCGCAGGCTCTTGCTGGTTGCGGCGATGATGCGGCTGTTGAAGGGAATGGCCTCTGTTGAGCCCGCCGGCTCAAAGCTCCGCTCCTCAAGGGCGCGGATGAGCCGGGCCTGGGTCTTCAAGCTCAAGTCGCCGACCTCGTCCAGGAAGAGCGTGCCGCCATCGGCCAGCAACAGCTTTCCTTTCTTGTCTTTTTGGGCGTGAGAAAAGGCTCCCTGAACGAACCCAAAAAGTTCACTCTCGATCAAGTCGTCGGGGACGGCAGAGCAGTTGACCTCGACAAACCTCTTTTCCCGCCGGCCGCTCTGCTGATGGATGAGCCGGGCGACAAGTTCCTTGCCCGTTCCGTTTTCTCCTGTGATGAGGACGCGGCCGTTGGATAGAGCGGCCAGTTTGATCTCTTCTTTCAACCTCTGGATGGCTGAGCTATGCCCGACGAGGTAATATTTTGTTTTCAGCCTCTCGCGGAGCTGAATGTTTTCTTCTTCCAGCTTTTTCTGCCGCAAGGCGTTCCGCACGGTCAGGACGACCTTCTCGAGGGAGAGGGGTTTTTCCAAAAAATCGTGCGCGCCCAGCTTGGTTGCCCGAACGGCTGTCTCGATTGTGCCGTGTCCAGAGATCATGACAACCTGAGGGCTTTCTTCCATCGCCTTGATTTTTTTCAGGACGTCCACTCCGTTCATCTTGGGCAGCCAAATATCCAACAGGACGAGGTCGATATTCTGATTCCTGATCGCTTCCAGGCCCTCCTCCCCGGTCTCGACGGCGTTCACCTGGAAACCTTCGTCCTCAAGAATGCCTTTGAGGGAGGAGCGGATGCTCGCTTCGTCGTCGATGATAAGGATGTTTTCTTTGCTCATGCCGGAAGCTCGACGATGAATTTTGCTCCAGTTGGTGAGTTATTTTCCACCCGGATCGTGCCGTTGTGTTCTCTGATAATCTGGCTGACGATGGCCAATCCCAGCCCCGTCCCCTTTTTCTTGGTCGAAAAATACGGCAGGAACAGCTTTGCTTTGTCTTCGCCGGAGATTCCCGGTCCCGTATCGGCAATCTCGATTTTGACCCGCTGGTCTTTTTTTTCAAACCAGTCTCGAATGACAATCTTGCCTTTCTTGTTCATAGCCTCGATGGCGTTGTCGATGATGTTGATGAAGACTCTTTTCATCTGCTCGGGATCGAGTTGCAGAGTGGGCGGGACGTCTCGGCCGTGCTCGACTTCGAAGTCGATTTGGCTGAAGATGCCGCGGAAAAGAGTGACTGTCTGATCAACGAGACCGCGCAGGTCAACGGCCTTCAGCTCCACCTTGGGCAGACGGGCAAAATTGGAGAATTCATCCACCAAAGACTTGATCGTTCGGGCTTCCTGGATGATCGTCCTTGCTCCCTCTTCGATGACAACCCGGGAATTCTCATCGTTTTTCTTCAGGGTTTTGATGATCCTTTCCGCCGAAAGTTGAATCGGCGTCAGGGGATTTTTTATCTCGTGGGCGACCATCTGGGCGACCTCTTTCCAGGCGGCTATTTTCTGGGCTTTGATGAGCTGAGTGAGGTTATCAAAAACGACGATCATCCCCGTAAAATCGCCGTTTGATCCTTGAAGAGGGGAAAGCGCTAGGGCTACCGTCGTCGTCTGGCCGTTAGAGGCGATGGTGATTTCCTTGTCAGAGAGCCTGTATCGATTCTTCATGCCCCAATCAATATTTTTGACGATTTCACCGTACCTGAGGTTGCCCAGGACATCCCGGAAACTCTTGCCGACCGGGCTTCGTTCCTCAATGGCCAGCATCTCCCTGGCCGACGGATTGATGGTCGTGATGTTTCCACTGGCATCGAGGGTGATGACACCCGTCGTGATGTTGTTCAGGACCGTCTCGATGTACTGTTTTCGGTTTTCCAGCTCTGACGTTTTTTGAGCAATGTGCTCCTGGCTGCTCTTGAGGTCGGAAATCATCTGGTTGAACGAGTCGATAAGCGTTCCCAGTTCATCGGAGGCGGGATCCTCGACGCGCACATCCAGGTTGCCCCGGGAAACTTCCTTGGTGGCCGAGGCCAGTTTTTCAATGGGCACAGTGATACCCTTGGCCAGATGGAAGCCGATCCAGCTCGCGGCAAAAATGATCACCACCGTGACGAACATCAGGACGATCACGTAGAAGGTTTTGACCGTGACTTTTTGGGGGATGAAAAGGCGGTACCTCTGGACATATGAATTGATGGAGTTGATTTTCTGGGCGTAGCTCTGGGGGAAGAACTTCCCCGTTGTCACGAGGATATTTCCTGTGCCGGGAATGTTGAAGCTGAGGCCGCGGCGAATCATCTCGCCGTTTCCCATCGGCTCGATCGCCCGGAATACCTCTCCGTCCAGAGCTCGCCGGGCCATGTCGGGCGGGATGGACTTGTAGTTTTGGAGCGGCAGGCTGGGGTTGAGGTAGGTGAACAGTTCTTCCTCCTGGAGGTAGAGGCCGATTTCGTCCAGACGGTATTCGGCCAGCTTGGCCCGGATGAATTCCCGGAGAATCAGCCTGTTCTCCAGGAGAATCAGGTTCTGACTCCTGATGTCCCGGCTCAGTTCGAGGGCATAATGGGAGGCTTCTTCTTCGGCTCTCGCGTAGACGCCCTCGGCCAGGCCTTTCGTGTCATCTAGGATCTTGTCGAGAGGCGTCTTGAACCACATCTCGATGTTCCGGCTGATCAGATCGCTGGCAAAAAAGAAAAGGAGGACAGTCGGGATGAAGGAGAGGGAAATGAAGAAAAGGACGAGCTTGGTCTTGAAATGGGAACCGGCGATTTTTCTTTTTCTTTCCAGGTTGAGCTTGAGGAGATATCTGCCCAGGATGAGAAGGAAGATTAGGAACAGGAGAATGACGATGATCTGAAGCGAGGACAGGAGGACATTCGTGACCGAAGTCGGAGAAAACTCCTGAGACTCCCGGATAAAAAGCTCGATGGCAAAAAAGAGGAGGATGAGGAGAGCGATGACGGCGCCGATGAAGCGCGGGCCCTTTTTTGTCGAGATGGCCATTGCCTTTTAGTCCCGCCTTTCCTCTTCCGGGAGGACAAATTCGTTGTAGTTTCCGAGCGTAATCCTGATGTCCTTGCGCACCGCTCCCATCGGCCCAAAAGGTTTGCCTTTTTTTCCGTTGATCGTGAAGATGAATCCCCCGGCATTGCCGAGGCTGAGCTCAATTTCCCCGACTCCTCTGATCTGGAGCGACTCGCCCTTTTTCTTGATTCCATCCCAACTCACGGTACCATCAGCAGAAACCTTGAGCC
>CAZKBY010000171.1:0-5575 GCA_964550915.1 uncultured Eubacteriales bacterium | reverse complement strand
TGAGTAAAAAAGATCGTTCCAGACCCGCCGGCTCCGAAGAGCGGCCGTTCTTCGCCGAAATGGGGAGAATAAGACGAGACTAAAGGGAGATGGCCGGACCGGCAGATCCCTCGCTCTCCCTTGAGCCTGTTGACGCCGCAGTTCCGGGGACAGACGCCGCAGTTTTCCAGGAGCTTGAAAGCACCTTCGATTCTCTCGGGAAAAAGCCCCTCGCGGTGGGTGCGAACATAAGCGGCTTCAAAATCGTCCTGTTTCATGCCTCGAGCAGCCCATTATACCAATAACCGGACGGCCTAACAAAAATGCACCCCCTCGCCCGGCCTCGTTTCTTGTGGCATAATGCTTTCTCATGAACAGGTTGATCACGATCCCCAGGTTTGAACGGATTCCTTTTATTTATCACGGATTCGGAGCCGCCGGCTGGAAAGAGTCAGATTTAAGGAAAAGAGAAGACGGGCAAGGGTTTAGGCGCCTCTACCTCCGCCAGGTTCACTCAGACGCTATCCATGTCATCTCCGACGTTCCGGATGTAACCCCCAGGGGCGACGCCATGATTACCAGCCTGCCCCGGCTCTTTCTGATCATCAAGACAGCCGATTGCCTTCCCGTCCTTCTTGTAGACGAAAAAAAGCGCGTCATCGCTGCCGCGCACTGCGGCTGGAAAGGAACTCTCCTCCGCCTCCTGGAGAAGGTCGTCTCCGGGATGATGAAACAATTCGGCTGCAATCCGGCCAATATTGTCGTTGCCCTGGGCCCGTCCATAAGCGGATGCTGCTACGAAGTTGGCGAAGACGTCCGTGGTCCGTTCCGTGATAACGGTTTCCCCGACCGCCTTTTCCGACCGGTTCCGGGACGGCCCGGCAAGCATTTTCTATACCTCCGGGAAGCCAATCTTCTCCAGCTCCGGGCGCAGGGGGTCAGTGACAGGAACATCTTTTCGATCGACATCTGTACCCACTGTGACCGCCGCTTCCCGTCCTACCGCCGCGAAAGGACCGCCGCCGGTCGCATGCTCAGCTTCATCGCCCTGTCCAATTAGAACGTATCTCTAGCTATGGGGTAGAACGATGTTAAAAGGAGGGTGGCCCGGTTCGGGGGTAAACCGCGACAGGACCCTCCCGATCACGAAAATAGAGATGCAAACGTCTGGCTGAGAGCATTTGCTTTTTGGCCCCATTTTCTTTATGCTTTAACTGCAATGGAGGAAGCCATTTCCGTTATCGACCTGCCCGGACTTCGCCTCTTCAAGAGGGGGAAGGTCCGGGACGTTTATGAAGTCGAGGACAAACTCCTGATCGTTGCCACCGACAGGATCTCGGCCTTTGATTTTGTTTTGCCTTCGCTCATCCCGGGCAAGGGGAAAATCCTAACTCAGCTCTCCAGGTTCTGGTTCGATTTCACGTCCTACATCTGCCCCAATCATGTCCTGGCGGCGGACGTGGAGCAATTCCCCTGGACTCTCCACGAGCACAAAGATGTCCTGGATAAGCGCTCGATGCTGGTCAGGAAATTGAACGTCGTTCCCGTCGAGTGCGTGGTCAGGGGCTATCTTGCCGGCTCCGGCTGGAAGGAATACCGGGAGACGGGGAAGACGAGCGGGGTCAAGCTTCCCGCCGGCCTTAAAGAATCCGACCGCCTGCCCCACCCGATTTTCGCGCCCGCCACCAAAGCCGAGGAGGGACATGACCTGAACATCTCGTTTAAGGAAATGAAGAAAATCCTGGGCTCGGACGAACTGGCCGAAAAAATTAAAAAGACGAGCCTTAAACTCTACCAGAAAGCCGCCCTGTATGCCATTTCAAAGGGCATCATTATCGCCGACACGAAATTCGAGTTCGGCCTGGACGGGGAGGAGCTCATCCTCGCCGACGAGATTTTCACGCCGGATTCTTCACGGTTCTGGCCGCTGGCGAGTTACGCCCCCGGCAAATCCCAGGCGAGCCTGGATAAACAGTTCGTCCGGGATTACCTCCTCAGCACTTCCTGGGACAGAAAATCAACGCCTCCCCCGCTTCCCCAGGACATCATCGAGCAGACGGCCAAAAGGTACTTTGAGATTTATTCCCTCCTTACTGAAAGAAAGGAATTATGACAGAAGACCGGGTTGACCTTCATGTCCACTCTTCGAAGTCGAGCGACGGAGATTTTTCGCCCTTCCATCTTATCAAGCTGGCCAAGGAAAACGGGTTCAGGGCCATCTCCATTTCAGACCACGACACTGTTGAGGCTTATCCCGAAGCCCTGGAATGGGGCCTGAAACTCGGTGTCGAGGTCATTCCCAGCGTCGAGCTGACGACGCTTTACGACGGACGGGAGTTTCACTGCCTGCTTCCGTTTGTCCGCTGGGAGAGCAGAGGGTTGAAAAGAATCTTAGGGCACATCTCGCGGGCCCGGGAGGAAGAAGCCAGGGCACGAATCGCTCGGCTGCAGGAGCTCGGGTTTGAGATAAGCTGGGAGGAAGCCCGCCAAACGTCGAAATCTGCTCCGCCTCTTGGAGTAACCATCGCCCAGGTTCTGATCGATAAAGGACGCGAGCAGAAAACCCCGGCCCTGGAAAAATACTGCCGGGATACGAACCGAATATTTGCTCCTTATATTTTTTATAAAGACTATTTTCTGGAAGGGAAGCCTGCCTATGTTCCCAAGAAAACAGTCGGCCTGGTCGATGTCCTGGAGCTTGTCTCCAGGGACGGAGCGGTGCCGGTGCTGGCTCATCCCGGCGCCTACTTCGAGCAGGCCACAAGAGAGGATCTTATCGTCCTCAAAGAGAAAGGGCTCGTTGGCTTGGAGGTTTATTCGTCCTATCACGACCGGGAACAGACAACCGTCTACAAGGCTCTGGCCGAGGAAATCGGTTTTGTGGCCACGGCCGGGTCGGATTTCCACGGCCGCATCAAGCCTCACATCTCCTTCGGGCTCATCAAAGAGGGGACCTACAGGATGGTCGAGGAGTTGAAGAGAAGGAGGCGGTAAATGGTGGGGAGCTGGATGGATATCGTCATTCTCGTCATCCTTCTTATCACCCTGATTATTGGCCTGATCAAGGGCTTTGTCCGGCAGGTCATCGGCCTGGCCGCGGTCGTGGCCGGTCTCCTCCTGGCTGCAAAATACTATCTTCCCGTATCGCAAATCGTGAACCGCCTGGTGGCCACCGAGAAATGGTCTGGGCTTATCGCCTTCCTCGTCATCTTTTTGGCCGTTCTCGTGGCCGGCTGGCTTATTTCTTTCCTCGTATCGAAACTCATCCGGGGTCCCCTCAAGTTCATCGATCATCTCATCGGCGGGGCCCTTGGACTCCTCAAGGGAATCTTGATCTGCGGCGTCATCGTCTTTGCCCTGCTTGCTTTTCCGGTGGACAAAAAGGCCCTGTTAGAATCCAGGCTGGCTCCTTACTGTTACTGGATGACCAAGGGGATCATTCACCTCATCCCGCAGGAACTAAAAGAGAAGTTCAGAGAAACATATAAAGATATCGTGAAAGAAAAGAGGCCCTATGGAAAAGAAGTTTAGCGAGCTCACGATCCACCAGAAACTGGAGCTGATCATCAAAGAAATGGTGGAAAGGGAGGTCCAGTTTAAGGAAGCGGCCAGGGAATTTGAAAAGATTTTTATAGAGACGGCCTCAAGAAAATACGGGGGTAACAAGACGAAAACGGCCGAAGCCATGGGCATCCACCGCAACACCCTGCACAGCCGGGCCAAAGCTCTGAAGATAAAGAAAATATCTTAGCACTTCTGTATTGAGAGTGCTAATTTTTGTGTTTCCTCTCTTGACAAAAGGGGTGTTTTCCTGTAAATTAGCAATCCTTAAACAAAATTGCTAATCAAAAAAAGGAGGTTTACATGAAGGTTACACCCCTCTATGACAGAGTTCTTCTAAAAAGACTAGAAGAACAAGAGGTCAAAAAGGGAGGCATTATCATCCCTGACACCGCCAAAGAGAAGCCGCAGGAGGCTGAGGTCATCGCTGTCGGCAAAGGCCGGATGACTGAGGACGGGAAGGTCATCCCGCTTGAAGTGAAAAAGGGCGACCGCGTCCTCATCGGCAAGTACAGCGGGACCGAGGTCACAATCGACGACGTCGAACACGTCATCCTGCGCGAAGAAGAGATTTTGGCGAAGATTGGTTAATCCGGGAGTAAAGGAGGAAACATGGCTAAACAAATCACGACGGGTGAAGAAGCGAGACAATCCCTCCTCAAGGGCGTTAACATCCTGAGCAACGTGGTCAAGGCGACGCTCGGCCCTCGTGGCAAGAATGTCATCCTGGAGAAGAAATTCGGGTCGCCGACAAGCACAAAGGACGGCGTCACCGTGGCCAAGGAAGTTGAGCTCAAGGATCCCTTGGAGAACATGGGAGCCCAGTTGGTTAAAGAAGTGGCCTCCAAAACATCGGATGTCGCCGGTGATGGCACGACAACGGCCACTGTCCTCGCCCAGTCCATCTATGCTGAGGGCATGAAGTACGTGACTTCGGGTGCCAACCCGATGCTGCTCAAGAAGGGAATCGACAGGGCCGTCGACGAAGTCGTCATAGAGCTCAAGAAGCTCAGCCGTGATGTCAGCGGCGAGATGATCGCCCAGGTTGGCGCCATCTCGGCCAACAACGACCCCTCCATCGGCAAGATCATTGCTGAGGCCATGGACAAGGTGGGTAAGGACGGCGTCATCACCGTCGAGGAAGCCAAAGGCCTCGAGACGACAATGGAGATCGTTGAGGGCATGCAGTTCGACCGCGGTTATCTTTCGCCCTATTTCATCACCGACCCCGAGCGGATGGAGTGCGTCCTGGAGAACCCGCTGATCCTTCTCCATGAGAAGAAGATCTCCAACCTGCGTGAGCTCCTGCCGCTTTTAGAGAACGTGGCCAAGATGGGTCGGCCGCTGCTCGTTATAGCTGAGGAAGTCGAGGGTGAAGCCCTGGCCACGCTTGTTGTCAACAAGCTCAAGGGCACGTTGATGAGTGCGGCGGTCAAGGCGCCGGGCTTTGGCGACAGGCGGAAAGCCATGCTCGAGGACATTGCCATCCTGACGGGCGGCAAGGTCATCACCGAAGACATCGGCGTCAAGCTCGAGCATGTCGGTCTGGACTGGCTCGGAGAGGCCAACAAGGTCGTCATCGATAAGGACAACACGACGATCGTCGAGGGCAAGGGCAAGCAGTCCGACATCCAGGCCCGGATCAAGCAGATTCGGACCCAGATCGATGAGACGACGTCCGACTATGACCGGGAAAAGCTTCAGGAAAGACTGGCCAAGATGGTGGGCGGAGTGGCTTTGATCAAAGTCGGTGCTGCCACCGAAACGGCACTCAAGGAGAAAAAAGCGCGCGTCGAAGACGCCATGCACGCCACCAAAGCGGCCGTCGAAGAGGGTATCGTGCCGGGCGGAGGCGTGGCCTTGCTCCGTTGCCAGAAGACTCTGGAGAGCATGCAGGTGGATGGAGACGAGCAGATCGGCGTCAACATCGTCAAGAGAGCCTTGGAGGAGCCGCTCCGTCAGATCGCCAATAACGCCGGTTGGGAAGGGTCGATCGTCGTCGAAAAAGTCAAAGAGATGAAGCAGGACATGGGCT
>CAZKBY010000170.1:0-5577 GCA_964550915.1 uncultured Eubacteriales bacterium | reverse complement strand
AAGTTGAGCTTCCCGGGTTTAAGACCATGATCAAGAAAGGTCTCTACGTCAGCGTTGGGAAAACGACTGAGGTTGACGTGGCCCTTGAGCCTGCGGCTGTCCAAGAAGAAGTCACTGTTGTTGCTTCTTCACCCGTCGTCGATGTTCAATCGACGAAGCTCAGCGTCCATTATGGGACAGATTTCCTGATGAGCATGCCCAATGCCCGGGACCTCTATGGAATCCAGAATTCTTTGCCGGGGACCGTGGAAGCGGAAGCCGGAAGAG
Source organism: uncultured Eubacteriales bacterium (assembly GCA_964550915.1). GTDB lineage: Bacteria > Acidobacteriota > Aminicenantia > Aminicenantales > UBA8522 > JARYMI01. The sequence goes on along the minus strand of CAZKBY010000170.1, from coordinate 5,310 downwards.
AATACACCCGCATGTCTTCTGTCTTGGGAGGGCATCTCAGGAGCACACTTTACCAGATAGATGGAGCCATCCTGAATGACCCCACGACCTTGTACGTTGCCGCAAATGTCAACGTTGACGTTTACGAGGAAGTGGAAATCAGCCTGGGATCACTCCCGGCTGAAGTAGGGCTGAGCGACACGGCTGTCATTAATATTGTCTCGAAAAGCGGCGGCAACAGATTCTCCGGCATGGTCACGGGCTATTATTCGGGAGGGGGAAGCTTGAGGTCCTTTAAGTTTCTTCCCTCGCTAACCCAGGATTTGTGGACGCAAGATCAGATCAAGGCTCTGAACGTCACTCCGCCCCAGAAGTACGCGGATTATTTGGACGGCTCGATGAGCTTTGGAGGTCCCATCCTCAAAGACAAACTCTGGTTCTTCCTCAACGGCCGCCACGTCTCCTGGAAGCAGATTGACAACAATACGGCCAACATCCGTGCCCTGTCAATCTACAACTATAATCCGAGTGCGTTTGACCCGAAAGACATCGAGCATTATGACACAAGCCAAGAAGACTGGCTGGGCTTTGCCAAGCTGACCTTCCAGATTACCAAGAATATCAAGTACATGGGGATGCTCCATTTTAACTCGGTCTTCCAGCCTGTCTATACCCTGAGAACCGGCAACGCCTACGCCTGGAGCTATACGGCGACGGTGGATACGGAAAAAGTCTACACGACCTCTCATCATCTGAACTGGGTTCTGGATCAAAATACTTTCCTCGAAATCAAGGGAAATTACGTCAACCGCCACTTCCCGAATATTTTAAGGCCCGAAGTTCAACAGAACTACACGAATTATGATAGAGAAACCGATCTCTACTGGGGAAACGGTTCCTATAATGATGATTACTACCGCAAGCGGTATGGCGCTACCGCTTCCATAACGAGATTCCAGGACGATTTTCTCGGGGCCAGCCATGAATTCAAAGCCGGGGTCGAATGGGAAGATACGTTTTATGTTCGGGACAGATGTCGCGGCTTCGAGAGGGGCAAAAGCAACCCCTATTACACTTACTGGTACAGTTTCAAGAATCAAAACAAATATTACTACAGCCCATCCAGAAGAGAAGGCCGGCTCTTGCTCTATCCCTATCCGGAACTCGGAGTATGGAAGGGGGAAGATAACACCAGGCGTTACTCTGCTTATGCTCAGGACGCAATCGTGGCCGGCAGATTGGCCATAAACCTCGGTCTTCGCTTCGACCATAGCTATGCCTACGAACCCGAGGAATACCGGCCTCAACTTGACGACTACTACAGCTTCGGACCTCAGTTCCTCAACCCGATTCTCGCTCAACAGGACCCCAACATCCTGCTCAAGGCACTTAATGACCAGTATCACCACGACCCGAGCATAGATTACAACCAAGTTTCCCAAATGGATGAGTTTACTTTTCCCTATAAAAAAGTCGTTCAGTTCACAACCTTGTCGCCTCGGATTGGCTTCGTTTACGATTTATTTGGCAACGGAAAGACTGCTCTCAAGCTCTCCTTCGCCCGCTACTTCGAGCAGATCTGGTCAGGCAAATACAACGCTCCCCAGCTCCTCGGCGCCGGCAGCATGAACTGGTACTGGACGGATGTGAATGCCAACGGATACATGGACCTGCCCAGGTCAGGGCCCGTCAATCCCGCCTATTTGGACCCGAACGGCGATTCGTACAGGCTGACGTCCTATCAAAGCCAGGATCCCAACGTTAAGTATTACAAAGATGACCTCAAGTGTCCCTACATGGACGAATTCATTGCCGGAATTGAACATGAAGTCATGAGAGATTTCAGGCTCGGCTTCCAGTTCATCTACAAACAGAACAAGAATATCACCGAAGATACGGACCCGAATAACGGCTGGGAACCTAACAAGCTGGATGATCAGGGCCGTCCCATCTGGCTGCCTTACACCTTCACCGACCCTGGCTGGGATGGAAAATTTGGAACCGGTGACGACCAGGAGCTCACTGTCTACGGTCTGGCCAGTTATGCTCCGATTCAAAATTTCCTCGGGGATAATCCTCCTGGCTGCGAAAGGAAATACATCGCCGGTGTCTTCACTTTCGATAAAAGAATGTCGAACAGGTGGCAACTCAGGGGCTCGATCCTCTACAGCGCTTTTAAAGGCAACGCCAATCATAATTATGGCGGAGCAGAGGGAGAAACAACTCTTTATGACAATCCTAACTCATTGATCAACGCCTATGGCAGGATCCGGTATGACCGCCCGGTGAACATCAAGATCCTCGGCACATACGTTCTCCCCTGGGATATTGTCATCAGCGCCTACCTCAATTATCGCAGCGGAACTCCCTGGGCAAGGACGATCGCCCGGGTTTATTTTCCACCCGGTTTTGGCGCCCAAACGAGCTATGTCGGCGTTGCCGCAGAACCTAATGGAACCCAGAGATATCCCTCGGAGACGACGCTCGACTTGAGAGTTGAGAAAGGGTTCAATTTTGAGAAACTGGGGAAATTGAGCTTCTATCTCGATGTCTTTAATGCCGGAGGAAGCACATTTCTCTCTGTCCAGCAAAACCCCAACGGCTACGTGTATTTCTATGAAAATCCGCCTCGGTACACGTTGGACACAACCTACAAGCTGATTAACAGCGTTTCCGGAGTTAGGTCGTTTCGCCTGGGAATCAGGTGGAGTTTTTAGAATAGGGATAGAGAGAGAACAAGCCGACCTGGGCAAAAAGGAGAGCGGGGACGGGCCTCGCGAAGGACCGTCCCCGTATCATACTGGCGTCTCGGGTGAACATTTCGAGACGCCCTCTCACATCTTGTCTTATGTATTAACCACCCCTACCCCTCTCAACAAAAGACGCCTTGGAACATCATTTTCTAGATATTAAATCCCCCTACCCCCTTTAGGCAATCAAAGGGGGCTGGAAATATGCCGGCGTCTTTCGAGCAGGTCGGAGGGGATAAAGGTTGGCGTCTCGGGTGAGCGCTCCGAGACGCCTTTTAACATCTTTTTATATATTAACCACCCCTACCCCTCCTGGAGAATCAGGAGGGGATAAAGGTTGGCGTCTCGGGTAAGGTCACTGGGCGGTGCAGGGTTCGAACCTGCGACCCCCGGTTTGTAAGACCGATACTCTACCGCTGAGCTAACCGCCCGTTTTCTTTTCCGCATACAAAAAGTAATGGAATGACCGTTTTCTGTCAAGCAAGAGATGCTACCGTGCGGTCCGTGAATTTGACAGAAATCGTGGTCTATGTTAAATTTAGGGCCGAATTTCAGGATTCAAGACAGAGGAAAAAACGATGTTTGCGGTCATTAAATCCGGCGGCAAGCAGTACCGGGTCCGGGAAGGCGATGTTATTGACGTCGAGAAGCTCGCCGCCGGAGCGGGCGAGAAATTCCATTTTAGCCAGATCCTTCTCATTGCCTATGACAAAAACGTTCTCATCGGGATGCCCTTTCTCGAAAAGGCTCTCGTCAGGGCCGAGGTAATTCGAGACTTCAAGGACGAAAAGGTCGTCGTTTTCAAGAAAAAAAGGAGAAAACAATTTAAGCGGACTCGAGGTCACCGACAGCGGTTGACCAGGGTCAGGATAGAAAAGATTATTCCCGATGTCACAGGTCTGCCTGCGGAGGAGCTCAAGGCGGCAGAAATGAGGCCGGCCGAAGTTGCCGGTCTGGAGAAAAAGAGGGCGATCAGGCCGAAAAAGACAGAGGCCCCCACAGTTGCCGCTAAACCGGAGAAAGAGAAAAAGGCCGCCAAAGCCGAGAAAGCAACTCCAGCCAGGGCTGCGGAGAAGAAAAAGGCCAAGTAAGAGGAGCGTAAAATGGCTCATAAGAAATCAGGCGGCAGCGCTCGGAATGGCCGAGACAGTCACGGTAAAAGGCTGGGAGTGAAAAGGTTCGGCGGCCAGAAGGTTCTGGCCGGCTCGATTATCATCAGGCAAAGAGGAACGCCTTTCAAACCCGGTTTTAACGTTGGACGAGGCAAGGACGATACGCTTTTCGCGAAGATAAGCGGGGTTATCCAGTTTGAGGATAAAGGGAACAGGGGCAAATTCGTCTCCGTGCTTCCGGCTTAGAGGCGGTGGCCAAAGATCAAACACATCTCCTCCCCAGCAAAAAATTCAATCGCTTTATGTCTTTCGGGCTGTTATGCTCCCTGGCCGAATCTCGCGGCTGAGGTTTCATGTTCGTCGATCGCGTAAGGGTGACACTCCGGGCGGGCAAGGGAGGCAACGGCTGCGTGAGCTTTAGGCGGGAGTGGGGAGTTCCCAAGGGGGGGCCTGACGGAGGCCGGGGCGGAGACGGAGGAAACATCTTCCTGGTCGCAGACGCCAGGGCAAAATCCCTATCGTTTTTCCGTTTTCATCCCATCAATCAAGCGCGGAACGGAGCTCATGGAGAGGGATCGAACCGCCAGGGCCGTAAAGGGGAGGATTTGATTTTAAGTGTGCCAGTGGGGACAGTCGTAAAAAATTCCGATCCCGGAGACGTTCTCTTTGATTTCACCCAGCCCGGCCAGAAATACCTCGCTGTTAGGGGCGGAAAAGGAGGAAGGGGGAATGCTTCCTTCGCCACGCCGACGCATCAGACTCCGCGAGAATCGGAAAAAGGCAAGCCGGGAGAAGAGGGGGAGTTTATCCTGGAGTTGAAGCTCATTGCCGATGTCGGGTTGGTTGGCTTTCCCAACGTCGGCAAATCGACCCTGATCTCCAAGATTTCGGCCGCCCGGCCTGTTATCGCTGATTACCCCTTCACCACACTCGTCCCCCACCTGGGCGTAGTGGACGTCGATGGTGAAACGAGCTTTGTCGTGGCTGACATTCCCGGTTTAATCAAGGGAGCTCACCAGGGGCACGGCCTGGGAGTTCAATTCCTCAAGCACATCGAGAGGACAAAAATGCTCGTCCATCTTGTTGACGTTTCGCCTTTCTCCGGCCGGGATCCAGTCAAGGATTACAGCGTTATCATCGAAGAGCTCAAGGCCTACAACCCTGGTTTGGCTCAACGGCCGCAAATTCTGGCAGCCAACAAGATCGATCTTTTAACGGGGGAAAAGAGACCGCTTGAGGCTTTGAAAAAGCTGGCTCAGCAGAAAAAGCACCGGTTCTGTGCCATCTCGGCCTTGCAGGGAACCGGGCTGAAGGAGCTTGTCCTGGCCATGGCGGAGACCCTTGCCTCCCTGGAGGGCTCCGGCGATTAACATCATGCCGGAAGAGAAGATAGCACTCTTGGGAGGCACTTTTAACCCTGTCCACCTGGGGCATCTTCGGGCCGCTCGAGAGGTCCAAGAGAAATTTTC
>CAZKBY010000169.1:0-5578 GCA_964550915.1 uncultured Eubacteriales bacterium | reverse complement strand
TATGACCAGCTCTATTTTCATTTCACCATCACCGGCCTGGGCGGGAGCTTTATCGAGCCCGGTGTGCCCCCGCCAGAGGTGGCCATGGCTCAGCTTAAGACTCTGGTCGAGATATCCGGCTCGCCGGAGCGCGTTTCCATCCGGTTCGACCCGGTCGTTTTTTGGGAGGAAAAGGGAGGACGGCTGACGAACCTGACTTTCTTCGAAAGCCTGGCGCCTCACGCGGCCAGTTTGGGAATCAGGGCCGTTAGGTTTAGCTTTGCGCAGTGGTACGCCAAAGCCAGGCGGCGGGCCGCCCGCTGCAGCTTCCGCTATGTCGATCCACCCGCCGAGGATAAGCTCGAGGCCGCTCGCTGTCTGGCCGGGATCGCCCGCGAGCACGGCCTCAGCCTTTTTTCATGCAGCCAGGATTTTCTGGCCGGGGTCCCGGGCATCCAGTCTTCTTCCTGTATCGACGGCCGTCTCCTCCAGCCGCTCCATCCTTCAGGCGAGCCCGTGTCACTGCTCAAGGACAAATCACAGCGCCGGGAGTGCCGCTGCACCGAATCGGTGGATATCGGGAGTTATACTCAGTCCTGTCCCCACAGCTGTCTTTATTGCTACGCTAATCCGAGACTTTAGAATTTAGATGCCAAGAGATAGCCGTTCTGCCAGGGCAGGAGGGAGGCGCTCGGCCAGGATCTTCCTCTGCGCTTCCTGGACGTTGTATTCCAGGCGGTAGAACTTGACGACCCGCGTCCCAGAGTCGTAGATGGCGCAGGCTGCCTGCGGGTTCCTGTCCCGCGGCTGGCCGACCGAGCCCGGGTTGATGAGATACCGGGCGCCCTTTTCCAGCCTGACCTCGTTGGCCTCGCCCTCCATGAATGTTCCCTCGACGACATTCTCCTTTTCGGCATAGACGAAGGGAAAATGAGTATGACCGAAGAAACAGACCGGCGTGGTGATGTGGTCAAAGGCCTCGGCAGCGTCGAACTCGCCGAAGATGTAGTAGTCCTCGTCGAAAGGAGCACCGTGGCAGATGGTAATGGTCTCGTGGAGAATGAAGGGTCCCTTTTTAAGCCGGCAGATGTAAGCGAGGTTTTTTTTCAAGGTTCTTTGCTTCGTCCAGAGGATGGCCGAGGCGGCAATCGGGTTGAAGGTTTCAATCGTGTCCAGGCCGCAGACGGCTTTGTCGTGGTTGCCCCGGACGAGCGTGATCGGCTTGAGGTTCTGGATTTTCTGGATGATTTCGTTGGGCGAGGCGCCGTATCCGACCACGTCGCCCAGGAAAATGAAATGATCGATCTTTTTTTTCTGGATGAACTTGAGCACAGCCAGAAAGGCCTCCAGGTTGCCGTGAATGTCAGCAAAGATTAAGTAGCGCATGGATTTCCGTTCGCTCCTTTCCCGAGAGAATTGAACATCCGGTGAGCCCGGTATGAGCTTCTGACCAGAGGTCCTGCTTCTACCGCCCTGAACCTCAACTCCCTGGCTTTCTTCTTGAGCTCCTCGAATTCCTTGGGCAGATAATACTTGCGCACGGGAGCGTGGCTGGCCGAAGGCCTGAGGTACTGCCCGATGGTCAGGAGGTCGCAGCCGGCTGCTCTTAGATCGAACAACGTCCGCAGGATTTCCTCCTCACCCTCACCGAGTCCGACCATCAGGCCGGACTTGGTCAGCGCTCCCATCTCCCGGGCTCGCCTGAGAACGCCGAGCGACCTCCGGTAGTTTTCCAGCGGCCGGTTGATCAGCGGGTAGCAGTTTTCGGTCGTCTCTAAGTTATGGTTCAGGACATCCGGGCCTGCTTCGACGACCGCGGCCAGCGCTCCTTCGTCTCCCTTGAAGTCGGGAACGAGGACTTCGACTCTGACGCGGGGATTCGCGGTTTTAACTGCCCGTATGGTGGCGGCGTAAAGACGTGCTCCGCCGTCAGCGAGATCGTCCCTGGTGACCGAGGTGATGACCGCATAATTGAGACCCATCGCGGCGACGGCCTCAGCCACGTGTCCGGGCTCCTGGGCGGAAGGAGGCTGAGGCATTCCTTTCTTGACAGCGCAGAAGCCGCAGTCCCGGGTGCAGACATCTCCCAGGATGAGGAAGGTGGCGGTTCGAGCCGACCAGCACTCGGAGATGTTGGGACAGCGGGCGCTCTGGCAGATCGTGTGAAGGCGGTTTGCCCTCAGGATTTCGGCAACCTGGAAGAAACTGCTTTCGGTGGGAAGTCTGACCTTCAGCCAGGCAGGCTTCAAGTCAATCTCCTCTATGCCTGCACAAATCAACTGACTTTTTTCCACAGGGGTTTTGATGCTTGACAATCCCTTTCGCCCGGAGGATGGAGACGCGGAATGGTCTCAGTATTCCAGTTCTCGTTCCCTCTTCATCCGCCGCCGCATGCGCTTGCGGGCCTGCGCCTCTTTCATCCTCTTTCTCTCACCGGGCTTGAAGTAGATGGAGTGCTTCTTGATCTCCTTGATGATGGCTTCCTGCTGGACTCTTCTCTTGAAGCGCCGAAGCGCGCTTTCCAAGGATTCTCCTTCTTCAACGACAATAAAGGCCACTCGCTTTCACCTCCTTCGCGGGCAAGTCAGGCACGCCCTTTATACTCGATCATTCAACCTTTTGTCAACATTACACCCTTTATTTTAAGCATCTCCAATTTTGCGGCAATTCGATATGCTTTGAAGGAAGGGGTGGCACGGCGTCAGTCCCCGTAACGCCCGCAGCGGAAGGGGTACCCCATGGGGGGATGGGTGAAGCGAGGACGGACGGGGACGCGCCGTGATAGGACCCGTTCTTTCATCGCCTTGCTCTATCATAAAATTGGAGATGCATCCCCTTCATTTCTTGACCCGGTAGCCGGCCCGGATGATGCTTGCCCCGGCGGCGATCCGCATCGGTTCGATGAGGGGCACGGGGATGTCCTCGTCCTTCAAGACGAGGGGGACTTCGGTGCAGCCGGCAACGATGGCTCCGGCGCCCCGCCGGATGAGCTTCGTTGCGACAGAAAGGATGAGCCTTTTCGGCCGGCCTTCGGTTACGCCAGCCTTTATCCCGCCCCGCCCGAAAATAGCCTCCATGACCTTTTTCTGTTCCCTGGCCGTCGGGGCGACGATTTCAACCCCGGCTCGGCCGAAAGCATCGCGGAAGAGTCCTGACTTTACGGTTCCTGTCGAAGCGACCAGCCCGACGCACTTGAGGCGCGGGATTTTCTTTTTTGCCCAGGCGGCGGTTTCCTCAGGGATGTCGAGAACGGGGATCCTGACCGCACGCCTCATCGGGGAGAGAAAGGCATGGGCTGTGATGCAGGGGATGACGATAAAATGAGCGCCCGCCCGTTCAAGCTTCTTTGCTCCCTCTTTGAGCAGCCGGACCGGGCTCGGCCCCTTGCCCAGCAGGGCGTCTGTTCGAGGCGGAATTTTTGGATTATTGTAGATCAGGATGGGAATGTGATCCTGGTCTCTGGACGCGGCGGTCTGCTTGATTATCAGGTTAAAGAAATAAGCCGTTGCTTCGGGACCCATGCCGCCCAAAATGCCGATCGTCTTTTTCACCGGGTCTTCTCCTTGAGCATTTCTTTTATTTTGTCGAGCGGCAGGGCTTCAGCGACATGCCCGTCCTTCCCTTCCAGCCGCTCCGCCTTGAAGAGGGAGTTGAGGATGGCTTCCTCAGCGGCCTCGGCCGCAGCCAGAAAAAGAGGCGACATCTGCTAGTTTCTCAAGAGGGTGACCGTCTGGGTCGGGCCGGGAGCCCGGTGAGGAGCGCGGACTTCTCTGGCCGTCGAGAAGGCGATCGCATAGTCGCCGCTGGCGTTGGAGTAGAATCCGCCCGTCCGGGGAATGCCGAGCAGGGCCCGTTTGGCCAGTCTTTTCAAGTTGCGGCTGTCGAGCGGAGCGTCCGTGGCGACGACGATTATGCAGGATCCTTCGCTTCCCCGTTCGATATCTTTTTTCAGGAAATAATTGCCCAACCGCACTCCGGCCTGAAGGCCGCCGATCTGGAGGATTCCGCCGTGGTTCGTCTGGACAAGGACGCCGACTGTGTAGCTGCCGCGCGATTCGGGCAGTCGTCGGGAGGAAGTCCCGATCCCGCCCTTGAAGTCGTAGCACGTTGTGCCGGTTCCGGCGCCGACCGAGCCTTCCTCGACCGGGCCGGCCCTGGCGGTGCGGATGGCCTCCAGGACGTGCTCTTTCTTCACGTGCCGGCCGCGGATGTCATTGAGAAAGCCGTCGTTCGTCTCACCCACGACAGCGTTTACCGACTCCACATGTTCATTGCCGGGAAAAGCAAGCGTGTATTCGATCACAGCCTCGGCGGCGGTGGGCACAGATAAGGTGTTGGTCAGGACGACGGGGGTTTCGATCGTGCCGAGCTCCTCAACCTGGGTAAATCCCATGAGCTTGCCGAACCCGTTAGCCACGGCGATGGCAGCCGGGACTTTTTCCTGGAAAACGTTCCCCTCATGAGGGAGGATGGCGGTGACGCCGGTGCGGACGTCGTTTCCCTGGATGAGCGTGATATGGCCGACCTTGACGCGGGCGACGTCGGTAATCGCATTGAGCGGCCCGGGAGGAAGAATGCCAGTCTTAATCCCGAATTCCCGCAGCCGCGGCCTGCTGCTTCCGCTCGAGCTCGCCGGCGCCAGGATGGGGATGCTCAAAACCAAGAGATGACAGATTAAGGTTTTCATTCTCGGCTATTCCTTGCTCATGGTTATTGTCTCCAAATATATGCGGCCGCCCTGCCCGTGTCAAACCCTTAATTCGGGGGATAGCATACGTAATTTACTTAATATGATTATGTAAAATGTCCTCCGAACTCATCAGAACCAGACCAGGCGGAACCTTTCCCGCCTGTCGAGCCGGGTGATACCCTCTTCTCTGGCCGCCTGGACAGCTTCCACGTATTCCTCCGCCGTAATCCTTCGGCCGAGGGGAGAGCGCGGAGAGGCGTCCCCGCACGGATAGTACTGGTCCATGATGTTGACATAGGTGTTCCTTGAGATTTCGGTAGCCAGGAAGCGCATGGCTTCCCGCGTGCCAGCCAAGCCCTCAGGCAGAACGAGGTGCCGGACGAGAAGCCCGCGCCTGGCGATCCCGTTCTCGTCTAAAACGAGGTCACCGACCTGGCGGTGCATCTCCTTGATAGCCAGGCGTGCCGCCTCGGGATAGTCGGGAGCGTTACAGTATTCAGCGGCCGGAGGCGCGGCGGCAAATTTGAAGTCAGGCATGTAGATATCCACGATGCCGTCCAGAAGCCCGAGCGTTTCGACGGCGTCATAGCCGCTCGTATTATAGACGAGAGGGACGCGGAGCCCGGCCTCGATCGCCATTGGAAGCGCCTTGAGGATCTGGGGGACAAAATGAGTTGGCGTGACAAAATTTATGTTGTGGCAGCCCAGCCTCTGGAGTTCGACCATCATCCGCGCCAGGCGCTCAAACGAAACTTCGCGGCCCTCGCCGAGATGGCTGATGGAGTAATTCTGGCAGAACGAGCAGCGCAGGTTGCAGTGAGTAAAAAAGATCGTTCCCGACCCGCCGGCTCCGACGAGCGGCCGTTCTTCGCCGAAATGGGGAGAATAAGACGAGACTAAAGGGAGATG
>CAZKBY010000168.1:0-5591 GCA_964550915.1 uncultured Eubacteriales bacterium | reverse complement strand
CCCGAGAACACTCCGGCCGTCACCCAGGGAATCGTGAGTTCCATCGCCCCGGACAAGCTGCGACTGAACGTCTGGGTGACGCGGGGCGCGAGCGGCAGCCCGGTGGTCAACGAGGCCGGGCAGATGGTCGGCCTGCTGCGGGGGATTTACGCTGAGGATCAGCCCGTTGTTTTCGAGTTCAGGGAGAAGGAAATCGTCGGCTCGGGCTATGTTTTCAGCCGGGCAGAGGCCCCCTCATCCGGAATGGCCCTGGCTGTTCCAGTGGACATCGTTGCGACGGTCAGCGCCGAAATAAAAGAAAAGGGAAAGGTCAGCCGCGGCTGGATGGGCGTGAGCATTTTTGAAAACGACAGCGGTCAAGTGGAGATTAACGATGTGGAGTCTGACAGTCCGGCTGAGCTCGCTGGCCTGAAAGAGGGAGACGCAATCCTCAAGATTGACGGCCAGCCGGTCACTTCCGCCTCGATGTTTGTCTCCCAGGTCCGGACAAACAAGCCAGGCCATGAGATCAAGCTCGAGGTTGAAAGGTCCGGCAAGGCGACCGAAGTCAAGGTTAAGCTCGGAGAATATCCTGAAGAAGAAGCAAGGCGAGAGCTGGAGCTTCGGTATCCGAAGCTTTTCCCGGCCCGGCCCCTCGAGCCGCTGAAGGTCAAGCCCGAGAAAGCTCCGGAAGCACCGCGGTCTCCGGAATCACGGCTGCGGGAAATCTGGCCGCGCTGGGAAAAAAGAAAGTATATCGGGGTCTATCTTGAGGCCATCAACAAAGAGTTGCTGGAGTACTTCGGCGTCAAAGAAGGAAACGGCCTTCTCGTGACCAGGCTGACCAAGGACGGCCCGGCCGAGAAAGCGGGGGTAAAGGTCGGAGACGTCATCATCCGAGTCAACGGGAAGCGGGTTGATTCAGTGGACGAATTGAGCGAGCTGATTCAGGACAGGAAGAAAGGCGATAGGGTCAAGATCGATCTCATCCGCAATAAAAGGCCGATGGACATCGAGGTGGAAGTCGAGGAAGAAGAAAGGCAAGGGTTGGGCTGGAGCTACACGTTCAGCCCAGAAGCCTGGGGAGATTTCAGCGAAGAATTGGCGCGGCAGTTCGAAAAATCGCGGCTGGTCTACGAGAAGAGCGCCCTGCAAAGCCTGGAGAAGATGAAGAAATTGAAAGAGGAGATGTTGGAACAGAGCGAGAAGCTTAAGCAAGAGAAAGAAAAAATTTACGAGAAAAGCAAGGAAGAAGCTCAGAAACTCAAGAAGCTCCTGGCCAGAAACCGCGTCGTCTTTAGAGTTTAGCCGTCAAGTACGGGAGTGTAACTCCTGTATCCATCTCTCAGCAGGGGGACCTTTCCCGGAGGAAAGACCCCCTGCTCTTGTTGTCTTAACCGCCGGTTCTGTCCTTTTCCAGGCGAGGGAGCCACTTCCGGAGATAGATATCGAATTCCTCGTCAGACAGCCTTCTTTTTTCATAGAATCCGCGCTCCCAGCGCTGCTTCAGCGCCTCGTAGAGGATGATCGCCGCCGACACCGAAAGATTGAGGCTCTCGACCATCCCCAGCATGGGGATCTTGATGACATAATCCGATAAACTCAGGGCTGCCTGCGACACGCCCTCCGCCTCGCTGCCAAAGACGATGGCCAGGGGCTGAGTGTAATCAAGCTTGGTGTAATTGATGGCCTCCTTGCCCAGATGGGTCACAGCCACCTTGAATCCCTTTTCTTTGAGAGGAAGAAGGCAATCGCTCAGTGAAGAATGGATGCGGGTCTCCACCCATTTTTCAGCCCTGGTCGAGATAGCTCTGTTGAGGACAAAGGCCTCCGGTTGGGGAGAGATGATATCGACATGAAGGACGCCGGCCGCATCGCATGTCCTGATGACGGCACTGGCGTTATGGGCGATGGTGACGCCTTCGAGCACAACTCTAAGGTCGGGCTGGCGGAGCGCAAGCAGACGTTTGACTTTCCTTATTCTTTCCGCTGTGGGCACGGGAAAAATATAACAGAGCGGTCTCAGCGATTCAACAGCAGAATCTTTCCGGCCAAAACTAACCACAGCACTGCAGTCGCAATGAGTGCCCGGTATTCTTTATTCTGTTTATAGAGCGCCCAGCTGAATTCTTCCCTGGAGGCGTGGTTGCGTCTCAAAGGCGAGGGGAAAAAGAGGGGTACCTTTTTCCTGTATTCCTCGTACTGCTCGGGGAAGAGCTTCCTCATCCGTTCTCTTTCCCGGCAGATGATGAGGGGGTAGAAAACGGCAAAATAGACGAGGAAGAGCCCTGCGATCCACCAGGAACGCGACCCGACGACAATTCCCGCGCCCAAGACGAAATTTCCGAGGTAAAGCGGGTTCCTGGAATACCGGTAGGGGCCGGAGACAGTTAGCCTTTTCTCCTTGCGCAGATGGCCGGACGCCCAGGTTCTGACGCTAAGGCCGACGGCGGAAAGGAAGACGCCGACGATGATCGAGGTCCAGTCAGGAGTGGCCAGGAGGACAACCGCCACGGCTATTAGAGTGCCGGTCCTGACCCGGATCCGACTGAGAATTTCTTTGGGGCCAAAATCATCCATGGCTTTCCCAGACTTCTTTTACCGCCTCGACCGCCTCCTCGACCTTGAGCGCTTTAAGGCAGTCGAGGGTCGGACAGGTTCTCTTATAGCAGGGGCTGCAGTCTAACTTATGAAAAACCACTCTGTCACCCGGCCTGAAGGGCCCGTTGCGCCGCGGGTTGGTCGGGCCGAAAAGACCCACGACAGGAGTAGCCAGGGCACAGGCTGCCTGAAGGGCGAAGGTATCGCCGCTCACGAGAAGCGCTGCTTTCTTCATCAGGGCCAGAACCTCTTTGATCGTCAAGAAAGGGGAGAGGCGCGCGCCAGTTTTTTCCTGCACGGCCAGGGCCAGGTTTTTCTCCTCTTCAGTCCCCCAGAGAAGAAGCGGAAAAGAGCCGTCAAACCGCGTTTTTTCGATCAGCTCAGCCCACTTTTCCGGGAACCACCGCTTTGTCTCCCAGGCGGCTCCAAGATTGTGGACAATGAGCCTTTTATCTTCCGGGACGCCGGCTTCAGCGAGCTTGGCGGCCAGGGAGTTTGTCGCCGTTTCGGGAAGGACGAGGGGGAAGTCATAGTTTTCGTCCTCGATCCCCAGCGGTCTGAGGAGCCTGAGATTCTTGCCGATGACATGGACATCCGATTCATTGACATAATCGAGTTTTTCTGTATAGAACAGGGAGGCCAGCGGCTCCCTTAAGTTCTTTTTATTGAAGCCTATCCTTCGCCGGGAACCGGAAAGGAAAGCCAGGAAAGCAGACTTGGCCAGCCCCTGGAAGTCGAGTGCTGTCTGGTCTTTCCCCCGGACATTTCTCGCGCTCCGAAGCCACTTTTTCCTTCCGATGACGGCGATTTTGTCAAGGCCCGGGACAAGGCCCAGAATTTCCTTTCCCTTTTCCTCGACAGCCCAGGCTATCCGCGCCCGGGGATGATGCCGCCGCAACGCTGAGAACGCGGGAAGCGTATGGATGATATCTCCCAAAGAGCTGAGCCGGATGATAAGGAAATTCTCGATCATCACTCGATCCCGGCAATTCTTTTGATGATGTCCGAGGTGTTGCGGATTTTGGGGCCGCCGGCGATAGCGACTTTTCCGCCGTATCGCTTAACCGCGTCCTTCTCGGGAACGGTCTCTTCGGTGTAATCTGACCCTTTGACGTGAATCTCGGGTTTGAGCGCGAGGAGGACCTTTTCGACGTTTGTCTGACCGAAGATCGTGACATAATCGACAAAAGAGAAGGAAGAGAGGATTTCTGCCCGCTCTTTTTCGGGAAGAATCGGCCTTCCTTGGCCTTTGAGCTTTCTCACCGAGGCGTCTCTGTTGATGGCCACGACAAGGATGTCTCCCTTCGCCTTGGCTCCTCGCAGATAGCGGACATGCCCGACGTGGAAAAGGTCAAAGCAGCCGTTGGCCAGGACGACGGTTTTGCCGGCCGCTTTTTCTGCGGCAATGATTTTTTTGAGTCCTGCCAGAGTCTTCAGTTTTTTCAATTCAGGATGAAACGGCCTCTCTCAGTTCGTCGACGGTGATCGTCGCCGTCCCTTTCTTCATGACGACGAGCCCGCCGGCATAGTTCGCCAGATCCGTAGCCTCGCGGAAATTAGCGCCGCAAGTCAGGGCCAGCGTGAAGACGCTGATGACCGTGTCGCCGGCACCTGTGACGTCGACGATGTCGGTCGTCCCGTGAACGGGAATGATGTAAGGCCGCTTGCCAGGCTCAAAAAGGGCCATTCCCCTGGACCCGCGGGTGAGGAGAAGAGCCTTAGCCTGAAGCCTTTTCAGGAGATGAGCTCCGGCTTGATTGAGCCTCGGGACGTTGTTTCCAATTTCGACCTGGAGCGCAGCCTCGGCTTCCGGCTCGTTCGGGGTGGCTGCCGTGACCCCCTTGAAACGGAGAAGCCGGAATCGCGAATCGACGGTGACGGGCCGCCCCGCCTTCTTCCAGGCCGGGAGGATGGTCTTAAAAACGGCGTCTTCGACGGTCATATAGTGATAATCCGATACGAGGAGGGCGTCGGCCCGGCTCCTGGCTTCAAAAAGAAACGACGAGAGGCGCTCCCTGAGTTTCCCGTCGGCCGGGACTCTTGCTTCCTTATCGATCCTCAGGATCTGCTGTTTGCGTGTGTTTTCCTCGCCCGCGAGAATGCGCGTTTTGATCGGCGTCTGATAGGCCTTCATTCTGTGGATGTATTCGGTCGGGATTTTCTGGCTGTGGAGGATGGCGATGATTCGCTTTCCGGGCTCGTCCTCTCCCACGACTCCGACGGGCAGGGGGCAGGCTCCCAGGGCTCTGAGGTTGAGGACTGAGTTTCCCGCCGCTCCCAGAGAGAAATCTTTCCTCTCATAGCTCAGGATGAGAACGGGCGCCTCGCGGGAAACGCGGCGGGTCGTGCCGTAGACGTACTCGTCGAGGATAAAATCGCCCCAGACGGCGATCGTCTTGCCGGCAAACCGGTCGGTAATGGCGAGAAGAGCCCTTTTTTCTTTATCCACGAATTTCCTCTCTTTTCAATCGGAAACTTTTAGCAGAATCGTCGGAAAAGGTCAAATGAACTATTTCGTTTGAGGTGCTTCACAAAATATATAATTTTTATCGATTCTATAAATTCAGTGAAGAAAAATTCGAGGGTCATCCCCCCCCGGATTTTCCAGAATTAAGCAGAGTCTTCCTCAAATTCACGCGCCGCTTTCCTGATTGAAAAAAGCGCTCGATTTGCTTATAGTGAAGAAGACCTGGCCGGAGTGGCGGAACTGGCAGACGCGCTGGACTCAAAATCCAGTGGACCGCAAGGCCCGTGTGGGTTCGATTCCCTCCTCCGGCATTCTATTTTGGGGGACGTCATACATAATACACTAATTGTAGTTTACATCCAACAAGTCGTGACTCTCGCAAATGACCTGGCTTTGGGATAATCGCTCAAGATGCGCCACGGCTGGGGAGTTCGGAGGGGACGGCGTCTTCCTCGATCGTGTATAAGTTTCCTGCTCTTGAAGCATGCGTCCTTGCATTGTCTGTCAACTTGTCGTAAATATAGATCAACGCCTTGATTAGCTT
>CAZKBY010000167.1:0-5618 GCA_964550915.1 uncultured Eubacteriales bacterium | reverse complement strand
ACTACAACGTTCCACACCATATCTGCCTCCTGGATGCGGGGACTGGAATCAGAAAGATATTGTTTACAATTTCTTTGGGCGTGCCCCGGCCCAAAGAGATCGTGATCATTGACGCAGTGGATAAAGGGAGAAAACCGGGTGAAATTTTTGAAATCACCCTTGACGAAATCCCAAAAGAGAAAATAGACGATTTTTCAATGCACCAAGTTCCTTCCTCAAATCTCCTGAGGGAATTGCGAGATTTTTGCTCGGTTAAAGTGAGAATTATGGCCTGCCAGATACAGGCAATTCCAGAAGCAATGCAATCTGGATTATCCGAACCCGTCAAAAAAGCAGTCCCTCTGATGGCTCAAAGGATCGTGAAAGAATATTTCTGCAGTTGACTTTTGGATAGCTTCATAGTTACCATCTATGAAGAGGGCGGATTCGTGGAATCCCACAGAAATGGCCAAAAGGAGGATGGCCAATACTAAAATGACCTTAAGAGAAATTAAAGAACTCCTTCAAGCTGAAGTCATCACGGGAAATGACCGTCTTGACGAAGAAATAACGGCCGCCGGAGCATCTGACCTCATGAGTGATGTCCTTGCTTTTGGTAAACCCGGAATCCTTCTTCTCACCGGATTATCGAATTCTCAATCGGTCAGGACAGCAAGCATCATCGATGCCAAAGCCATTATCTATGTCAGGGGAAAGAAGCCAGATAAAGAGGGATCTGAGTTAGCCAGAGAAAAAAGGATCCCCCTCCTTTCGACCCGATTCATGATGTACACAGCCTGCGGCCTTCTCTTCAGTCATGGCCTTAAGGGAATCAGCGCCACTCCGGAAAAAAATAGCCATGGGTGATGAAATTATACTGTCTCAACGCTTTGAAATAAAAGGAGGGGATTTCAGCAATGCCGGAAAGGCCTCCACGAGCATCAAGGAAATTCTCCAGGAAATCGGCATTGATTCTTCGATCATCATACGGGCCTCCATCGCCTCCTACGAGGCGGAAATGAACGTTGTTATGTATGCTCAAAGAGGCTCGCTCACTCTGAACATCACTCCTGAAAAAATCCATTTTAGGGTTGAGGATGATGGTCCCGGGATTGAAAATATCGAATTGGCCATGCAAGAGGGTTTCTCCACGGCTACTGATAAAATGCGGGAGATGGGATTTGGCGCAGGCATGGGGCTACCCAACATCAAAAGGAACGCCGATAAATTTGAGATCTCTTCTAAGCCCGGCAAAGGAACATCATTGAACATAATCATTGGCTTGAATGAAACAAAATAAAATGGATCAATATTTCCATTCCATCCGCATCGACCCAGAAAAATGCAGCGGCAGGATGAAATGCATGCGGATGTGTCCCACTCAAGCGATCAGGGTTAGAGATGGCCAAGCCGTCATCATCGAAGAGAAATGCATCGATTGCGGAGAATGCATTACAGTCTGTCCGGAAAACGCGATCATTCCCTTAACCGACCCCTTCGGGGAATCCCCTAAATTCCGCCATACCGTTGCCCTGCCTTCTCCTGCTCTCTATGCTCAATTTGGAAGAGAAATTTTGCCCGAGAAAATCCTCTCCGGGATAAAAAGGCTGGGATTCGATGATGCTTATGACCTGGCTTTTACCTGCGGGGAGGTCAGTTTCGCCATCCAGGAATATCTCCGAGAATACCAAGGACCCAAGCCTCTTATTTCCAATGTCTGTCCGACTGTTGTCCGCTTGATCCAGGTTAAATATCCAGCTCTTATCAACCAGGTCATCCCTATTGATACTCCACGAGAATTGGCTGCCAAGGAAATTAAAAGAAAAAAATCAAAAAGGCTCGGCTTAAAAGAAGAAGATATTGGCACCTTTTATATCACCCCCTGCCCTGTAAAAATGATTTCCATCAAGCAGCCCGCAGAAAAGGGGAAATCTCACATAGACGGGGCGATCGCCATTTCAGATATTTACGGACCCCTTCTGGCGGCCATGGAAGACATAGAAAACAGAAGCTACCAGAAGGCTCTGAAAAACATTTGTATTCTCGGCATTGGATGGGCGATGGCTGGGGGCATTTGTCGAACTCTGAGGCTTAGAAATTCCCTGGCGGTCTCGGGACTCAGTGAAATCATCAAAGTCTTTAATGATATCGAAAGAGGAAGGCTGAAAAACATCGACTTTATCGAAGCCTATTCTTGTCACCAGGGCTGTGTCGGAGGCTCTTTGACAGTGGAAAACCTTTACATCTCTTACAATAAAATCTTAAAGTTAATCGAGACTTTAGAATTCGAACAAATTAAAGCCTGTCCAGATATTAGAGAAGTCCGAAAACTATACAAAGAGGGCTATTTTTTCATTGAAGGAAAATTGGAGCCGCGTCCCCTAAAACCTCTGGATAAAGACCTGGCCAAAGCCATAAAAAAGAGAAAAGAAAAAGAAGAAATTTACGAGTCATTGCCAAAAATTGACTGCGGGGTTTGCGGCACTCCTACGTGTTTAGCTTTTGCCGAGGACGTCGTCAAAGGAGAAGCTGAGCTCACCGACTGTATTTTCGTTTTCCCTCAAAAGTTTAAAGAACTGTCGCAAGAATTAATAGAATTGTTCAACAAATCTGCTTTTCTGCGTCCTGTCAAATCTCATATCGGCACAACGCCATATAGGAAGGATTAAAAAATGAAACTCAAGGAAATCGTTGAAAAATTGCAGTTGACGGTTTTAACCGGCCAAGACAGGTTAGAGACAGAGGTTACAGGCGGATACACGAGTGACCTTCTGAGCGATGTGATGGCCAACAGCAAAGCGAGAAACCTATGGATTACTCTCCAGACGCACCAGAATATCATCGCCGTAGCCAAATTGAAAGACCTGGCCGGGATCGTCATCATCAACAACCGAAAGCCCGATGAAGAAACGGCCCAAAAAGCAAAGGAAGAAAATGTTCCCCTTCTTTGCAGCGGCGAGACAGCCTTTAAGATAACGGGACAATTATACGACTTGATCAGATCGTCGGACTGACCCGGATTATTCATGCTCCGAACTTTTAAAGCTGACTTGCACATTCACACCTGTCTTTCTCCCTGCACAGAACTCGATATGTCTCCGAAGAGGATTCTCACGTCAGCTATGAAGGAGGGAATAGACATCATTGCCATCTGTGATCATAACTCCTCAGAAAATTCCCTGGCTGTAATGAATGCTGCCAGGAAAACGCATATTAAGGTCATTCCGGGCTTGGAAGTGACTTCCCGGGAAGAAGTCCACGTTTTAGCTCTATTTGACAACGTGGAATCCGCCCTCAAACTTCAGGAACTTGTCTACGAAAAACTTCCCGGAGAGAATGACGAAGAAGCATTTGGCAGGCAAGTCATCGTGAACGAAAAGGAAGAAGTGGAGGGCTTTAATAACAAACTTTTGATCGGCGCGACGACCATTCCCCTGGAAGAGGTCATCCGGCTGATCCATTCCTTCGGCGGCATTTCCATCGCTTCTCATATAGACAGAGAAGGTTTTAGCATCATCGGCCAATTGGGGTTTATTCCAGAGGGCTTGGCCTTGGACGCCCTGGAAATCTCGCCCCGTTTGACCTTCGATCAAGCGGTTAGAACCTATCCTTATCATTATCCTATCATCTGCTCGTCTGATGCCCACTATCCTGATGATATCGGAAAAGGCTACACTTTTTTCCTCCTTGAAGAGGGCTCTCTGGCTGAAATAAAAAAAGCGCTGAAGAATGAGGAGGGGAGAAAATTGATCCAGGTAAATAATCCAGGTGAGTTGAAGTTCTGATGGAAGACCTCTCCCTGCACATCCTCGACATTGCCGAAAATTCAGTGGCCGCTCAGGCGAGTAAAATTGAAATAAGGCTAAATGAAGATATAGAGAAGGACTTGCTGTCTGTAGAAATAATAGACAACGGAATAGGTATGGATGAGGAAACTCAGAAAAAAGCCCTTGATCCCTTCTTCACTTCGAAAAAGGTGCGCCGGTTTGGCTTGGGATTGTCTCTTTTATCTGAATCAGCCAAAGCAGCCAACGGTCATCTGTCCATAAAATCGAAGAAGGGAAAAGGAACCAGGATAAGAGCTGATTTCCAGTACAGCCATATCGACCGGAAACCGCTGGGCGACATCGGCCAGACAATTATCACTCTGATCACAGGAAATCCTGACGTCCGCCTAATCTACGTGCATAAAAAGGACGGCCACGGGTACCGCTTGGACACTAAGAAAATAAAAGCTCAGCTCAAGGACATTCCAATCAATTCCCTGAGTGGGATCAGAATGATTAAGGAAGACTTAAAAAAGGATCGAGAAAAAACACCGGCTTAGTGATCCGTCCTGACTGGCTTGTGCTTCACTCTCACCGCGCCCGGACTTCCTGTCCGCATCCTCTCCACCCGGGCAGCCTTGACCTGGAGCTGGCGGTCTATTTCTTCTTGCATGGTCTGGTCAAACTCGCAATTCGGGCAGTCAAAAAGTTGAGCACAGGAGCGGTGAGAAATCTGCCCGCTCATAACATAGCGGCATTGTTTCTTGCCTAATTGAGCATAAAGCTTTGCTATGAAAGGCTTGATCCTCGGGTCATTCCTGAATTTCTCTTTGTTCATCATCGCCACGTGAAAATCACAGATTCTCGTGCAATTATAACCGTAGGTACACATGCGTTTTTTAACTATTCCTGCTTGCATCCAGATGCAGGGGGTGACGATTTCTTCCTCAACAACGGGTTCTTCAACAGGTGGGGTCGGGATAATTTCGATTTCGTAAGACTGCCTGATGAGAGTTTCAAGATAGCTGAGCTCAAAAGGTTTCGGCAGGTAATTCAAAGCTCCATTCTGCAGGGCCTTCTCCTCGGTTTCGACTGAGGGATACGCGGTGATGATGATAACTTTCGCCCGGGGATTCTTTTTTTTGATTTCTCTTAAAACCGAAATCCCATCACGGCCGGGTAATTTAAGGTCGATTATCATGACGCTGTAATCTTCAAAACTAAGCTTTTCCAGCGCTTTTTCGCCATCGCGAGCTGTATCAACCGTATGGCCCCCGTCTGAAAAGTAATCGAACAGCGCCTCCCGCATGATATCTTCATCCTCGATCACCAACATCTTTTGTTTTTCCATAATGAACCTCCAATTTTTTGGATTATTTCCACAGGAAAAGCTTTCTGGCCCGGGGCTTTCCTCGTGGAATTTGTTTTCTCATCACATCAAATATATAGCAAGATGTGTGCCAAGATGATTATAGCCCGAGGTTAGTTGTTAGAGAGGCACTAACTAATTGATAATAAATCTATTATGGAAATTCGAAACGTGACCGAGGGATCGCGAAAAAAAGACGCTGTATATTATGTAGACATTATATGTCTATTTTATTGACGGTATAATGATATTTTTTTAGCTTATTATAAAGGGTCATCCGCTGGATTCCGAGTATTTTAGCCGCCTTTGAAATGTTGCCTTTTGTCTCTTCAAGCACATTCAGGATATGGTTTCTCATCACGTCTTCAATCGTTTTCCCTTCTGCAGGAGCCGGATGAATAAGATCCTGAGGGAAGTCGGACATCGTGATTTCTTTGTTTTTCGACAGGATCACGGCGTGTTCGATCATGTTTTCAAGCTCTCTCACATTACCGGGCCAGGAG
>CAZKBY010000166.1:0-5645 GCA_964550915.1 uncultured Eubacteriales bacterium | reverse complement strand
TCCTGCACCAACGGTCGGACAGAGGATCTGGCCGAGGCGGCGCGAATCCTCAAAGGCCGGAAGGTTAAGGCAGGAGTCATGCTTAAAGTCGTCCCGGCGACCCGGCGCGTTTACCAGGAGCTCCTGGCCAAAGGTATTCTCCAGGATCTGTTTGAAAGCGGCGCCATCATCGTCAATCCCGGCTGCGGCGGTTGCGCTGAGGGCCATGTCGGGTTGACGGGAAAGGGCGAGGTTCAGATCAGCACCGGGAACCGGAACTTTTCCGGAAAACAGGGGAAGGGCGAAACGTACCTGGCCAGCCCGGCTGTCGTCGCCGCTTCCTGCGTAGCGGGGCAGATCGTCAGTCCAGAGGATTTATAGAATGAAAAAACGGGCACACCAGGGCCGCATCTGGGTTCTCTTGGACAGAAACAGGGAATTGATTGAGAATATCGACACGGACCAGATCTATCACAACGCCTTTCTCCACATCACCGAGGTTTCAGAAATGGGGAAGCATGCCCTGGGAAACCTGGAGGGCTGGAAGGATTTCCCGGCCAAGGCCGCCCCGGGGGATATCCTTGTCGCCGGCCGGAATTTTGGCGCCGGTTCGTCGCGCCAGCAGGCCGTCGATTGTTTCACGGCCCTCAAGATTGGAGCCATCCTGGCTCCTTCTTTCGCCTCGATCTATTTCCGGAATGCCGTCAACTCAGGGTTGCCCGTTTTAAAGAGCGCTCGAATCGAGCATCTTGTCGCCGGCGGCAAGCTTGAATCCGGGGATGAGCTTGAAGTTGATTTTCTGTCGGGTCAGGCGCTTAACGTGAGCAAGGGCGTGTCCTTTGCGGTTGAACCGATGAGCGTCGTCCAGAGGGAGATATTCGAAGCCGGAAACCTCTTTGCTTTCGGCCGCTCCTTGAACCGGAGGGATTAAAATGCTCATCCTTTCGCTGGATACAACGACGGCCAGCGGCTCTGTCGCTCTTCTCGATAAAACGAGGCTCCTGGCCGAAACCAACGCTGAGTCGAGCTCCTCCCATTCGGCCAGACTTCTCCGCTCGGTGGACGGACTCCTGCGGCTTCAGTCGCTCAAGATCAAGGATGTCGAGGGCATTGCTGTGGCAGCCGGCCCCGGCTCCTTCACCGGAATCAGAATCGGACTGAGCACAGCCAAGGCCCTGGCCTTTGCTTCGGGCAAGCCCGTGGCGCCTGTTTCCACTCTTAAAGCGCTGGCTCTCAAGCTCCGAGAATCACAGGCGCGGCTAATCTGTCCTCTCCTGGACGCCAAGAAAGGAGAAATTTTTGCCGCCCTGTTTGAATATGCTGTCAAGAGTCTTAAAGAAATCATTCCCCAGGCTGCTTACAAACCGGACCGGTTTTTAGCTGAGCTCCCGACTCACCGGCTTATCTCCTTCATCGGAAGCGGCGCCGGAGTATTTAAAGAGAAAATCTTTGCCTATCTCAAAGATAAAGCCAGGTTCCCGTCCCGTTCCCCCTTCATTGCCTATGAAGTCGGAGTCTTAGGGTATGAAATCCTGAAGAGAGGCCGTGGCCTGAGCGGCAAGGACGTCCAGCCTCTTTATTTCAGGCGGTCCCAGGCGGAGGAGAAACGATAAAAGAAGCCAAGCTTCCGGAGAAGTTCTATTTCCTGAGGAGGATGGAAGTTGAGGACCTGCCGTCCGTCCTGGCCATAGAGAATCAATCCTTCCCCAATCCCTGGCATGAAAGCACCTTCCAAGGCGAAATCCAGCACCGGCCGATTTCTTTTCCGCTTGTCGTTGTCCATTCGGCGCTCCACAGGGTCATTGGCTACATCATCTTCTGGCAGATCGGCGAGGACGTTCAGGTCAATAACATCGCCATCCATCCCGATTTCAGGCGCTTGGGGATTGGCGAGACTGTTTTCAAGCAGGTCATTGAGCTTGTGAGATGGCGGGGGGCAAGGCTGGTCACTCTTGAAGTCCGGCCTTCCAACACGGCTGCCGTCAACCTCTACCGGAAGCTTGGGTTCAAGATGGTGGGCGTGAGAAAAGGCTACTACACGAACCCACCCGAGGACGCCTTCGTCCTCAGCCTTCACCTTTAGACGGATGGCAGCCTGCTGAAGGGCAGGATTTTGCGAGCAGATTTGAATGAGTTGTGGTAAACGCAATTATTATGATCCACCCCTCTCCCTAACCCCCCTCGAGGGGAGAGGGGAAATCATTGCGTTTATAATAGAGAGGCGGAGAGAAACATGAAGAAAAGAATTTTCTGGTCAGCTTTCGGAATAATTGTTTCAGGCTCCCTTTTTTTGGCCCAATCAAGAGCTCCCTCTCCAGCCGAAGCAGACGAGCTTATTCGTAAGGCGCGGGCGTTTATGGACTCTCTCGCTCGGAATGATTTTGAGGCCGCTTGCGCGGATTTTGATACCACGATGATGAAACTTTCCGGACCGGAGAAGTTGGCCGAGTTCTGGAAACAAGTCCCGGAGAAAATGGGCGCTTTCAAACAACAGACGGCTGCCCGGCGGGAAGAGCTTGGCCCCTATGACATCGTCCTTGTCACCTGCGAGTTCGAAAAAGTGACCCTTGATGCGCGCATCGTTTTCGACAAGGCGGGGAAAATCGCCGGGTTCCAGTTCGTGCCTTCCCTCCCGCCGGTGAAATACGAGCCGCCGGCCTATGCTGACCTGGCGACATTCGAGGAAAAAGAGGTCACTGTCGGGAGCGGCGAATGGGAGCTTCCCGGCACTCTGACCTTCCCGAGAGGCGAGGGGCCGTTTCCGGCTGTGGTACTTGTCCATGGCTCCGGACCGAACGACCGTGACGAAACCTTAGGGCCGAACAAGCCCTTCAAAGACTTAGCCTTGGGTCTGGGGTCAAAAGGAATCGCGGTCCTCCGCTACGAGAAACGGACACGCATTCATGGCCCCAGGCTTATCGCGGACCCGAAGTTGGCTGCCACCTTCACCGTCAAAGAAGAGACTATCGATGATGCCCTGGAGGCTGTCCGGCGCCTTCAGGCGATTTCTGGAATTGACCGGAAAGAAATTTTCGTCCTCGGTCACAGTTTCGGAGGGATGCTCATCCCCAGGATTGCCCTTGAAGGTCAGGCTCTTGACATAGCGGGTTTCATCATCATGGCAGGGCTGACTAGGGCTTTGGAAGAAACTTACTTACAACAGATGACCTATATCTTCGGGCTCGACGGCGAGTTCTCCGAAGAAGACAAAAAGCAGTTGGAGGGAATAAAGGAAGAAATAGCAAAGATCAAAGCTCTTAGGGATTCCGACCGGGAGTTGGGAGAAAAGCTGCTCAGTGCCCCGCCTTCCTACTGGCTTGACCTCCGCGGATATTCTCCTCATGAAGTGGCCATCAAGGTGAAAAAGCCTCTCCTCATTCTCCAGGGAAGCCGGGACTACCAGGTGACGATTGAAGACTTCGAAAATTGGAAAAAAGCCCTTTCTGACCGTTCAGACGTCAAGTTCAAGCTCTACCCCAAACTCAACCACCTCTTCTTCGAAGGCCAGGGTATAGCCACGCCGAATGAATACCTGCAGGTTCACGCCAGCGTGGCTGCGGACGTCATAGCTGACATTGCCGCTTTTATCAAAAAGTAAAACGATAATTCTTTCTTACCGCCTATTTTTTCTCTGGCGGCTGGGGCGAAAGCTTGTTTTGCTCAACCAGCAGCTTGAGATACCAGTCGGGAAATTTTAAGGGCAACCGTTTCCGAGTCTGAGCATCGTAAATCCAGAGATGGTCGAACTTGACGAGGAGCTGATCTCCAAGAGTCCACCAGGCGTTGATCACGTTGGAAGCGTTGTTAAGGCAGTATTCAGTCAGGAATCGCCGGGCTTCTGCAGGGTCCTTCTGGTGGAGTTTTGTGGCCCAGTCGTCGATATGGGGAGTTTTGTCAGCGGCCGATTTCTCCCATTTTAGCTGGGCGGCACGGACATCCTGGATGGCGTAAGAATATAGAATCTGAGCATGGAAATCGACGTAATCGAAAGCCCAGCGGGCCGAATCCCGACTGAAAACCCAGTGATCGCCCACCTCAAAGGACCTGGGAATCTCGGTGACGCCGATGTAAAAAGGCATGAAGCATGAGGTGTCCTGGGCGCCGAAAGCAAGCCAGACAATGCCGCCGACCGGGTTGGGCAGCCAGCCGCGCGATTGAGTTACAGTCACGTACTCAGCCCGGTTGACGCCGATGACGCGAGAGGTGTTGTACCTCTGGCCTTCGAGCTCAAAGCCGTAGGGGAGGAAATTCGGGTTTGCGAAAGGCCCTCCCTGGAGACCGCGGGCCGGATCGAAAACCGTCCCTTCGCATTTGTCCCTCGTCATCGTCATGACATCATAAACGGAGAGCTTCTTTTCCGGCTTGATGGAGAAGGGGAGGTCCATGTTCGGGGTTTCAGGGCTGAATTTCTGGCCTGGGGCGACGAGGTCGAAGAATCTCCACAGCCGGACGCGCGAACCGTTTGAGGAGACCGCAGAGACCTCCTGGGGAGAGTAAGCTCTTTTCCAGTTAAAGGGCTTGCCGCTTGCCGGGTCGTAAAGTTTCTGGTCGATGGCGAACTGGACGACGTTCGGCGAAGCCATAAAATAATCCTTGTTCTTGAGGTCGATCTCGCCGATCCGGGATTCGTTCGGGCAGACGCTGACATGGTCGTCGGGCACACGCTGAGCGCACCAGACGGCGCCCGGCTTGCCGCTTTCCGGCGTCCACAGGGGACCGACCGGCATGATCTCGAAGACCCAGACCTCGTTGGGATCGGCCACGGCCAGCATCTCGCCCGTGTCGGTGAACCCGTAGCCGTATTTTTCGCCCAGATCGCCCATGATTTTGATCGCTTCCCGGGCTGTCTTGGCCCTTTCCATGGCGATCAGGGTGAGCATGGTGATATCAAACTTGGCCGAAGGCGTGGGATTCTCCATCTTTTTCTGGCAGCCGATGGTGGACTCGCCGATGGCCACCTGCATGTCGTTCATATACCCGAAGGCGCCGTGGATGTAGCCATAGGTATGGGCGACCTGGGGGATTTCAAGGCCGGTAAAGTCATTCTTGTACCGTTCCCATTTCAACCCGGTATCGGGCGGGAAGGTTCCGAACTGGTCGATGTGGTAGATCTTGCGCGTCGAGCCGGCCGGATAGTCAGCCGCCGGGACGTAGCGGAATGTCCAGTCGCAGAGGCCGCAGTCGCAGGTGTGGGTGGTCATGACCGAGCCGTCGACAGAGGCGTTTTTGCCGACCATGATGACCGTGCAGGCGTCAGAAACCGGCTGGCTTAAGCATGAAGTGCGGTCTTTCTCTTCTGTCGCCTGAAAAGACGATTGAAGGATGAAAACAAGGGCCAAGAAAATAAAAATGCCCAACCAGGAAGATTTTCTGACCTTCATCCGTGACCTCCTCTCAAAAAGGTGTGAACTATTTATACTAATCCTTGCCCGGCCTGTCAATTCTGGCGTACCTCCAGAATATCGATCGAAACGACGGCCGACGTCAGCCACCGCTTGGCGCAAGACGGACCGGTTAGCCCATCCAGAAGCGGTGGACTTTGAGGGTTTTTCTGATTGTTGAGGGTTTTGTTGCGCTTGCCCGAGACTATTTTTCTCGCGTTTTTGTGTATAATCTTGGAAGTCCAGAGAAGAAATAACATCCGCTGAGTTTCGCATGGGGAGCAT
>CAZKBY010000165.1:0-5650 GCA_964550915.1 uncultured Eubacteriales bacterium | reverse complement strand
GAACTGGCCGATGCCTCGCTCTCCTTTATCCCCGGAGAAGCCTCAACGTCAATGGGCCGGCCTTCTCTGGCCTCTGACCTCCTTGTTCAGAGGATAGAGACGATGCCGCAGCGCCTGATCGAGGAAAAATACGCCCGGAAATTCCTCCAATACAAAGATATCGTGGAGGTTGAGTACACGGCGAACTATATTGATAGCGACTCCCTGGTGAAAATCATCAAAGAACCCTCCGGGCTCACCTTTGTCCATTTCTCGATCGAGCCGGAAAGGCTGTCCGTGGGACAATATGAGAGGAAGTACTACTCAACCCTGAAGCTGAACGGCAGCGTGACAACGCCCGAGGGGAAGACGGTCTATCAGTTCGACCGGACGATCTCCCTGGATTTCGACGAAGAGAAGATGGCCAGCGTCAGCCGTCAACCCCTCAACATCCATGATATGTTCCCCCTCATCCCCGGAACCTACAAGCTCTCGCTCTTGGTCAAGAACGAGGTTTCCAAGGAATTCACCTCCCTGGAGCAAACCCTCCTCATCCCTCCGGACGACGTTCCTTTTCAGATGACCCCTCTTATCCTGGGTTACAAGGTGACAAGGGTTGAGGGGGGACAGAAGGGCCTGAAACCCTTCCGCATCGGACCCTGCCAGGTATACTCTCCTCCTAACCGTGTTTTCGTCAAAAAAGACACCCTTGGCCTGGCCTTCCAGGTTCTTGGCCTCAAACCCGGGCTGAAGGAAAAAGGCGAAGTGAGATATACGATTCTCAAGGAAGAAGAAACGGTTCGCAGCTTTTCCAGAAAGCTTTCGGAGTATCGAGACTTTCCTGTAATCTTGGAAGAAATCCCTCTAACGGATTTTATCCCGGCTCACTATGACGTCAGGGCGACTTTATTTATTGACGGGCAGGAGGTCGTCGCCGCGAGCGAGGGTTTCGACATCACTCATTTTGAAGCTATCAGCCGGCCCTGGGTCTATTCCAAGATTCTCCCCGACCCGGCTGACCCGATCTATGATTACCTCATCGGGAGTCAGCTTTTTAATGTCGGCCGGTTTGATGAGGCCATCCTTCGCCTTGAAAACGCCGTGCGGCGGAAGCCTGATTCCGTTGATTTTGCCCTCAACCTCGCTCAGGCTTATATGGTCAAGAAAGATTTCGGCAAGGTTGAGCCCCTCCTCCTTCCTTTCCTGGATAAGGGTGAGACGCCCCGCTACGAGCTCCTCTTCCTCTTGGGCCGAGCCTCCCAAAGCCGGGGCGAGTTAGACAAAGCCATCGAGGTCTTTGACCGGGCCGTTTCTCACTACGGGACGAACACGAACTTGCTCAACGCCATCGGAGAATGCTATTTCCAGAAGGGAGATGTTAAAGCAGCCCTGACTGTCTGGGAGAAGTCCTTGGAGATTAACTCCGATCAACCCGAAATACGGAAGCAAGTCGAAACCCTGAAAGGGAAAAAATGAAAAATAAAAAACTCCTCTTCAGGGGAGCAACGCTCGCTGCGCTCTTTCTCCTGGCGCCTGCCTGTCGTCTCTACAAACTGGAACAGCAATTGTTGCCCGAATACGGGGAGTTCCTATCCAAGGTGCGCTACATCATTACTGAAGAAGAGAGGCGGACCTTCCTCCAGCTCTCCGATTCAGAAAAGCCTCAGTTCATCAAGGATTTCTGGAGCCGTCGAGACCCGGACCCTTATACAGAAGTCAACGAATTCCAAGAAGAGTATTTTCAGCGTCTGGCGTCTTCGGACAGGCTTTTTATCGGGGAGGGGAAGCCCGGCTGGCTAACGGACAGAGGCAAAATTTACATCCTCTTCGGGCCGCCCACCGACCGCATCACCTCGCCCATGTCGGGAGATGTTTACAGCCGCTGTCAGGAAGTCTGGTACTACGGCGATTTCCCTGTTATTTTCCTGGATTATTATTGCAGCGGAAATTACGCTCTGGTCAGCCTGGACCTGAGCCATCTTCATGACCTCAACATAGCTCAGGAAGCGGCGCGGCAGACCATGGCGCCGGCCGGGCCGCATTTTGATTTTAGCCTCAACCTCAAAAAAAATCCCCTTGCTTCCTCCCGGCTTGAGGCCATCGTCCTGATTGAAATCGCTTACCGGTCCATCTGGCTCGGGGCCGAGGGCGAGACGTTCCGGACGACTTTTGACTTTATGCTCGAACTCAGGGACAGCCGAAATGAGCTTCGCTGGGAACACAAAAGCAGCCAGGACCTTGTTTTAACGGCGTCCGAGCTCGAGCAGAGGATGGATGAAAAATACGCGATCGAGATTCCGATGGTTGTCGAAGGAAACATGGCTTCACTGCAGGAGGGGAAGGTCAGGCTGACGGTGCTTGTTAAAAACAGGACGGGAAAGGAAGAGCGACGAAAAGTGGCTGAGTTCAGCCTGGAGAGTTAGAAGAGAGCCGATGAGATCCCGAGAGAAAGCTAAAGTTTTTTGCCTTTCGTTTGGAGCGCTGTTGATTTTGCTGGCTTTTTCTTCCTCCTGCCGCCTGTATAAGCTGGCCAGGCAGCTCCCGCCCGAGTACGCTGATTTCCTCTCTAAGGTGAGGTATATCATCACCAGGCAGGAGGAAAAAATCTTTCTTGAGCTTCCTCATTCGGAGAAAGACAAGTTCATCGAGGATTTCTGGGCCCGGCGCGACCCCGACCCGGACACCGAGGAAAACGAGTTCAAGATGGAGTATTTCGACCGCATCGAAAAGTCAAACGAGCTTTTTGTGGCCGAAGGAAAACCCGGCTGGCTGACCGATAGGGGGAGAATCTACATTCTCTTCGGGCCGCCGACCGACAGGATTATTGATTCCATGGGGGATGAATACGGCACCTGCCGGGAAATCTGGTATTACGGCAACTTCCCGGTGGTTTTTCAAGACGCAACCTGCACCGGGGACTATAAGCTGGTCACGTATGATTTGACCGCTCTTCGGGACATCAACCTGATGTACATGCACGAGCTGAGCCTGGCCCAGGCCAGGGCGCAGAAGACGTTTAAAAAAGAAAAAGGCTTTTTCGACTTCAATTGGAAGGTAAAAAAGACCGTCGAGCCGGAGAAAATAGAAGGTCAGGTCCTCTTAGAGATTCCTTACGCCGGCATCTGGTTCAAGGAAGAGGCGGGGACGCTTAAGACTCAGTTAGAATATCATCTGGAGCTCCGGGATGCGGGGAATGAACTCTTCTGGGAAGTCAAAGATTCCTTTGAAGTTGCCATCGGCGAAGACGAGCTCAAAAAGAAGATGAAGGCTTCTTTTAAGCAGGAAATTCCTTTTGTCTGGGAGGGAAGCCTGGAGAAACTGCGGAGGGGGAAAAATAAGCTCTTCATCCGGCTGAAAAACCTGACCGGAGAAGACGAGCAGCAAAAAGTTATGGAACTGACGTTATAGACCAAAATTGGAGTACCTGAATCTGTTATCTATGATTTGGCCTGGCGGGAAATTCTGTATTATAATAAGCAGGAATTAACATGAGAAGAAATTTACGGTGTGGAGTGGGCCTCGTCATCTATCCATTTTTATTTTTATCCTGCGCCGACCTGAGAGAGGAAAACCGGTTCGACCCTGTCTCCGAGGATTTCCTCAGCCATGTCCGCTACATCATCACCAAGGAAGAATCTAAGATCTTCCAGGAGCTGCCGCCCTCAGCCAGACATCGCTTCATCGAGGAGTTCTGGCAGCGCCGCGACCCGACTCCGGATACTGAGATGAACGAATACAGGGAAGCCTATTTCGAGAGAATCGAGGAGGCAAACCGTCTTTTCCGCGGCGCCCAGCCGGGCTGGCTTCAGGATAGAGGTCGGATTTACATTCTCTTCGGGCCTCCCAACGAACGACAGACAAACCCGATGGGCGGCAGGCCGATAGACCCTTACGTAGACGCGACAGAGAACCTCCAGGGCCAGAGAGTTGCCACGGGCGAGAAGCCGACAGAGATCTGGATTTACTACAACCTCTTTTCATCTTTTCAGCAGGCCCACGCCGTCAAGCTTGTCTTTGTCGATTCTCAGGGGACAGGAAATTACACCTTGACAACCGACATTGACGAAATCATCCCCGGCGGCCTCCACGCGACGTTCGCGCCTGATCTCGTCTTTACCCACGAACTCCATAAGGAGGAAGCAAAGAGAGGGGCGCTGCGCTCGAAGAGAGAGCTTTTTGATTTTTCCTGGGAACTCATGAAGGTCAAGAACAAAGACGCGGGAAGCAACCTCTCCGTCCTTATCTCCCTTCCCTATAAAAAAATCATCTTTGCTGACAATCAGGGCATCCTCCGGGCCGGACTCAGCCTTCATCTCGAGGTCAGGGATGCCTCTGATCAAGTTGTCTGGCAGCAGGATAAGGATTCTCGGCTTGAGTTCAGACAAACCCAGCTTGAGCAAAACAAGGAAGGCTTCTGGGAGACGACCGTGCCGATTCTTTTCTGGCTCGAAAAAGGCCGCTATTCATTATACATCCGTCTTGAAAACATTGACGGCGACCAGTTGATTGAAAAACTTCTCAAGCTCAAAATGTAAGAGAAGGACGAGTAAGGCGTCACGCCTTCAAAAGAGAGCGAATTTCTGATAGATTCTTATGGCCAGAGGATAAACCGGAACATAAAGGAGGTCCCATGAGAGTTTTTTATGGAGACGGATTCAAGACGTTATCATTTTTAACCTTAATGTTTGCTGCCGTGTTTTTTTCGCTGGCCGACGGCCTGGCCCAGGAGCAAATGGGCAAAGGGAGGATCAACGGCTCAGTTGTGGACGAAGCCGGGAATCCGGTCGAAGGAGCGCTGATCACGGTCGAAAGTCTCAGCACTGAGACCAAACTCGAGGGAAAATCCGACAGCAAAGGGCACTTTGCCGTGGCCGGCATGGGCACGGGGATGTGGCGGATCACGGCCTCCAAGCCTGGTTATGCTTCTTCTTACATCCAGATGAACGTCCGCCAGCTCACGACCAACCCGCCGATCACTTTTACTCTGAAAAAGATGACGGGGCTCGCCGCGCTGAAAACGGACGAAAAATCTTTTGCCCTTTTCGAAAAGGGCAATACTCTTCTCAAAGAAGAACAATACGATGAAGCCTTAAAGGTGTTCGAAGAATTCCTGAGCACCTACCCTGAGATCTATCAGGTCCATCTGAATATCGGGACCTGCTACCTTAAAAAGGACGACCTGGATAAAGCGGCAGCCGAGTTCCTGCTTGTCCTGGATAAGGCTCTCCAGACTCACGGCGATTATAAAAAAGACCCGGAAGCCACTTTCCGCGCTTTTTCCGGCCTGGGAGAGATTTATCTCAAAAAGGGCGATTTTCAAGCCGCCCAGAAGCAGTTCAGCCAGGCTTTAGAGATTTCGCCCCGGGATGAAGTGGCCGCTTATAACGTCGGAGAAGTCTTTTTCTCCAACCAGCAGATTGATGAAGCCATCAGGTATTTTGAGATGGCCATTCAGATCAAAAAAGACTGGTCAAAACCTTACCTTAAGCTTGGGTATGTTTATCTGAACAAGGGGGATTTCACTAAGTCCCTGGAGTATTTTAACGCCTTCCTCCAGATGGACCCGGAAAACCCCGAGGCCGCTCAGGTCAAAAACGTCATCGCCGCCATCGAGAAGATAAAGAAATAAAAAAGCCCCCCGCCCCTTTCGGGGGGGAGGGCTTTGAGCGTC
>CAZKBY010000164.1:0-5770 GCA_964550915.1 uncultured Eubacteriales bacterium | reverse complement strand
CGGCTTCCCGGCAGCGATCTCGAGCTGGCATTTCACTAAATCGATGCCCGTCACCATCTCGGTGATCGGATGTTCCACTTGAAGCCGGGCGTTCATCTCCAGAAAATAGAATTTCTTTTCTCGGTCAACGATAAACTCGACCGTCCCGGCATTCCTGTAGCCGATGCTGACCACTGCTTTGACCGCTGTCTCACCCATGGCCAGGCGCGTCCCGTCGTCGAGAAACGGGGAGGGTGTCTCCTCCAGGACTTTCTGATAGCGCCGTTGCATGGAACATTCTCTCTCGCCCAGATAAACAACCTGGCCATGATGATCGGCCAGAATCTGGATTTCAATGTGATGAGGCTCCTCGATGTATTTCTCGATGTAGACAGCCGGGTCACCAAAGCTCGAAAAGGCTTCGGACTGGGCCAGCTTGAAGGCTGAGAGCAGCTCCTTTTCGTTTTTAACGAGCCTCAATCCTTTCCCTCCCCCTCCCGCCGAAGCCTTGAGGAGCAACGGAAAACCGACTTCTCGCGCCCTTTTCTTAAGATCTTTTTCATCCTTGACCGAGTCAAGAGTTCCGGGGATGATCGGGACCCCCGCTTCAAGCATGACCCGGCGGGAGGAAGTCTTTTCGCCCATGATCTCCATGGGCCTTGAGGGTGGACCGATGAAAACGATCCCCTCTTCTTCGCACCTTTTCACGAATTTAGGGTTTTCGGCCAGGAAACCATAGCCGGGGTGGATGGCCTCAGCCCCGCACCGCTTGGCTGTGTCTATGATCTTTTCGATATTGAGATAGCTCTCCGACGGCCTCGCTTCCCCAATGTCATAAGCCTCCTCAGCCAGCCTTACGTGCAGGGCCCGCCGGTCGGCGGCTGAGTAGACGGTCGCTGGAATGATGTCCATTTCCCGGCAGGCGCGGATGACCCGGACAGCGATCTCTCCGCGGTTGGCGATCAGGATTTTTTTGAACAGGCGGCTCATTTTACTGTCCGGCATATCCTCCTACAGCGGGATATTTCCGTGTTTCCGGGGAGGGTTTTTATCGCGCTTGTTCTCCAGCAGGCGAAGAGCAGCTACAAGCTTTGGCCTGGTGAAGCGCGGCTCGATCACTTCATCCAGATAACCCTTTTCGCAGGCGACATAGGGGTTGGCGAACTTTTCTCTGAATTCGGCAATCTTCTCCTGAATGATGGCAGCCGATTCCTTGGTCGCCTCCAGTTCCCTCTTGTAAACAATCTGAACAGCCCCTTCAGGACCCATGACGGCGATCTCGGCAGTCGGAAACGCAAAATTGATGTCCGCCCGGATGTGCTTGGAGGCCATGACACAGTACGCCCCTCCGTAGGCCTTCCGCGTGATCACGGTGATCTTGGGCACGGTGGCCTCGGCAAAGGCATAGAGAAGCTTGGCCCCATGGCGGATGATCCCTCCATGTTCCTGGCCAACCCCGGGCAAGAATCCGGGGACATCCTCGAAGGTGACGAGCGGAATGTTAAAAGCATCGCAGAAACGGACAAAGCGTGCCCCCTTGTCAGAGGCGTTGATGTCCAGGGCCCCGGCCAGGTGGTCTGGCTGGTTGGCCACGACACCCACGGCTTTCCCCGCCAGCCGGCCGAAACCGATGACGATGTTCCTGGCGTAATCAGCCTGTACTTCGAAGAAATAGTTGTCGTCAACGACTTCCCGGATGACTTTGCGAATATCGTAGGGTTGATAGGGGTCGTCTGGCACCAGAAAATCAATGTCTTCGCTGACCCTGTCCCAGGGGTCGGGGGTCTCTTTTTCGGGAGGGCTTTCCAGGTTGTTGTTGGGGATGAAGGACAGCAACTCCCGGATCAAGGCCAGGGCGTGCTGCTCGTTTTCGGCGGCGAAATGGGCGACTCCGCTGAGAACGTTGTGGGTCTCGGCCCCGCCGAGTTCCTCCATGGTGACCTCTTCGTGGGTGACCGCCTTGATGACATCAGGGCCGGTGATGAACATGTTGCTCGCTTCTTTGGTCATGATGATAAAATCAGTGATGGCGGGCGAGTAGACGGCTCCGCCAGCGCAGGGCCCCATGATGGCCGAGATCTGGGGGATGACACCCGAGGCTAGGACATTCCTTAAGAAGATATCGGCGTATCCGCCCAGGCTGGCCACGCCTTCCTGAATCCGGGCACCGCCTGAATCGTTAAGGCCAATCACGGGAACGCCGATTTTCATGGCCAAGTCCATGATCTTGACGATCTTGGCCGCGTTGGCACCGCTCAGGGAACCTCCGAAAACCGTAAAGTCTTGGGCAAAGACAAAAACCTGTCGACCGTCGATCCGGCCGTGGCCTGAAACGACGCCATCTCCGTAGATCCTTTTTTTCTCCATGCCGAAATCATGGCTCTGGTGGACAACCAGCTTGTCCATCTCCTCGAACGACCCGTCGTCCAGAAGAAGGCTGATCCGTTCCCTGGCCGTCAGCTTTCCGGCCTCGTGCTGTTTCTGGATTCGCTCCTTGCCGCCCCCGAGTTCAGCCAGGTTATTTTTCTCCCTCAGGATGTCTATTTTTTTTTGAATGCTCATTGTCACCTGCCGCCCGGCAAGCTATTTTTTTGCTTTGGCCCAATCCTGGAGAAATTTCTCCAGGCCGATATCTGTCAGCGGATGCCTGACCAGCTTTTCCATGACAGCGTAAGGCACCGTGGCGATGTGGGCACCCAAGAGGGCAGCCTCGACGACATGGCGGGGATGGCGGATGCTGGCCACGATGACCTCGGTGTCCAGTCCGTAATTATCCAGGATAACAAGGATCTTTTCGACCAGCTCCATGCCGTCATGAGAAATGTCATCCAGGCGCCCGATGAACGGGCTAACATACCGAGAGCCAGCCTTGGCTGCCAGGAGAGCCTGGGACGGGGAGAAAACCAGGGTCGTGTTGACTCCGATTCCTTCCTGTGAAAGGATGCGGGTTGCCTTCAGCCCATCGAGTCCAACGGGAATCTTGACGACGACGTTCGACGCCAGCTTGGCCAGTTGGCGCGCTTCCGGGACAATTTCATCGGCCCGCCTGGCCACACACTCAACGCTCACTGGCCCGGGAACAACCTTGCATATCTCTTTGATGAGGTCTTCAAACTTTATGTTCTCCTTGACAACCAGGGAGGGGTTCGTCGTCACGCCGTCCAGGAGTCCCCAACCGGCCACTTCCCTTATTTCGGCCAGGTTTGCCGTATCCAGAAAGAACTTCATTTCCTTTTCCTCCTGTTTATTTCATCATTGCAACCGGCCTGCGGGACCTATCCCTGAGGCTCGATTTTCTTGACTGTATTGGACAAAGTCCCGATGCCTTCAACCTGAACATCAACTCTGTCTCCGGGTGCCATCGGACCCACGCCAGCCGGGGTTCCCGTGGTGATCACGTCTCCCGGATAGAGGGTCATGATTCCGGAGATGAAGCGGACGAGCGCGGGCACGGAAAAAATCAAGTTTCTGGTGGTTGAGGACTGTTTCAGTTTCCCGTTGAGAAAGGTCTTAATCCTCAGGCGGCCGGGGTCCAGATCGGTGGCGATGCAAGGCCCGACGGAGGCAAAGGTGTCAAAAGACTTAGCCCGCGTGAATTGGATGTCTTTGAATTGGAGGTCGCGGGCTGTGACATCGTTAAAGCAGGTATAGCCCAAGATGAACATGTTGGCGTCGTCTTTTTCCGTCAGCAACCGAGCTTTCTTTTTTATCACGACAGCGACTTCTCCCTCATAATCCACTCTTTTGGCCTGAGAAGGATACAAGATCTCTTCATTAGGACCGATGACGGCTGAAGGAGGCTTGAGAAAAAGCAAGGGTTCTTCCGGAAGAGGCCGGCCCATCTCCAGGGCATGGTCCCTGTAATTCACCCCAACCGCCACGATCTTGGAGGGCTGGACCGGAGGGAGAAGAGAGACAGACCCGATGGGCACGCCCCTCTCCTCAACCTGAAAATCGTTAAAAATCGATCCCCGGATGGGATAGAGGTTCTCCTCCTTGAGAACTCCCCAGAAAATTTTCTTCCTATGCCTGAACCGATAAATCTTCATCGCGGCTCATACCTGATGATGGTCGATACCGGCTCTGATCTCTGACTTTCATTCCCGGAGCCATCCACGGCAGTAATAGCATAATCGTATCGTTTGTTCTTTTCAACTGCCGTGTCAATATAGGAGTTCGCTGTTTGATCGACCCTGGCGATCAAGGTGAATTCAGTTCCTCCCGCCTCCTGCCTCCAGACTCTGTAGCCGGCGATATCAGCTTCCGTGTTGGCCTCCCAACTCAAGGCGATATAAGTCACTCCGGCAATGGCGTCAAGACCGGAAGGGCTAGCCGTGGGGAACGTATCCAAGGCTTGGACTTCGACGGTTTCCGAATCATCGCTCTCCAAGATAGGCGAATCCTCCGAGACCACAGCCCGAACGAAATAGCGGTATACTTGCCCAAAGGAAAAATCTGTGTCCCTGTACTCAGTTTCTTTAATCAACGAAGAGTTGACGGGCCGGGCCGGTTCTTCGCCCGAGGACCGGAAGACATTATACCCCCTTACTTCTAACAGGGCAGGTTGAGAAACGCCGCTGAGGGGAGCATCCCAGCCAAGGAGGATGTAACTTTCTAAGACTGTAGCCCGGACATTGAGAGGCGGCGAAGGCAAGGCCTGCCCCTCGACAGAAAGAGGGACAGAAAACTCGGAAACCCGCCGCTTCTCATCCTTGACTCTGAGGGCAAAAGTGTAGGCCTGCTGAGGGCTTATCCCCTTGTCTGGCCTGTAAATAAAGGAAAGGCGTGATGTCTCCTTTCCACCCTCCCTGAGGAGGGAAAATTTCTGACTGGGAATCCTGACCACAAGGTTCGCCCTTTTCTCGAACTCCTGGCGTCCGATTTCTGCCTGCCCTGCTTCTTTGCCCTTGCCTTCTGCCAGCCAGATCTCGACTTCCGAGACATCCTTCATCGGAGACCCGTCAACGTAAGCGGAGGGGTTGGTCCAGCTCAGGACGAACTTCTCGCCCCGCTGGGACAGGCTCAAATTTTCAACGCTCTGGGGAATCCTGAGGAGAGGCGGTGAGAGGGGTCCTTTCTTCCCGCAGGCAGAAAAGAGACTGAGGACAACCAGAAACGGGACGAGACAGAGGCTCCTCTTCATCAGAGAATGAAACGCCTAAGATCCTGGTCTTTCAAGACATCACGGAGTTGCTTCTGGACATATTTCCTGTCGATCAAGATGCGTTTCTCTTTGATGTTGGGGGCAGCAAAGGAAATATCTTCCATAACCTTCTCTACGATCGTGTGCAGACGCCGGGCTCCGATATTCTCTGAATCTTCGTTCACTTTCTCTGCGATCTCGGCGATTTCGTCAATCGCGTCCTTGGTAAACTCAATCAGCACTCCCTCTGTCTCCATGAGCGCTTTATATTGCTTGATCAGCGCATTCTCAGGCTCGGTAAGGATGCGGATAAAATCCTCCTTGTCCAGAGACGTCAGCTCCACCCGGATGGGAAATCTCCCCTGGAGTTCCGGGATGAGGTCGGCCGGCTTGGAAACATGGAAAGCACCCGCGCCGATAAAAAGGATGTGGTCTGTCCGCACGAGCCCGTAACGGGTGTTAACAGTCGTGCCCTCGATAATGGGCAAGAGGTCACGCTGCACGCCCTCTCGGCTTACTTCCGGACCTCTCCCCGACTCCCGTCCGGCGATCTTATCAACTTCGTCAAGGAAAATGATGCCGGAGTGCTCAACTCTTTCAACGTCCAGCCGGGCGAGGTTCTCGGCAATGTTGCGGGCGACGCCGCCG
>CAZKBY010000163.1:0-5807 GCA_964550915.1 uncultured Eubacteriales bacterium | reverse complement strand
AACCTGGGTGTCTCGACCTTGGATGGGTTGGGGCCAGATGGCGACGGGATTCATGCTGAGAGCGAACACCTTTTGCTTCCCTCCCTTCTTCAGAGGACCGCGCTCCTCACCGAAATCTTCCGCCAGGTGTGACCTTACCCAAGACGCCGGCATTTATTCCTCTCCTACCCGTTCGAAAGACATCCTCATCTTTCAAGACTCTTTGGATTGCCCACAGAAGGCTTTCGTTTAGATGGGCAGAAATGGTTAGGACATCATTAGGGTGTGTGAGGCTATCGGCAAATATGGGCAATCCAGGTTC
Source organism: uncultured Eubacteriales bacterium (assembly GCA_964550915.1). Lineage (GTDB taxonomy): Bacteria > Acidobacteriota > Aminicenantia > Aminicenantales > UBA8522 > JARYMI01. Next base: position 5,506 of record CAZKBY010000163.1, on the reverse strand, counting down.
ATTGACTCAGCAGGGCAATTTTGTTAAGTTAATGACGATCAAATTATGGTTTTGATGGCAAGTTTATAAATAAAGGAGGACTTATATGATAAAAAAATACTACCTACTCTCGCCCGGTCCCACGCCAATTCCCCCGGATGTGCTAGCCGCGGCCTCTGAACCTATCATCCATCACAGGACGCCAGAGTTTTCGGAAATCTTCATGCAGGTCTCCGAAGGACTTCAGTATGTCTTCGGCACCAAGGAAGATGTTTTTATCCTGACCTCCTCTGGAACCGGCGCCATGGAAACCACCATTGTCAACACTCTGAGCCCCGGCGACAAAGTCATCACGATCAACGGCGGCAAGTTTGGCGAACGCTGGGGCAACATCTGCCGGGCTTATGGCGTTGACGTAAAGGAGATCGTCCTCGAATGGGGCGACGATTTTAGCAAGGATCAGCTCGGCGCCGAGCTCAAGGCCAACCCTGGTGTCAAGGCCGTTTTTTCGACTCTTTCTGAGACATCGAGCGGCGCCATCTACGACATCCAAGGCTACGGCGAGGTCGTCTCCAAAACTGAAGCCATCCTGGTCGTTGACGGCATCTCGGGTATCGGCGCCACTGCCTGCCCGATGGACGAGTGGAAGGTTGACATCTTAGTTGCCGGCTCGCAGAAGTCGTTCATGATTCCGCCCGGGCTGGCTTACATCGCATTCAGCCCGAAAGCGTGGAAGCTCGTCGGGTCGGCCAAGCTTCCCAAGTTTTATTTCGATGCCCAGAAGGCTAAGAAGAACTTGGAAAAGCAAACAACTCCCTGGACCCCGGCCGTCTCTCTCATCATCCAGCAGAAAAAAGCTCTGGACATCATCCGCCACCTGGGCCTGGAGAAGCTGCTCCGGCATCACAGGATCCTCGGCGAGGCCACCCGCGCCGGAGTCAAAGCGCTCGGGCTCGAGCTGCTGGCCAAAAACCCGGGAAACATCTTGACCGCAGTCAAAGTTCCCTCCGGCCTTGACGGGAGCAAGCTTGTCAAGACCATGCAAGCAAAATACCAGGCTTATATCGCTGGCGCGCAGGACCCAAATAAGGGAAAGTTCTTCCGTATCGCCCATCTTGGCTACATGGGCGGATTCGATATCATTACGGCTCTGTCTGCTCTGGAGATGACATTGGATGATTTTAATTTCGCATTTGAAAGGGGAATGTCCATCCGGGCGGCGGAGAAAATCCTGAGGGAGAATTGGCAATGAAAAAAGTCCTGTTGGCAGATTCACTCGATAAGGAAGCCATCGACAAACTCAAAGCCCTGCCTCAATTTGATGTCACTCTAAAAACAGGACAAGATGAGGCCGAGCTGGTCAAAACCATCCCGGGCTTTCAAGCGGTCGTCGTCCGCAGCGCCACTAAGATCACGAGGAAAGTCATCGAGGCAGCCACCAACCTTGAGCTCATCGTCAGGGCGGGCATCGGACTGGACAACATCGACTGCGAAGCGGCCAAAGAGAAAGGGATCCAAGTGGCCAACACTCCCGCCGCCACTTCAATCTCCGTGGCCGAGCACGCCTTTGGCCTGATGCTGGCGGCAGTCCGGCAGCATGGTCGAGCCAACCTGTCGATGAAAGAACACAAGTGGGAGAAAAAGGCTATTTCCGGCACCGAGCTCTACGGCAAGACGCTCGGGCTCATTGGCCTCGGCAGGATCGGCAAAGAAGTGGCCAAGCGCGCCCTGGCCTTCGGCATGAAAGTCATCGCCTATGATGTCGTCAAGATCGAGACCGAGCTTGACGTCAAGCAGGTCGGGCTGGCTGAACTTCTGGAGCAAGCTGACATCCTTTCTCTTCACTTGCCGCTGACCAAAGAGACAAGACACATGATCAGCAGGCCTGAATTCGACAAGATGAAAAATGGAGTCATTCTCGTCAACGCTGCCCGGGGGGGAATAGTCGACGAAGCAGCTCTGCTCGAAGCTCTTAATTCCGGCAAGGTCAGGGCCGCAGCCATCGACGTGTTCGAGAAAGAGCCGCCTGTCGATTACAGCCTCATCGATCATCCTCATGTCATCGCTACTCCTCACATCGGGGCCGCAGCAGAAGAGGGCCAGAAACGCGCTGGGCTGGAGGTGGTCAAGATTCTCCAGGAAAGACTGAAGTAGAACACGACTGAAAGACGGTTAAACGGAAAGGACAGAATCATGGCAGAGATACAACCTTTTAGAGGCCTAAGGTACAATGCCGAGAAAATCCGCCTCGAAGAGGTAATCACCGAGCCCTACGACCGGATTACTCCGGCCATGCAGGAGGATTATTACCGGAGAAACCCTCACAACATCGTCCGTATCATCTTGGGGAAAGATGACGACCATGAACATTCCGAGAAAGACAAATACAGAAGGGCCGACCTCCTTCTGAAGAAGTGGCGGGATGAAGGTATCTTTATCAAAGAGGATAAAAAGGCACTCTACCTGTACGAACAAGAATTCCAGGCAAACGGCAAGCCCAAAAAAAGGCTGGGACTCATCGCCAGGGTTAAACTCGAGGACTTATCTTCAGGAAAAGTCTTGCCTCATGAAAAGACCTTTCCCAAGCACAAGGAAGACCGGCTGCGATTGCTCAGGACGACTCAGACCAACACTGAACAGATTTTCCTCCTCTACTCGGATGATGAGAAAAAGGCCCACCAGGCCACTGGGAGGGCAATAGAAAAAACTGGACCTGTCGTCGACATCTGCGATGAAGATGGCTTCCGCCACCGCCTCTGGGCTGTCAAGGATGAAAAGCACATCAACTCCATCCAAAAGGCTTTAGCTGATAAGATTTTAATTATAGCCGATGGCCATCACCGATATGAAACATCGCTTAACTACAGAGCGGAGATGGCTGCCAAACTCGGCTTCAGCTCGGGAATCGAGCCCTGGAATTACGTCATGATGACTCTCTTCGACCTTAACGACCCTGGCCTGGTCATCCTGCCAACCTACCGACTGGTCAAGGACTTAGAAAAACTCAGTGAACAAGGTCTGAGGAGCGCTTTTTCTGACTGGTTTGAGATTTCCGATGTTGCCTGGTCTGGGCAAGAGGACCAGGCTGGTCTGGCCAGAGTTCTTCAGGTCGTTTCGGAGAACAAACACACCTTTGCCCTCCTCCTCTCCGGCCTGAAAAAATTTCTTGTCTTCAGCCTGAAAAGCGAGGATATCCTTGACCAAGAGGGCGACCCCGCCAAGTCGGCCGAGTGGAGAAGGCTCGACGTGGCCGTTCTCCATTTCCTGATCATCGACCGGCTCAACATCTTCACAGCGAGGCCTTTCGTCCAGGAAGAGTCAGTCTCTTATATCCGGAACCTAAAAGAAGGACTGACAAAAGTTGAACAGGGCGAATGGCAGATAATCTTTTTGCTGAAGCCCTGTTCTCTGCAGCAGGTCAGACAGGTTGTCGAGAAAGGAGAGCTGATGCCTCACAAGTCCACTGATTTCTTTCCCAAGCTGAAGTCGGGACTTGTCCTCAATCCACTGGACGAATGACGAGCAGCGATGATTTACCTCGACAATAACGCAACGACGCCTCTCGACCCGGCTGTCGCTGAGAAAATGTGCTGGTTTCTCCAGGAACACTTCGGCAACCCGTCTTCGCTCTATCCGATTGGCCGAGCCGTCAAGGACATCGTCAATGAGGCCAGGGACATCATAGCAAGAGCGCTCGGTGCGAACCGGGCTGAGATCATCTTCACCGGGTCTGGAACCGAAGCGGACAATTTCGCCATTCGGGGCATCCTCGATACCTATCCGGAGAAGAGTGAAATCATCACCTCGGCGATCGAGCATCCGGCTGTGCTCCGGGTGGGTGAGTATCTTGAGAAAAAGGGGTTCAAGGTTCGCTATGCACCGGTCGATTCATCTGGCTCGGTTGACCTTGACTTCATCCGCGACTCCATAACGCCACAAACAGCCCTTGTCTCAATCATGCACGCCAACAACGAAATCGGGACGATCCAGCCGATCGAGGAGATCGTCAAGCTGGCCCATGATAAAGGCGTTCTTGTCCATACGGACGCCGTCCAGACTTTCGGAAAGCTCGATTTCTCGGTGAACAGACTGGGCGTCGATCTCCTCTCAATTTCGGCCCACAAAATCTATGGTCCCAAGGGTGTGGGAGCGCTGTTCGTCCGCAAAGGAATAGATATCTGTCCGTTCATCCACGGCGGCCATCAGGAGAGAAGTCTGCGGGCTGGAACAGAGAACACGATCGGTATTGTTGGTTTTGGTGAAGCAGCGCGCCTGCTTATGGAAAGAGAGAAGAAAGACAAAGAGAGAATCGCCAAGCTGGCCGACAGCTTGAAGAAAGGAATCGAGGAGAAAATTCCCAAGGCGAGGTTTAACGGTCATCCTGAAAAAAGAGTCAAGAACACCCTAAACTTTTCTTTTCCCGGACTCGAAGCTGAGGCCATTCTGCTTGCCCTGGCCACAAAAGAGATCTACGTTTCCACGGGATCAGCCTGCAGCGAGGAGTCAGAGGACGTCTCCCATGTGCTCCTGGCTATAGGCCTGCGGCCAGAAATTGCCCGTTCCTCGATCCGCATGTCTTTGGGCAGGTTCAACACCGAAGAGGACGTCCAGACTGTCCTCAAAGAACTTCCCGAGATCATCGAGAAACTGAGGCAGATTTCTGCTTATTATCCTGATGAAGAATAAAATGAAGAACGAGTGAGGGAACTAGGGCCAAGAGAAGGAGAGAAATGGAAAGGTTCTGGCAGATTCTTGAAGAAAGGGTGATCCTCTTGGACGGGGCGATGGGGACCGAGCTCATCCGAGCAGGACTCCGCCCGGGGAGCTGTCCTGAACTCTGGAATGTGGAAAGGCCTGAGGCGGTTAGAGAGATTCACCGACGCTATTTCGAGGCGGGCTCGGATGCAGTCCTGACCAATTCCTTCGGAGGGAACAAGGTTAAACTCGGTTCGCACGGGTTGGAGGGAAGATGTTACGAGCTCAACTTCGCCGCTGCCAGGATTGCTCAAGAAACGAGAAAACCGGGAACCTTTGTCGGGGGCAGCATGGGCCCGACAGGAAAATTTCTCAAGCCTCAAGGAGAGTATGAAGAGGGAGACTTCGAAGAGGCTTTTGCCGTGCAGGCCGAAGCCCTGGCCGCCGGCAAGGTCGACTTTTTGATTATCGAAACCATGTACGATTTGAGAGAAGCTTTGTGTGCTCTGAGAGGAGCCAAGAAAGTCTCCCTTCCGGTTTTTGTCACGATGACGTTTAATAAGACGCCGCGTGGATTTTTCACCCTTATGGGAAACGGAGTCAAGCAGAGCCTCCGTGAGATCGAGGGCTGCGGCGGCCTCCAAGCTATTGGCACGAATTGCACCTTGAACAGCTCCGACATGATCGGGCTCGTCCAGGAGATGAGAAAAGAAACCTCTCTCCCCATCATCGCCCAACCCAACGCCGGGCAGCCCGTCCTGATGGCCGGGGATAGGGTGAATTACGATCAGGATATCGATAGTTATGTTCAGCGCATTCCAGAGATCATTGC
>CAZKBY010000162.1:0-5825 GCA_964550915.1 uncultured Eubacteriales bacterium | reverse complement strand
CGGAGGATGACCTCGTCCATCTCGCCATGGACTATGTCCGTGATGAAAAACAACAGACCCTGACGATCAAGAAGTTCGATCGGGCAGAAAGCCCGATTCGGGGGATTCTCAAAGTGGATAAAAAGGCGGGCGAAAACCTGACGGCTGCTGACATCGCGCCCTATCCCTATCCCGCCCAAGTCAAAATTACGACCGAGGTCGTCAAGAACTGGTTCCCGGCAGTGGCGCCGACGTTAAGCGTGCCCAGACCGCTGGGCTATGTCATTCCGGCGGGGCACCAGGATGTCATCGAGACGCTGCTTGACCACGGACTCCGCGTTGATATGTTTGACCGGGACGCTCAACTGGAGGTTGAGGCCTACCAGGTTAGTGAGGCCGTGCCTTCGAAGTATGATTACCTCCCCCCCGAAAAGATCGAGGTTCAGAAAAAAACTCTCCCGCTTATCGTCAAGAAGGGAGATTATTACATCTCCTGCGGCCAGGCCGGAGCGAACCTCATCCCTTGCCTGCTCGAGCCGCAATCCCAGTATGGTCTCATTCGTTACTGGTCATTCAAGCTTGTGCCTGAAAAGGGCAACCTCTATGCTTTTTACCGATTGACCAAGCCGGCCAGCCTGGCGCTCATTCCTTATCGTAACTGGGAAAGATAAGGTCTTTTTTATTATATCCTGATATGGATTTTTAGCCTATCCCCAAGGGCGAAGTTGATCGCCACTCTGGCCATCGTCACAAGGGGAAGGGGAGTGGTTACGACCTCAATTTTTCCCTGCTTTACTGCCCTGATGATAGAAGGAATATTCTTCTCGGCTTCAACGTGCGTGTAAGTGATCCCGAGCTGCCAGATGTTGTGGCAATCGGAATCGCCGACAAGAGGCTTATTGGCCCTGTTGGCTAAGCAAACCGCCTTCTTGTTCCGGTTGACGAGATCGTTATAAAAAAAGGAATATTCGATGGCGTCGAACAAGGGGAGATAGGCCTCTAATTTCCTCCCCAAGCACTTGAGCCCGGGGAAGAAAGGATGCGGAGCTATAACCAGGTTGCTCGAATTCCTTATTTTCTCAAGATCTTCGAGCTTGCGGAGAGAGCGCAAACTATCGGCCTCAGGGTTGATGAGCAGGACGTGTTTGCCGGACAGGGTGAGTTCTGCGCCAGGCACCAAGAGCACGCTTCGAGCCGCAGCATATTCTTCAAGTTTCGGGCGGTTTGTGACAACATCATGATTGGTGATGGCCAGAGCATCAAAACCCAGTCTCGCCGCCCGGTCGACGAGCTCTTCGGCGCTAAAGTTGATATAATCCTGAGGGTCGTCGCTCGTGTGAGTATGAAAATCTATCTTGATCTTCTGCATCCGTCCATATGGAGCCGAATCATAATAACATAAGAAAAATAAACGAAATAAGCACCTCTCCTCAACGATTTATAAATAATGCAAAAAAACCCTCTCCCGATGAAAGAAAGGGGCTTCTTTCCTTAAAGTCGCATTTAAATAACCAAGAATATTCGAGTTTTCGGTCGTAACTTACTTGCCGAGAGCTTCCTTGACTTTGAGTCCGATCTCTGCCGGGCTCTTGGCCACGAACACTCCAGCTGCTTCGAGCGCTTCCATTTTTTCCTTGGCCGTTCCCTTTCCTCCGGCGATGATGGCGCCGGCGTGACCCATCCGGCGTCCCGGCGGCGCAGTCTGGCCGGCGATGAAACTCACGACGGGTTTGTTGAATTCCTGTTTAATGTATTCGGCCGCTTCTTCCTCGGCTGTGCCGCCGATTTCGCCGATGATAATGACGGCTTCAGTCTCCTTATCTTTCTTAAACAGCTTAAGCAGGTCGATATATTTCATGCCGACAATCGGGTCGCCGCCGATGCCGACCGCCGTCGACTGGCCAAAACCCATCTTGCTCACTTGCTGAACGGCCTCATATGTCAGCGTCCCGGAGCGGGAGATGATGCCGATTGTGCCCGGGGTGTGGATGTGGCCGGGCATAATACCGATCTTACACTTGCCGGGCGAGATGATTCCCGGCGTGTTGGGCCCGATGAGCGAGACGGGCCTGTTTTTGAGGAACGCCTTGGCCTTGATCATGTCAAAGGTCGGGATTCCCTCGGTAATGCAGACGATTACGGAAATCCCGGCGTCTGCGCCCTCCATGATGGCGTCGGCGGCGAAGAAAGGAGGGACAAAAATAGCCGCCGCGTTTACCCCCTCTTTCTCCACGGCTTCGGCGACAGTGTTAAAAACAGGGACGCCGAGATGGGCCGTGCCGCCCTTACCCGGCGTGACTCCGGCCACGACCTTGGTCCCGTATTCGATCATCTTCTGGGCATGAAAAGTCCCTTCCCCGCCGGTGATTCCTTGAACGACAACTCGCGTTTTTTTATCAATGAGAATGCTCATCTTCTGCTCCTTTGCCTACTTTGCCAGAGCGACAACTTTCTCCGCCGCGTCCTTCATGCCCTCTGCCGGCGTGAAGGCCAGCCCGGAGTCCTGGAGGATTTTTTTGCCCAGATCAACGTTGGTCCCCTCGAGCCGGACAACGATCGGGATTTTTGTGCGGAGTTCTTTGGCGGCTTTGACGATTCCGTTGGCGATGAGGTCGCAGCGGACAATGCCGCCGAAGATGTTGATCAGGGCCGCCTTGACATCCCTGTCCGAAACGAGAATCTTAAAGGCATTGGTGACCGCCTCTTCGGTCACCCCGCCGCCGACGTCCAAGAAATTGGCCGGCATGCCGCCGGAATACTTGATGATGTCCATCGTAGCCATGGCCAGTCCGGCGCCGTTAACCATGCAACCGACATTGCCGTCCAGCTTGATGTAGTTCAGGTTATATTTGGACGCCTCGACCTCCAGGAGCTCCTCCTCGTTGAGATCTCTCATGGCCTGGATCTCAGGGTGCCGGGGGACGGCGTTGTCATCAAAGTTCATCTTGGCATCGAGGGCCAGGACCGCACCCGACTTGGTGATGATGAGCGGGTTGATCTCGGCCAGCGAGGCATCCGACATCTGGAAGGCTTTATAGAGGCTGGCGAGGAACTTCATGGCCTGTTTATGGGTTTCGCCGGCCAGCCCGAGCTCGAAAGCAAGTTTCCTGGCCTGAAACCCTGCCAATCCTGTGGCCGGGTGAACCCACTCCTTGAAAATAAGCTCGGGATGTTCGGCAGCCACCTTCTCGATCTCCACGCCGCCCTCAGTCGAGGCCATGACAACGGGGCATTCTCGAGCCCTGTCAATGACGATCCCAAGATAAAGCTCCTTAGCGATGTCTTGGGCTTCCTCGACCAAGAGGCGCTTAACCAGCCTCCCCTGAGGACCCGTCTGAGGCGTGACCAGGGTCATACCGATCATTTTCTCGGCCAGACTTTCCGCTTCCAGCGGAGAATCGGCCAGCTTGATGCCTCCGCCTTTTCCCCTGCCGCCGGCGTGGATTTGGGCCTTGAGGACGACGCGCCGGCCAATCCGTTCGGCAATCTCCCGAGCCTTGACCGGAGTTTCCGCCACCTCGCCGCACGGGATCTGGACTCCGTATTGATTGAGGATCTGTTTAGCCTGATATTCGTGGATTTTCACTTAGACTTTTCCTCCCTTTGTGATGTCCGAAGCGCATAGAGAATTTGCGTTCCCTACTCGATTCTGTATTTTTTCTTCCCTTCCTCGTAGAGGTCGCCGCCGTACATGTCGTTGATGACGATGCAAGGAAAGTCCCTGACCTTAAGACGGATGATGGCCTCCGGCCCAAGCTCGGGATAGGCCACGACTTCCGAACCTTCGATGCTCTTGGAAATAAGAGCCCCAGCCCCGCCGACCGCGGCCAGGTAGACGGCCTTGTGCTTTTTCAGGGCCTCCTTGACTTCCTTGCTCCGTTCGCCCTTTCCGATCGTCCCTTTGAGGCCAAGAGCATGAAGAGTGGGAGCGTAGGAGTCCATTCTATAACTTGTCGTCGGGCCGGCTGAGCCAATGGGCTTTCCCGGCCTGGCCGGCGTCGGACCGACATAGTAAATAAACTGGCCCTTGATATCGACAGGAAGCTCTTTTCCCTCTTTGATGAGGTCGATGAGCTTTTTATGGGCGGCATCCCTTCCCGTGAGAAGGAATCCGGTAATGAAGACCTTGTCTCCGGCGCGCAGTTTCTCGATGACCTTATCTGTGACCGGAGTCGTGATTTTGTGTTCAGCCATTTTAAACCTTTCGAGCTTTGCCCGCGAGAATGACCGCGCCTTGAAGGCTACAGCTTTGTCTCTTCAACGGTCTTCTTGACGCCGGCGGCCGTCTTCTGGAGTTGAGCCATTTCTTGTTCGGTGAGCTTGATCTCGTAAATCTTTTCGACGCCCTTGGCGCTAATCATAACGGGCACGCCGATGAACAGGCCGTTGATTCCATATTCGCCCTCACAAAGCGCGGCGGCTGCCAGAATCCTTCTCTTATCCTTTAGATAAGACTCAGCCATGATGATGGCGCTCCAAGCAGGGCTGAAGAAAGCGGAACCCTTGCCGAAGAGCTTGACGATCTCGGTCCCGGCTTCGCGCGTCCGCAGGACGAGCCGCTCGATTTGCTCCTGGGTCGCAATCTCTGGCAGCGGCACGCCGCCGACAGTTGTTAGCCTGGGCAGAGGAACCATGTCCGGGCCGTGACCACCGAGAACAGTGCCGGCGACATCTGCCACGGACACGCCGAGCTCCATGGCGATGAACGCTCGCCAGCGAGCCGTATCCAGCGTACCGGCCATGCCGATAACCTGGTGCTTGGGAAAGCCCGTCAACTTGTAGAAGGCATAGACCATGGCATCGAGCGGGTTAGTGACGATGATGCAAAAAGCTTTTGGCGCATACTCCTTGATGCCGGCGGCAACATCCTTGATGATGGCCAGGTTCGTGTTGAGCAGGTCCTCGCGCGTCATCCCGGCCACGCGGGGCTTGCCGGCCGTGACTATGGCTACATCAGCGCCCTGGATGTCCTTATAGTCGCCCGTGCCGATGATGTTGGCGTCATAATTGCCGTGGGGGGCCATTTCCATCAAGTCCAAGGCCTTTCCCTTGACGGGGTTGACGAAGTCGCCGATATCGAGGACGACGATATCGCCGAGCTCTTTCATGGCCGCCAACATGGCCAGGTTCTGGCCGATCTGGCCACCGCCGATGAGAGCAATCTTTTTTCGTTGAAAACTCATTAAGACCTCCTCCCTTGAGATTGTATAATTCAGAAGCTCAGAATATAATGAAATTTCCGAGGGGAGTCAAGGTTGAGCCCGGATTGCCGCGGCTCAGGTCTTGATGTAACTTCCCCACTTTTCTTTGAGGTCCGGCGCGCGCAGAGTTTCCATCAAGTAATCGGTGAAAGCTGCGCCGGTGGCTCCCGTCGGCCGTCCAGTGACGATTAGTTTTTTTTCGTACTGGCCGCAGATGTCGAGGGCCATCTCCAGGCTTTTCCCTTTTTCCGGAAAGCCGATATGGCTGAGGAGCATCGAGGCGGCGCGGATCATGCTGGCCGGGTCGGCGTACTGGGCCCGACCCTCTTTGACCATGCGCGGCGCTGACCCGTGGATGGCCTCGAACATGGCGTACTGCTTGCCGATGTTGGCGCTCCCGGCTGTGCCCACTCCGCCCTGGAACTCGGCAGCCTCGTCGGTGAGGATGTCGCCGTAGAGGTTGGGGAGAACCAGGACTTGGAAATCCCGGCGCCGCTTCTCATCGACGAGCTTGGCGGTCATGATGTCGATGTACCAGTCGTCGGCCTCAATGTCAGGATATTCCTTAGCAATCCGATAGAAATTCTCGAGAAAGCGGCCGTCAGTTGTCTTGACGACGTTTGCCTTGGTCACGCAGGTTACCCG
>CAZKBY010000161.1:0-5840 GCA_964550915.1 uncultured Eubacteriales bacterium | reverse complement strand
TTGCGGCGCCGGCGTCGATGGCCGCTTCAGCCACTTCGGCCTTGGTCGTATCGATCGAGATCAGCGCTGTTGTCTTTTGTTTTAGGGCGGAGATCACGGGCAAGACTCGCTTCCTCTCTTCTTCGGTCGGAACAGAGTCCGAGCCGGGTCTCGTGCTTTCTCCACCAACGTCGATGATGTCAGCTCCCTCGGCGGCCAGGACCAGGCCCCGTTCGATGGCTCGAGCTGGGTCGAAATAGAATCCGCCGTCGTAGAAAGAATCAGGAGTGACGTTGACGACACCCATGAGCCAGGTTCTCTGGCCCAGGAGAAAGTTCTTGTCCTTAGCCTGAAACTGGTATGTCTCTCCCAACGTTCACGCTTTCACTAAGCCTGGTTTGTCCAGGGGTTTGATTTCTTGCGGCTCTTTGGAGTCTTCCGTTTTCGCTTCGGCGGGGGCTGGAAGGGCCTTTTTGCCTTTCGCTTTTTCGGCCTGTTTGGCCTTTTTCGCCTTCTTGACGCCGGCGATTTTTTCGATCTCCTCCGAGTCCAGGACTTCTTTCTCGAGCAATGCTTTGGCGATCTTGAGGAGCTTGCTCCTGTTTTTCTCCAGCAGTCCGTTCGCCCGGTTGTAGCTCTTGGTGATGATTTTTTTCACTTCCTCGTCGATGAGCTCGGCGGTGCGCTCGCTGAAATTCTTGTTCATGGCCAGGTCTCGGCCCAGAAAGATCAGGTCATCGCGTTCGCCGAAAGTGAGGGGGCCGAGGTCAGACATGCCCCATTGGCAAACCATCTTCCGGGCGATCTCGGTGGCCTTCTCGAAATCATTGGCCGCGCCGGTGGTCGTCTTTTCGAGGAGCAGAGTCTCGGCCACGCGACCGGCCAGCAAGACTGAAAGCTGAGCTTCGAGGTAATCCTTGCTGTAGGTGTAGCGGTCGTCGAGCGGCAACTGCTGCGTCACTCCAAGGGCCATTCCTCGCGGGATGATGGTCACCTTGTGGATGGGATCGGCTTCCGGGATGAGCGCAGCGACGAGGGCATGGCCAGCCTCGTGAAAGGCGGTGCTCTTTTTCTCCTCGTCGGAGATGATCATGCTTTTTCTTTCGACGCCCATGAGGACCTTGTCCTTGGCCGCCTCCATGTCCTTCATGGTCACTTTTTCCTGGCCGTTGCGGGCGGCCAGGAGCGCGGCCTCGTTAACCAGATTGGCCAGGTCGGCGCCGCTGAACCCGGGCGTCGAGCGGGCGAGCACCTTGAGGTCGACGTCCCTGTCCAACGGGATTTTCCGGATATGAACTCTCAAAATTTCCTCCCGGCCTTTGACGTCGGGCATGTTGACGACGATCCGGCGGTCGAACCTTCCGGGCCGGAGCAAAGCGCTGTCGAGGATGTCCGGCCGGTTGGTGGCGGCAATGAGGATGATGCCCTCGTTCGAGTCAAACCCATCCATCTCGACAAGAAGCTGGTTAAGCGTTTGCTCCCTCTCGTCGTGGCCGCCGCCCAGGCCAGCGCCTCTCTGCCTGCCTACGGCATCGATTTCATCGATAAAGATTAGGCAGGGAGCGTGCTTTTTCCCCTGGTCGAAGAGATCCCTGACGCGGGAGGCGCCGACGCCGACGAACATCTCCACGAAGTCAGAGCCGCTGATGGAAAAGAAAGGGACATCAGCTTCGCCGGCCACGGCCCGGGCTAACAGCGTTTTCCCCGTGCCTGGGGCTCCGACAAGCAGCACGCCCTTGGGGATTCTCCCGCCGAGCCTCTGGAATTTCTGAGGATCTTTGAGGAAGTCGATAATCTCCTTGAGCTCTTCTTTGGCTTCCTCGACGCCGGCCACGTCCTTAAAAGTCATCTTTTTCTGCGTTCCTGAGAACAGCTTGGCCCGGCTCTTTCCGAAGGAGAGGGCCTTGTTGCCGCCAGCCTGCATCTGCCTCATAAAGAAAACCCAGAAAAGAATGAGCAGGATGATGGGAAACCAAGTGAAGAGGTAGGAAAACCAGGGGCTACGGCTCGTGTCTTTAACGGTGATGCCGACTTGATGTTCGCGGAGGATCTTGACCAGGTCATCAAACTGGGTGGGCGCGATCGTCCTGAAGGTTTCTCCGTCTCTGTATTTTCCCCGGATTTGGCTTCCGGTTATCGTTACGTCCTCAACCCGGTTGGCCTCGACGTCGGTCAGGAACTGGCTAAAATTCACCTCTCGTTTGACCAGATTGGGCGATTGAAGGAGGCTCCAGAGCAAAATGATAACGGCGCCAGTAGAAATCCAGAAAAGGATGTTTTTAAAAGATTTATTTTTTTTGCGCGGCATTGTGATCTTCCTTTTTGGCGCCCTTATTCTACCATGTTTTTAGTCGCTTGAACAGTGCCTCCTTTATTTGAGATAATTGCGATAGCCCGAAGCATGAAGGTTTGCAGTTTCAACGTGAACTCTGTTAAGGCCCGCAAGGATCTTGTCTTAGAGTGGCTCGCGCACCGTGACCATGATATCGACGTCCTCTGCTTCCAGGAGCTGAAGACGGAAGACCAGGGCTTTCCGGCCGAAGACTTTGAAAAAGTTGGCTACCACTGCCACGTTTTTGGCGAGAAGGCTTACAACGGCGTCGCCATCCTCGCCAGAATGCCTGTCCAGTCAGTCGAAAAAGGTTTTGCCCACGGCTCCTGGGATGAGCAGAAGCGACTCCTTCGGGCCAGGATCGAGGGCATCCATATTCTCAATATCTATGCTCCTCACGGAGACGTCCGGGGCACCGAGAAATTCGATTACAAACAGGACTGGTACAAGAACCTCGTCGCCCTCCTGTCGAAAAATTTCACGACCCGGGATCCTGTTCTTCTAGTCGGCGATTTCAACGTCGCTCACCAGGACATCGACGTCTATTCGCCGGAGGCGCTCGCTGACATGATCGGCACGATGCCGGAGGAACGGGCGGCGTTCGAGAGCCTGCTCGATTGGGGACTTGTGGACGCCTTTCGGCGCCTTTACCCGGAGAAGCGGCAGTTCACCTGGTGGGATTACATCGGCGGAGCCATCTGGAAAGACCAGGGAATGCGGCTCGACTATATACTGGCCACTTCTGGCCTGTTTAAAAAAATCAAAAGCATCGAAGTTGACCTCTGGCCGAGGAAAAGGCAAAAACCTACCCCCTCGGATCACGCTCCAGTGATAGCAGACCTCCACTTATAAATTGGGGACAGCCTACGTAATTACGTTAATTCTTTTATAGATGAAGATGGTCCATCTATATTAACCCTCAAGGTGCTCTTTTTTGCGATAAACGTTGGCCCAAGATTCTCGTTTTTACCGTCGTGGAGAGAGCGAAAATAAGTGTTAATTGTTAGATAATAAAGAAAATAGTATGGTCCGACCTCGATGTGTTGGACAACTTTACTCCCGGCGATAAATGATCAAGAAATCGACAAAGAATCAGATCGGCTTATTTTGTGCTCCCTCGATTCGCAGGGGGCCGCTTCCTAACTGCAAGCGCTTCAGGCCATTTGCGTCCTTTTCAAAGCGGAGACGCTTGGAAGGCCTGATCCCGCCGTCCCACGAAGCGAATGCGCTCTCAGCTACAGGGACAAATTTTAGGCGCGTGGAAAGGCCGCTCATGGACATTCCCAGGAGATGGGGCTCCGCGCTCTTATCCCAAACATAGGTCCTGTTTTCGGAGCCCTGCTCAAAGATGAAACGGACGACCGTCTCGTCGCGTTCCTCCATCCTGGCCGTTCCCAGAACCTGGTGACCACGAAGCGGGCCGAGCCTTTCTTCGATGTTGCCCATCATCTCCTTCCAGCGCTGGCTCAGCCTCTCCAGGGAGACCCGGCCCTGATAGGCCTTTTTGAGGGGAACGAAATCGCCCGTCCGACAGGCGGCCATAATCCTGTCCAGGATTTGATTGAGGCGCTCGGTGCGCCCAACCTCAATTGGTTCTACCGAGTGGAGAAAAGTGAAAGCCCGCTGCCCTTCCGCTTCCAGGACAAGCGTGTTTCCTTCGGCGGTGACAATGATCACACCCGCATTGCCGTCCAGCTTGTAGCGTCCGGCGAAGGAAGCGATAGTGCCGGCCGCAATATCAACCACGTCAGGGATCTCGGGATACGGCTTTCCGGCGAGCATCCGGGCGCCTATCCGCTCCAGGAGGCGGTTTACGCCCGGGACGTCAGCTATGACGTTGGTCTGGAGGAAGACGACGAGCTTGCGCTCCGGGACGATGGCCATGTCGGCGAAAAAGATCATGTTGCCGCCATTGTGGGTAATAATTTTTTCACCGCCGGGGCCCGTCGTGATAACCCAGCCGTAACCGTAGGAGGAATTCCCGCCTTCACTCACGTGGGGCGTCCAGTAGGCCTCCAATGATTCTCGCGAGAGAACCCGGGCCTCCATCAAGGCCATGGCCCAGCGGAGCATGTCGAAGGCCGTCGAGTGGATTCCGCCATTGCCGCGGAGCCCCCAGTAGGGGCCGTCCTCAGCCATGGGACGCCCCAGCACCGTTCCCCAGAGGTTATTTCCCCTGTATCCCTGAGCTATCCGTTCGTTCCCCCAGAGCGGCAGGACGTATCCTGTCTCGTACATTCCGCAGGGGAGGAAAAGCCGATCTCGGATGAACTTCTCGTACGGCTTTCCTGTCAATTGTTCGATGATGGCCGCAAGTAAGCTGAAGTTGGCGTTGGCATATTCGTATCCTTTGCCAGGAGGAAAGGCCAGGGGCTCAGCGAGGACAAAGCGGACGTATTCATCCCGGCCGATCGGGTCCCAATCGCCGATTTTTTCCGGGTCTAAAAGCCCCGACGAGTGGGTCAGGAGATGATGAAGGGTGATCGCCCGCTTGTCCTCGGGGACATCCTGGAAATACTTTGAGATTGGTTCTGTGACGCGGAGGAGCCCGTCTTCCTGGAGTTTGAGAATGCCTGCTCCCGTGAACTGTTTGGTGATCGAGCCGATTGTCGAGACCGTAGCCGGAGTCCAGCGGATGCCCCGCTCCCTGTCCGCCAGCCCGAATCCCTGGGCGAGAAGAGGAGCGCCGCCGCGGCTGATGAGAACGACTCCGCCAAACCCGAGCTTCTCCAGACGCTTGAGATATTCCCGGGTGTCGGAGACGGATCTTAGGTCATCTTCTTGCGCGCTTTTTTCGAGCGAGTCTGCCTGGTACGACCAGATGATGCTCAGGCAGAAGATCACTCCGAGGAAGGCGAAAATTTTCTGATAGAATTTGCTCATTCCTCAACCTCTCACTATTAGCCTCCCAATCAACTCACAATAACTCTATTTCCTACAAAATCGTTTCCCCTGATCGTTCATTCCTCCCTGCACTGGACCGTCGTCATAACCGAATACGATCCGGCCGTGATAGTCTCCGTCGCCGGGATGAAGGTCACGATCGCTTGCGGGTGATCGCGGTCCTCGTTATTCTCGACAAGGACGAGGCCGTCCCGGGCGGCCATAACGATGGTGCAGCCGAAGGCGCCGGAAAAAGACGCCAGAAAGATCAAGGCCGAGCATAGAAGCACCGCTGACAGCCCCGCACGCATCAAGTTTTTCAGGGTCGTTGGCGGGCGGAAGAACTTCGTATGACGACCGCTGCAGTCTAATAAAGTCATCCCTGATAATCCCATCAATCAAAGTAAGAATCGAATGCCCATGATGACGGCCCTGATTACTCCTTCGTCTCTTTTTTTGTCCGCAGATGGATTTCGGCTCCTTTTTTTCAGCTCCTCTGATGCGGCCCGGCTGATCACCTGGCCGATGACGGTGTACATCATCCAGATCGCTCCGACGGCAAGAGCCGTGATCAGGAGGGACTTCCCGACGCCGTGCTTGCCGACGATGTTCGGGGAGAGCGTCACGGCCACGAACACTGAAAGAA
>CAZKBY010000160.1:0-5852 GCA_964550915.1 uncultured Eubacteriales bacterium | reverse complement strand
GGTTACGCCTTCGTCCACGACCAGCCCTTCGACCTGGTAGAACATAGGCAGGTGAGTCGGGTCGATGGCTTCGCGGCGGAAGACGCGGCCGGGAATGATGATCCGGATGGGCGGCTTGTTTTTCTCCATCACCCGGATCTGCATCGGCGAGGTGTGCGTCCGCAGGAGCAGGTCGTCGCTCAGGTAGAGGGTGTCCCAGTCATCCCTGGCCGGGTGATGCGGGGGGAAGTTGAGCGCTTCGAAGTTGTAGTAATCCGTTTCGATCTCCGGCCCCTCGGCGACGGAAAAGCCCATGGCCAGAAAAATGTCCTCGATCTCCTGGGCGAAGAGCATGACCGGGTGGGGCGCTCCCCAGTAGACGTTCCTGCCGGGCAGGGTCAGGTCCTCCCTCTTCCCGGCCGTAACAGTGGGTTTGAGGAGAGTGGCTTTCGATTTCACCGCCGACGGTTTGACGGTGACATCCTTGGGGAGCTTCCCCAGGACATAATTCTTAAATTCGTTGAGAAGCTTGCCGTAAGCCGGTCTTTCCTCGACGGGAAGATCCTTCAGCTCTTCAAAAAGGAGCGTGATGTGTCCTCTTTTCCGGCTGAGGAACTCATGACGAAGTTCCTGGAGCTGTTTTCTTTGCCCCCCGGCTTTTTCCAGGGCCTCGTCGAACTTTTTTCTGAGTTCCTTTATTTTCGCTTCGAATTTTTTCATCTCAAGCTGTCGCGCTCTCTTTAACTTTTTGGACAAGAGTCGCGAACGTCGCGGGTGAGTTCACGGCCAGGTCGGCCAGGATTTTCCGATCGAGTTCGATGCGGAGCTTTTTCAAGCCGAAGATGAAACGGCTGTAGGAGAGGCCGTTCTCCTCAGCGGCAGCTTTAATCCTGATGATCCAGAGCCGCCGGAAGTCCCTTTTGCGGTTGCGTCGGTCGCGGTAGGCATAGAGAAGTGATTTCTCCACGGCCTCTTTGGCGATGCGGTAATTGTGGCTTCTCGCTCCCCAGTAGCCCTTGGCCAGCTTGAGAATTTTCGCCCGGCGGGCTTTTCTTCGCGGTCCTCTTTTGACTCGTGGCATATCATTCCTCGCTTTCTCTCAGAACGCGTAAGGCAGCATCTTCTTGATCGTGGCCCGGTCAGCCCGGCTCACCACTACCCTTTTCCCTAAAGTTCTTTTCCTCTTGGGTTTCTTTTTGGCCAGAAGATGGCTCTTGTACGCTTTGCTATGGACGATTTTCTTGGTCGCCGTTACCTTGAACCTCTTTTTGGCCCCCCTGTGTGTCTTTAGCTTTGGCATCTTTTCCTCCTGACTTGACTGGAACTAACAGGGCGGACATGGCCCATTCCTGTTTTCTCGTCTCTCCATCCTGGCGGCCAAACTCACGGGCATCCTCTAAAACCCGGTCGAGAATCTGCTGGGCTAATTCCGGCCTCGACCGCTCTCTCCCCCGGATCATGATCGTTATTTTGACCTTGTTCCCTTCTTCGAGGAACCTCCGGACATGGCGCATCTTGAAGGTATAATCGTGGATGCTGATCTTCGGCCGGAACTTGATCTCCTTGAGCTGAACCTGCTTCTGGTGTTTCTTTGCTTCCTGAGCTTTCTTGTGCTCTTCGTACAGAAATTTCCCATAATCCATTATCCGGCAGACAGGGGGGTTGGCCTCAGCCGCTATCTCAACCAAGTCCAGGCCCTTCTGCCTGGCAATCGTCAGGGCTTCAGGAACGGGCAGAATGCCGATCTGTTTTTTTTCTTCGTCGATGACCCTGATTTCCTTCGCGTGAATCATTTCGTTAACCCGATGAGGTCTTGCCTTCCTTGGAGCAGGATAGAAAGTGTGTCTCTTGATAATGCGTGGCCTCCTTTAAAAAGCGAGCATTGGAGATTTATTTTCATTCAAACGGATGATTTTTTCAAGGAATTGAGCCACCTCGACCTGGCCCTTGTCGCCCTGGGTGTGGACACGGAGGGAGACTGTGCCGCTGGCCATCTCTTTGTCTCCGACAACGAGGAGGAGCGGGATCTTCTGGCTCTCGGCTTCCCTGATTTTATGTCCGATCTTTTCGTGGCTCAGGTCGACCGCCGACCTCAAGCCGTGTTCCTTGAGTTTCTTGTCCAAAGAGACAGCGTAATCCGAGTGCCTCTCGGCGATCGGGAGGACGATAACCTGAACAGGCGCCAGCCAGAGCGGGAAATTGCCGTTGTAGTGCTCGACCAGGACGCCGAAAAACCTCTCCAGCGAGCCTAAAAGGGCCCTGTGGATGAGGAAGGGCCGGTGCATCTTCCCGTCTTCGCCGGCATAGCTGAGGTCAAACCTTTCAGCCAGGTTGAAATCCAACTGGACGGTCGTGCACTGCCAGGACCGGCCGATGGCATCCTTGATCTTAATGTCGATCTTGGGCCCGTAGAAAACGCCCTCACCGACGTCAACCCGGTAACTGAGGCTGGCAGCCTGGAGGGAACGCTCCAGAGCGCGGGTCGCCTTGTCCCAGTCTTCCGGCCGGCCGACATATTTCTTCGGCCTGGTCGAGAGAAAAACATCATAGTCATTGAAGCCGAACGTCTTGAAGAGCCGCAAGGCCAGAAAAATGACTCCTTTGATTTCGTCCTCAAGCTGGTCTTCCCGGCAGAAGATATGAGCGTCATCCTGGGTGAAGCCGCGGACCCGCAGGAGGCCGTGGAGAACGCCGCTCCGCTCGAACCGGTAGACGGTGCCGAGCTCGGCCCAACGGAGGGGGAGGTTGCGGTAGCTCCGTTGCCGGGAGTTGTAGACCATGATGTGGAAGGGGCAGTTCATCGGCCTGAGCTCGTACTCGACCCCTTCGGTCAGGAGGCAAGGAAACATGGCTTCATAGAATTCGGTATGGCCGCTTTTCCGCCAGATGTCTAACTTGCCAACGTGGGGGGTGTAAAGGAACTCATAGCCGTCCCTCAAATGCT
Source organism: uncultured Eubacteriales bacterium (assembly GCA_964550915.1). Taxonomy (GTDB): domain Bacteria; phylum Acidobacteriota; class Aminicenantia; order Aminicenantales; family UBA8522; genus JARYMI01. The sequence goes on along the minus strand of CAZKBY010000160.1, from coordinate 2,929 downwards.
CCTCCCGCCAGTACTCTTCGATAATGTGGCGGATCGTCGCTCCTTTCGGATGCCAGAGGACCAGGCCTGCGCCTAAGTCTTCGTTAAAGCTGAAAAGGTCAAGCTCCTGGCCCAGCCGGCGGTGGTCCCTTTTCCGGGCTTCCTCGAGCAGGTTCAGGTAGTGGGCCAGCTGTTTTTTCTCGAAAAAGGCGGTGCCGTAGATCCGCTGGAGCTGCGGCCCTTTCTCGTCTCCTTTCCAGTAGGCGCCAGACACCGAGAGAAGCTTGAAGTTTTTGATAATGCCGGTTGAGGGAACGTGGGGACCGAGGCAAAAATCGATGAAATCCCCCTGCCTGTAGCAGGTGACTGTCTCTCCGCCTTTCTCCTCGATGAGCTCGACCTTGAGGGTTTGACCGGCCTGCATGAAGATTTCAATAGCCTCGCTCTTGGAAAGCCTCACCTTCTCGATGGGCAGATTCTGGCCGGCAATCTTCCTCATCCTAACTTCTATCGCCTCAAGGTCCTGGACGCTGAAGGGGGTTTCGCGGAGAAAATCATAGTAAAACCCGTTCTCGACGGCCGGTCCGATTCCGTAGCGGGTGCCGGGGAAGAGTTCGACGACGGCGTGGGCCAGAAGGTGGGCGGCGCTGTGCCTGAGGATGTCGAGGCCTTCTTCGGAGTCAGCGTAGATGAGCTCGACGGTGGCCTCTTTGTCGAGGCGAAAATCGAGGCCGGCGACCTCGCCCTCCACCCGAGCTAAGACAGGAGTCCGGTCCGGGCTGATCTTGGCCACGAGGTCTTCGAGCCGCGTGCCTTTCTCCACTGAGAAAGTAGACCCCTCGATTTTAACGTTCATCTTTAGCACCCTATGGTTTAAAAGTATTCAATAGGCGGGAGAGAGGGGCGGACAATCTTCTCTTTTTCCTCTTGAATACTCAGTTCATGTCGATGGTAGGCGCGGAGGGTATCGAACCCTCGACCTCTTCCGCGTCAAGGAAGCACTCTACCACTGAGCTACGCGCCTTCGGATCAACCGAACGCCTGTATTTTAAGGAATTTAGCCCTGGAGTGTCAATATAAGGCGCTTTATGCTTTCTGCATTATTCTCCTGGCATCTCGGGCATTTCATCTACCCTCTCCCCACAGCGCCGTCTACCGCTGATTACTTTTTTCTTTTTTTGGCCGCAGCCCGCAAGTATTTTAGATCCTCAAAATCCTTGTGCCGACCGACACCTTCTTTGTTTTTAATGAGTTGGTCTAAGCCAATGAAAAAAAAGAGCAGAGACGTTTTTTGATTTTGATCTTTTCACGAGTCCTAAATTTCCAGGCTTCTCCAAAAGTCACTCCGGTGATTGAACTGACTAAATCGATACGGTTCGGAGGAACTCCAAAGCGGTCTCGAACATCTTTCGTCTGGCTCCCGAAGACCCTTGCCTTCAGCTCCTTGGCGGCCTTTTGTCTTTCTTCAGGGCTCAAACTCACCTGCTGTTTTATGTCCCAGAGTTCGGCTTCCCTGAAATCTCGGGATTTGTGAACAATCCTTTTCATCGCTTTTGACTAAAGCTTGTTAAACGCCTATCTGCCCAAAACTTTAACAAAAGTCTTTTTCAGAAGCAAGAAAACTGCTCGACCTCCAGGCCGCGCGGAAGCGGCTGAGAGAGCTGGAGAAAGGAAAGACCAAACTTATTGATGCAGAGGACAAATTGTTTTCGAGACAATAATTCTCGGCGGCGATGGGCGAAAAATGTGTTATAATATAAAAGCTAAAATCAAGAAACGCCCTGAAAATTGATTAAGAACAAAAAAGCCGTCCGGAGCCTGGAAAAGACAGTTCTTCGCCAAGAAAAGGCCGATTTTTCAAGGAATATCCGTATTGTTGAGGCGTTATATAAAGAAGCGCTCCGTCTCGGCGCATTTCCCCCTCAAAACAAGCTCTCCGGATTAGACGTTGACATAAAAATCGCCAGGGTAATTAATAGTGTTTCAAAGACTCCTTAAAAGAATCGCTTCTGCCCTGGACAAAACGGGAGGAATCCGTCAAATTGAACTTATGCTCAGGTTTTTCTTGAGAGTGATAGGCCGTTCGAGAGGAAGCCGAACGAAAAAGCAACGTTCAGCCTGCCTCTTCCCCTGCGACTGGAAAAGCCTGTATAATTGCCAAAAGGAAGAAGGCCATGATCGGGGTGATGTCGGATTCCCACGACAACGTAACCATGATCCGGAGGGCAGTGGCGCTATTTAAGGACGCGGGGTGCGACCTCGTCCTCCACGCCGGCGACATTATCGCTCCGTTTGCCGCCAGAGAGCTCGGAGCTTTAGGCTGCCCGATCAAAGCCGTGTTTGGCAACTGCGATGGCGAGAAAATAGGGCTGGAGAAGGCTCTGGAAGGATCTGGCGAGGTCAAGGAAGCTCCTTTTGTCTTCGTTCATTCCGGCCGGAAATTCCTTCTTGTCCATTATCACTTTTCAGTGGGAAAATATGCCACCTCCGGAAATTATGATATCGTCATTTTCGGGCATACCCACAAACCTGAGCTGAAAAAAGAAGAGAAGACGCTCGTCCTCAACCCGGGCGAGGCGGGAGGCTGGCTCACGGGAAAAGGCACGGTCGCGCTTTTAGATCCAGACAAGCTCGAGGCCGAGATTATCGCCCTTTGAGATCATCGGATAAAAAAAGATGCCGCATCAGGTTGACCGACGCCAGAAACCAGCCTGGAAACAGGTCCGCCGGCCCCTCCCTCCGCCGACCAAGCCCCACTCGAGCAAGAAGGGAAAAAAGGGTTACGACCGCAAAGACAAATCATGGAAGAAAGACATCACCAGATAACTACTTGGCGCAATTCTTTCCTGGAACCCCACAGAATCGCCCGACGGGTGGCGTGGTTCGGGGGCCCCCCCGCCGACCCGAGCGTTTGATGCCGCTTGTCTGCCGGCTTGATGATAAACAAGAT
>CAZKBY010000159.1:0-5863 GCA_964550915.1 uncultured Eubacteriales bacterium | reverse complement strand
TCGGAGATCATCCCAAAGACATGTTCTTTGCAAGACGCGCCACGATGCTGCCTTGACGCTGCCCTGCAGACATGATATTGTTACGATTGAGCGCCAAGAAAAGGAAGGAAATTCCTGTGGCCGAAAAGACCCCAAACGGCAAAATCCAGGAAAAACTCTTCTATAAGCTGGAGGAAGTCAGCCGCCTTGCCGGGCTTGACGCCAAGGTCATCGAAAGGTGGGAGAAGGAATTCCCCTTCCTTCGCGTGGGCCAGACAGGAAGCGGCCAGAAAATTTTCCGGCCCAAAGACCTCACGATCATCCTCCGGTTGAAAGAACTTCTGGTCAAAGAAAAACTCACCTTGGCTGGAGCCAAAAGACGGATTGAGGCAGAGTTTGGCCAGAAGCCCGCTGAACCGGTCCATCCTGACCGCTTGAAAAAACTGCTTTCGGAGGTCCGGGATCAACTCCAGGAAATCGCCACAGCCCTGGAAAAAGGGACGCGCAAGCTGTAAAAAAGAAATTTTTTTTTGCTATAATACCTCTCTCTTCGGGACGTGGCGCAGCTTGGTAGCGCACACGCTTGGGGTGCGTGGGGTCGGCGGTTCAAATCCGCCCGTCCCGATTTTTGTTTTTTTGGTGGCAGCCAATATTCTTTGAAGGAATCCAGAGAGGAGAAGTGAAATGAGTCCGGTTAAGAAACAGAAGACACACGGCCAGCTTCTGGGTCAGGCTCATCTGGTTCAGTCTTTAGTCGATTATCAGACGGGTGCGGTCGTCAGCCGGGAGATCATCAACCAGCCGACCGGTACCGTGACCATTTTTGCCTTTGACAAAGGTCAGCAGCTCAGCGAACACACAGCTCCTTTCGACGCCCTTGTTATAATTATCGACGGCCAGGCGGAGATCATGATCTCAGGCTGCCGCCATCGCCTGGGCGAGGGGGAGATGATCATCATGCCGGCCAACCAGCCCCACGCTCTTGGGGCTGTCGAAAGATTCAAGATGATTCTCGTCATGGTCCGTTCCTGAAGATGAGCTCAAAACCTCTCATCCTCCTCACCAACGACGACGGATTCTTCTCGGAGGGGATACAGGCCCTCCGACGCCGCCTCTGGAAACTGGGAAACATATTCATCGTGGCGCCGGATAGAGAAAAGAGCGCGACCTCGCTCTCTCTCACCCTTCGCCGGCCCCTCAGAGTCGAAAAGATCAAAATGAATGTCTTCGCCGTGGACGGGACTCCGGCCGACTGCGTCTACCTGGGTCTCAGAAAGCTCCTGCCCCGCGGCGCTGACCTGATCATTTCCGGGCTTAATCGGGGGCCCAACCTGGGACAGCAGGATATTTCCTACTCTGGCACAGTGGCTGCGGCCATCCAGGGGACGTTTCTGGGTGTAACTTCGGTAGCCGCTTCGGTCTTGGCCGACGATGCGGGCAAGTTTTATTTTGACTTCGCGGCCGGGTTCGTGGCCGGCCTGACAGCGCGTTTGATCAAAGCGACCCTTCCCCAGGGGCTCACCCTGAACATTAACATCCCACCGCCTCCTGTCAAGGGCGTCAAGATCGCCAAGCTCGGTGAAAAACGGTACAACCCGGAAATCATCGAGAAAAAAGACCCCCGCGAAAACCTTTATTACTGGATCGGAGCGGGAAACCCTACCCCTGTGGGAGATGAGACCAGCGATACGAGCGCCGTGGCCCGCGGTTTCATTTCCGTCACCCCTCTCCACACCGACCTGACAGACTATAAAGCTCTTACCCTGCCTTCTCTAAAAAAAATCCTTCATGACCTGGCCTGACGCCCCTCCCGCCGATGGCGGAGGAACTCAACAAACCCGGGGATCAAAGAAATGATGATGATGGCGAGAATGACCAGGCTGAAATTCCTTTTGACGAAGGGAATGTTGCCAAAAAAATAGCCGCCGAAGACAAAAACAGCAACCCAGCCGACTCCGCCGATGACGTTGTAGCTGATGAACTTCCAGTAGCTCATCCTCCCGATTCCCGCGACAAACGGCGCGAACGTCCGGATGATGGGCACAAAACGGGCGATGATGATTGTCTCAGCGCCGTATTTTTCGTAGAAACGGTGCGTCCGGTCAAGGTATTCTTTTTTAAAAAAGCGCGTTTTCTCCTTGCGGAAAACCTTTGGCCCGACGAAATGACCGATCCAGTAGTTGGCTGTATCGCCGATGACCGCTGCGGCGCTGAGGACGACGAACAGCCACCCGATGTGAAGCGCCTTAGCCGCCGCAAATGTCCCGGCCGCAAACAGGAGAGAATCGCCGGGAAGAAAAGGCGTGATGACCAGCCCCGTCTCGCAGAAGATGACGATGAAAAGAATCAGGTAGGTCCCCAGCCCAAATTGCTGAATGAGCGCGCTCAGATGTTTGTCCAGGTGGACGATAAAATCCAGGAACCTCGTGATGAGCTCCATCTTCTTCTCTTCGCGATCGGGTCCCCCTTAATTAATACAGGTCATCGCAGGCTGTCAAGGAAAAAGACCGAAGCATCTCCATTTCCGTGACGACTAAGTTTAGGAATAAGGTCCTGTCACGGCGCGTCGCCGTCCGTCCTCGCTCCGCACCCATCAAGAGAGGGGTCCCCTACGCTGCGGGCGTTGCGGGGACTAACGCCGTGCCATTCTCTCAATCATAGCGTCAAGTCGCAAAAACAAAGATACTCCGAAAATGACAGATAAATGCCAAAGGAGGTTGTGCTAAAATAGGCTGAAGCGATGGATTCGATAGAAAAGATAAGGAAAATAGACCTGGCGCTGGAAAGCCTGGCCGCCCATGAGCACGCCTGCCGTCTCTGCCCCCGCGAGTGCAGAGCAGACAGGGAGCACGGCGAGGAGGGATTTTGCCAGAGCGGTCGGGAAGCCGCCGTCTCTCATGCCCTTCTCCACTATGGCGAGGAGCCGGTCCTGAGCGGCACCTCTTACGGCGCGGAGCCGAAAGCACAAAAAGCCCGGCCAACAAGGGGTTCTGGGACAATCTTCTTCACGGGATGCAACCTCAAGTGCTGCTTTTGCCAGAATTACCAGTTGAGCTGGCTCGGCCAGGGGAAAACGGTCACTGCGGAGGAATTGGCCCGGATGATGATCAGGCTCCAGGCCGAGGGTGCTCTTAACATTAATCTTGTGTCGCCTACCCACCTCATCCTGCCAATCCTCAGGGCTCTCCGCATTGCCTGCGAGCTCGGCCTCTCCATTCCACTCGTTTACAACTCTAACGGCTACGAAAAAGCTGACGTCATCAAACATCTTGAAGGAATTATCGACATCTATCTCCCCGACCTGAAATATTTTTCAACCGAGTCCTCAACGCGTTACTCCGCGGCTCCGGATTATTTCAGCCAGGCCAGCCTGGCCATCCAGGAGATGCACCGCCAGAAACCCCGCCTCATCCTGGACGAGGACGAAATCGCCCGGGAGGGATTGATCATCAGGCACCTCGTTTTGCCGGGCTTGACGAAAGATTCAGCAGCGATCCTCGAATGGCTGGCCGAGAGTCTAACTTCAGAAGTCTGCCTGAGCCTGATGAGCCAATACTATCCCTGCTTTAAGGCGCCCCAAGAACTGCGGAGGCCGCTCCTGGCTGAAGAGTATCAGGAGGTCCTGGCAAAGGCCGAAGAGCTGGGTTTTGAAACCACGTTCATCCAGCCCGATTCTTTCAGCCCGGAAGACCATCTCATCCCCGATTTCAGCCTTCCCGAGCCTTTCCGCTGGGAGAGCAAAGAGAAGGAGAACTAACGTCCGGCCGGGCAGCCTCAAGACGCTACCTCTGAGGTTGATAGAGGCGAGGCTGGGGCAGTCGGGCGTCAGGGACTCCAAGGGCAGCGGCCATCTCCCTCAGTTTGGCCTGGACAGCTCCGACATTCTCCGGCCCCATACGTAGAAGATGCTTCTGGGCATCGCTGAGGCCTTCCAGAGGGGGGTCGACCATGATGTAGTTGGCGACCGCTTTTTCCAGGAGGATGTCTCCATCAACAACGGGAGTTCTCAGGAGTTCATCAATGGCCCTGACAAGAGTGTCCTCAAAGTCTTTGTTGGGATACCCCAGATCCCTGTAAGCTTCCTGGAAAAGAGGCTTTAATCCCCGCAGAAGAGTGACGCTCTTTTTACTGTCCAGGGAGACGAAAACATCAACAACAGCGTCGTAGCGGATGTACCCGTCGGGATCGGCATAATAGAGATCACCCCGCTTGATGACCTTGAACTCTCCTTCGGGGACAAAAAAATCGATGTGCGGCCTCGGACTGAGGCCGTTGGCGATATTATCGACAGCGGCCGTGAACCGCCGGATCAAGTCCTTGCTCCTCAGCCAGAGAGCAATCTTGGGATGCGAGGAAAGCTCTTTGGCGAGCTGACGGACGAGCTCATCGCTCTTGTCAAGCTCGACGAGCGGGAGCGCCGGCAGCAGCTTTTCCTCTGCCGGGACCGTCTCCACCTTTGGCTCAACAGGAGGAGGCGCCTCTGCAGCGACAGGAGTCCCCTTGCTCCTTTTGTAGATCAAGAAATAATAAAGAAGCGCCGCCGCAATCAATAAAACGAGCAAGCCGGCGGCCGTTTGAACGACTTTTTTCGTCTCATCCATCTTGTCTCTTCCCTTCGAGAGGATTATTCCTTGCCTTTTTTTATCCGGATGTCGCCGTTGAAGGCCGTGAGTGCAAGCCTGGTTTTCTGAGCCGGCCCCTCCTCTTTCCCGAGGTCAAAATCACTGAGGACATTCCCCCTGGGCGCACTGGCCTCCAGCCGGACCTCGGCTTGAGGTTCGAGATAGAGTCGGATGTCGCCTCGTTCCGTCGTTATCCGGACTTCATCCTCCTGCCTGAGGTCGAGGAGTTCTGCCTCGACGTCGCCCGTCCCGAGCCGGACATCAACCGAACCCGAGAAGTTCTCGATCTTGACCGTTCCCTCGCCCAAGTCCAATTCGACACTCCCGTATATATCAGCCACCCGGACGTCTCCGCTCTTGTTTCTAATACTCTGGAGGCGGACGGAGTGGGGAACGAAAAGGGCAAAATTGACCCGCCGGGCCTCATCTCTTTGGATGGCCGGGTCTGTCTCGATGCGGACGCTGCCCGGAGACGATTCGACCCGAACATTAAGCCCGGACTGCCTCCAGCTTGACACATAAAATCGGCGAGCCGACGGAAAGGTCCTTCTCTCCTCGGCGGAAATCTCGACTTTTTCTTCGCCCCAGCCCTCAACTTCGATATCTCCCCTGGCATTTTTGAGAGAAACCGTGCCGCCGGGCCCCAAGTCTAAGGTCCTGCGGAAAGAGCTCCTCGGCGTCCAGCGGCCGTCTGAAGATGAGTAATCGACGACAGCAATGACGCAGGCAGAAAGCAAGACAAGGCCAAGGAGGCTGCAAAGGAAAAACACCTTTCTCATTTGATTTCTCCCTTCTCCATAATAACGAAAAAACACTTTGAAAAGTTTAGCATTTCAAGCGGAACTTTTCCACCCTTCTCAACGGCAGGCCGCTCTGTATCAGTGATTCGATCCCGTGATCGAGAGGGAGTGGCCCGACGTCATCCCCTGCAACGCCAGCAGGGAAACGGAGATGCCCCATCAGCCGAACCGGCCGGTGATGTAGTCCTCTGTCCGCCGGTCGCGGGGAGCGGTAAAAATGGTCGCTGTTTCCCCGAACTCGACAAGCTCCCCGAGCAGAAAATAGCCTGTGAAATCGGAGACTCGCGCTGCCTGCTGCATGTTATGGGTCACGATAACGATCGTGTATTGTTTCTTCAGCTCTCGCAACAAGTCCTCGATCCTTTCTGTGGCAATGAGATCGAGGGCAGAGCAAGGTTCATCCATGAGGAGTATCTCCGGCTCCACGGCAATCAGGCGGGCAATGCATAATCTCTGCTGTTG